>JAQBZB010000356.1 GCA_027622275.1 Planctomycetota bacterium | reverse complement strand
CTGGAAGCGGCATAACCAATTGGCACCATCCAACTTAAACAAGAGACAGATCTAAAACAGTCGAACTACACACCTACTCAAAAACTCGATCGCCGACGCGTGTTCATCCATGTCAGCATACGTCATGCCAAGATTGAAGAGAACGAAGGGATGCTCTGGCCGACGCTCAAGTTCCCGGCCAAGAATTCTCAAGTCGCGGTCGTACTTTCGTCGGCGGCCATCCGCGCTATGATCCGCTCCCGAGTGAACGACCGAGATATCGGTCCGTAGCACTTCGCCACCGAGTCGCCGAATCGACGGCAAAACCTGCTCGTGTATGCCGAACTCGAAGCGAATGGCTGGATGATTGCGAAACATCTTCACGTGATCCACAACCGTCAAATCACCTTCGCGTTCCCCAGGACATTCAACTTGCATCACGTGGCCAAGAGTTCGGGGGCTATGCCGTCCGTAGGCCAGTTCTCACAACTTCCTGCCACTTGTCTCAGAAATCGTATCATCGCTATCCATCCAGAAGAGCCACTCGCCGCGAGCATGGCACAATGATTCATTCCGGGCCGCCGCAAAGTCATCACACCACTCGAAATGAAACAGCCGAGCCCCAAGTTCAGTGGCGATCTGAGGCGTCTGATCCGTCGACCCCGTATCCACGACAACCATCTCATCAACCCACAGCCGGATACTTTCCAAACACGGCCGAATCGTCCGCTCGTTATCCCGGCAAATAAGACACAGCGACAGCTTCGTCATTGAATCATTCCCCTCGCTACAATGCTCATGTCGGTGAAGTATTCTCCGCCATCGCTTCCCCAAAGGCAACTGCGGCTGCGCCTCAATCGTGTAAATCCTGGGTCGAACGGAGGCGTACGCCGGTATCGTGACGCAACCGCCCTGAGTTCGGCGGCGTCACTTTATAGGCGGCCTCGGCTTTGGATACTTCAATTCTTCTGGGTAGGGACTTCCGTTGTGGCGTGGCCAGCCGCGCCCATGTTCGTAGAGTCTCCGAAGCCTGATGCATTCATCCTCGTCCGCCCAGACGATCCACCACCGCCGTTGTCCAGGTAGTTGGCGCGCGTGGACCCAGCCACGCCGGCACCACCTTGCGAGCGTTGACCGATCGATCGACAACTTGCAGCTCAGATCGAGCAACCACCATTCGTTGGGATCGAGCGTAGCGAATTCCACCGGACTTTGTGGTCGTTCCGGCTCCGTCAGGCCCCACGAGTCGAGCAGCTTCCGAATCGTGTAACGCGTGTGCTTCCCGCCAGCCTTAGGCGTGCAAAATCCTTCCGTGTTGAGATCCTTGGCGATCGCGGTTGTCGACCGGCCAGACCGCCAGCGTTCGTTGACCCGTTTTCGCAGCCTCTCGAAGTCCTTCAGTTGGTCGTAGTTTGCCACGGATCGGATCAATTCGTGCCGGCTATCAAAGCCACCTTGCCAACGAATCGCCACTTGCACAACTTCCGAATTGCCGTCAATCTCAACGACCACTCGATCAATCAAGTGCCGCACGATTCGTTTGTGATCGGCTGAGAAGGGCGATGATTGGCTCCATAGCTGTGGGACGTTCGCACTCAATTGTCCAATGGCCTCGATATCGTCTTGGGAAAGTCGGTCCGGTTGATCGCGGAGAAATCGATCGTATTCATCTTCCAGATGTCGTTGTTCGGCGAGCGTTTCTTCCCATTGACGCTCTAGCTTCGATGCCACTCGGCGATTCGCAGGATCAACGGCTTTGTACTGCTGACCTGCCCGATTCGAGCGTTTGGCAGCGTCGTCCAGCCGACGCTGCCATTGTGCGTGGACCTCGTCGTGTTCCTTGCGGATTTCGTCCGTTGCACGCAGGCTCAGTTCGAGTGAAGCCGGCTCGATTGCGCTCAAGACCTGCTTCACGACCAAGTCATCGACAAAGCGAGCACTGAGCCGCTGGCATGTGGAGACGCCACTTGACGGATAGTTACCTGGACAGACGTAGGCCACCGACTTCTTCTTTCCTTTGTAATGCGGAAACATCCGTCGGTTGCATCGGTCACAATAAATGACTCCTGCCAGCAACGACTCTCCATCTCGAACCGCACCAGCGGTGTCGAACATCGAGCCGTTCGCTCTCAACCGGTTCACATTTGCGAGGTACTGCTCCCACGTAATATACGCCGGCAGCTTGTCGTGGATCAGAACCTTCCAATCTTCGATGCTGGCTTGGAATCGAGCTTGCGCCCTGCCAGTTGCTCGGCGGCGTGGATCGGTTTGAAACCGACCGTAGGCATAGCTGCCGGCATACGTAGGATTGTGCAAGATGTTGATGATCGTCGCGTAGACTGGCCTTCGCCAGTCGATTTGTCCTTTGTTCGGCCCGAAGATCGGACGAATCGGTAGGCGAATATCGTGTCGATGCAGATACCGTAGCAAGGACATCGCGCTCCCGAGTCGGTCGAACTCCCTGAAGATCAGCTTGATGGTGTCCTGCACCTCCGGGCCAGGATCGATGGCCACTTCGCCGTGAGGTGTGCGAATGTACCCGAGCGGAACGTGCGTGATCAACTCACCGCGGCGAGCCTTGTTGAGTGCCGCTTGATACATTCGACCACGGAGGATGTGCAACTCGGCCTCGCTCATCATTCCCCGCAGTCCGAGCAGCAGGCGATCGTTGTACTCGGTAGGATCGTACAGGCCGTCCTGATCGGCCAGCAAGCAGCGAAACAAGGCGCACAACTCCAAGAGTTGGTGCCAGTCCTTGTTGGACCTCGCGAGGCGGCTCATCTCGATGCCGAGAACAAGCCCCACATGATCGAGACTCACTTCGGCAATAAGCTGCTGAAATCCCAGCCGATTTTCGGCCGACCTGCCGCTTTGCCCCTGATCCTCATCGATCACCAAGATCCGGTCCTGCGGCCAGCCGTATTGCTCGGCCCGTTTTGTGAGGGCGTACTGAAGCGCTGCCGACTCACGATGCTCCTCGACCTGGCGTTGGCTCGACTGGCGCACGTACACGACCGCGAGTCGCTCAAGATGATGGTCTTGGAGCTTTCGATTCGCGTCGTCAAACGCGCGGCGCGATTCGCTTTGGGGAGTACGCGCGGCGTCACGCGATTTGCTTCGTCGTTTAGTCATGACGCACCTCCTTTTCCGCTGGAGGTGTCGCCAGTCTGCCCATTACCATCCGTGTCAGGATTGCCAGAATTCTTTCCCGCTGAACGGGCGTGAGCTCTTCCCAGCTTGGGCTTCTTAGATCGTCGTCGTTTGGATTCGCAAACGATGGGGGGGAGTGCTACTCTCTCGGTTGTCGTACATGATGATTCTCCGGCGTTTTCAAGCCTTTCCCGGCACCAGATCGCCAGTTGGCGTAATGCCTGACACGACACAATCGGCCGTGTCTCTTCATAGTAATTCGCGGAGAACTCGGGGGTGCTCTTTTCAGACCCCTGATGTTGTCACGAACGGCTCAGTTTCCCGTTTCGTCGCGTCAGCGAGCGTGCTTCTGAGTTCGTCGTCCTATCGCAACGGATCGTGCTCCAGGCCAAGGTCGGCATACCAGGACTTCAGCGGAGCAAGCTCGGCTTTCATGCGTTCGTTCGCATCGATGAAACGCACTTCGCGTGGTGCCACCAGCGCGGCCAGCTCTCGGATGTCGAAGGCTTCGAGCAAGCCAAAGCAAAAGAATTCTGGTTTCTCGTTGACCGTGTAATTCTGCTCGACCACTTGCTTGAGCGTGGCCAGTGAGCCCAGCAATTCAACTCGATCGATGGCCTTCGTTTCCAGACCAGCGGCGATCAGCGCGGCCAGGCTCATCCGCTCGCCTTCGGCCACGATTTGAATGTCGGCACCGGGATGTTGCTGCTTGGTCCAACGCGCGATCGCGGCGAGTTGGCTGGCTTGGATGCCGACCGGGCGTTCGCCGACCGCCCCGACGAGTAATGCGAACAAAAAGTCGCGGCTCGGAATCTGCGACTCGCCGATGTAGAACGGATCGACGGCCAGCACGCGATGGCCTGCGTCGAGCAACCGCTGGACGGTCTCCGCCGCGGACGCCCGTCCGCTCTCCGCGATGACGATCGATGTCGCGGTCGGAGCAGCGTTCGCTTTCGTGAGTTCAATCACCGGAACCGTCCACTCGTCGCCGACGTTCAGCTTCCAGAGCTTGGCATTAATCTCGCCGTTCGATTGGGCCGGCAGTTCTTCCGCGTCGACTTCATCCTCATGAGCGTTCACGACCTGGGCCAAACGCTGACGCGCAGAATCGATCCACTCGGCGGTCGCCTTGGCCGGTAGTCGCTCGCGAGGCAACTCGTCGATGAGCCCCAACGCGAGCGTGTTAAAGTCGGCATTGGCCGAGGGCAGCGGGACAGTCAGCTCTTCCTTCGTCTTCACTTCGTCGTCGCTGGCGATCTCCTGCGCGTCGAACGAAGCGTCACCGGCGTAAAAATGCTTGCCGAACATGCGATAGAGCGTTTCGCGGTTGTCTTGTTCAAAGTTATGCGTGCCCGGAACGTGGTTCACGTGCGAAGCCAGACGATCGACCTTGTCGTACAGCCGGAAGGCCGGTTCGGCGGCATCGACCAACGGCTGCAAGGCATGGCCGGAGGCGAAGCAACAATTATCGGCGACGTTGAAGGTTAGCAGCGTCGCGCGCGGAGCCATCATGGCGGTGAGATGTGAATAATCGGCGACCGTCGCCATGTCGCAAGGAGTCTGTTCGGAATCGCCCAGATCGGAGTGATTGTGAATCCGCGTCACGAAGCTGGAATAGCCCGCGACTGGATTCGTGAGCGTGACGCGGGTATCGAGCGAGCTAATGAAAATCGTTTGCCACCCGCCGCCCGAAAGGCCTGCCACACCAACGCGTTGGTGATCCGCATGCTCGTGGCTTAACAGCACGTCGAGTCCACGTTCCATCGCCAGATAGAAAGGAGCGATCCCGCCGGTGCCGCACAGATCGAGTTGATTCATGCGGTAATGCACGAAGCCGCCGGAGTTCAATTGCCCCATCCCGAGCCATTCCACATTCAACGCGATCATGCCGCGTTTGGCTTGGTTGATGCAGCGGATTTGTTTGTACTTGGCCGCCTTGCCATCTCGATCATGCCCGTTGACGTTCATGACGACAGGCACTTTGCCGCTCAGCTTGAGCGGTTCATAAAGCAACGCCGGCACCCACAAGCCCGGCAGAATCTCATACCGCAGCTTCTTGATTCGATACTCCGGCCCACCCTCGATCTCTTCCAGCCACTCCACATTCTGAGGCGACTTCCGCCAATCGGCCGCCGCCCCGCGGAAGATGACCTTGTCGAGCATCTCCGCGCGCCATTTTTTCGTGAGTTGCTCCCATTCCTGCAACGAGCCGACATTGGGCACTCCAGGTATTCGCGCTTCGCAGAACGCCTCAACTTGAGCCTGCGGCAGTTGCGCGTCGATGAGTTGGGATTTCAGCAGCGACGCGATGGCTTCGCGATCATCGGCACAGATGAAGCTGGCGTTTACCAGAGAGCTGAAGTATACGGCAACGAAGGGAAGGGCTCTGTACATGGGCGTGGTTTCCGGGGAGGGAGATCGGGCATGTCAGCCTGAATGATACTGCCCCGAATGCCGATCGCAAGCGATTTCGGCGTGGCGGGTCTACGAAGATTTCCGGGCGGTCTCCAGCTTCATGCAGATCTCGACGAGCGCCGCTTCGAGGTCGCTGTCGTTCAGACTCGCGAGCGGCTTGCTGGTGGGATGGATCGATTGATGCTCTGCGAAGACCGGATGGGCTTGGAAGTTGCAGGGCTTCACAAGCGCCGAGAGCAACTTCGATGTCCTCCTGCGCAGCGACCGCGTCGCCTCGCAGCAGGTGCAGCCGAGCCCGTTCGAGCAGCAGGTTTTGAAGGTTGGTTGGTTGCTAGCTCGGGTTTACAAAAATGCCGGGGCTATGGGATAATTCTTTGATTGGATGTTAGTTCTTCCGACCGTAAAATGGAGTTGGTCATGGAGCCGATGGATCTGTTGTTCAAGGTGTATAACGCGAACTTTGACCAACTTGAACATAAAGTGCGCCACCTTAACGAGGAGTTTGGCGCGCCGGACATCAGCAAGATGTGGGCAAAGCGTTTTACGCGCGAGCAGTTTGACCATTACCTCGCCGAATCCTCTCTGCCGAGCGAATCAAGACGGTTGTTCGTTCTTGGGTTAGTCCATGATCGTGAAGATCTGCGGTCGCAACTGCCAAAACACTTGGCCGCATACTTGAGCCCATCGGAGTCTAGTCAGCGGAAATCGGTTGCTTAACCGATTACCGTTCACAGTTTTCGTCAAGGAACTCACAGATCGATTCATCGTGAGGATCATTGGTCTCGACGGCCATCCGGTATAACTCGTCTTTGCCATCTTTAGGCCAAGTGATCCGCAGCTCGATCTTCTCGTCTTTCAACAAGGTCTCACAGGCGTCCGTGATCAGCAACAGCGCCTGGGGAGAACGTGTAATGGCGTGCGCCAAACCAACCAGGATCAAAGTTACAGCTTGGAGCGAATTCCGTTTTGCCCAGCGGTCACCCGCTTCCTCTTCACCTTGAATCCCATGGTCAACCGCCTCCTCGATACAGGTCGCTAAGGGCACGAAGCGGAATTCTTCATTGATGGCGGCCGGAAAGTGGAGGCAACAATTGGAAATGATGGACGTCAGCCATTCGACGCGCGGCTTGCGCTTCGCCAGCGCGGTGAGTTCGGCCACGAAACGCGCAACCGCAGAATCCTCTGATTCAGCAGAACTGGCCAACGAAACGGGCTTCTGCCCAGTGATTCCCCAAACGAGGCGATCCAATCCGTCGTCACTCAACCCGCCACGCAAGTCAACCCACGTGAACGCTTTCAAGAACAGCGGCAATTCAGGCTGCTTGGGTGCTCCCGGCATCAGCACGGGAATGACCGGCAACTTGCGAGTGACGAACTCGTTCAAACACGCCCGCATCTCCGGTTCTTCCCACGGCCCCAGGCCGGCAGGACCAAACATCACGACAGCCGTCTTCGTGGTTTGAATGATCTCCTCTAATGCCTCCTGCCATGGTCGTCCAGGCACCAACTCGCGCTCGTCCAACCACGGCCGCAATCGGCGCCCGACCAACGCATCAGCCAATTGGCGGACGATCGGTTTGTCTTGGCTGTTGTGGCTGAGGAAAGCGTCAAAGGTCATGTCTTGCTCGCTAGATTCTCGTGTCGCCCGAGATCATTGCCCGGCACACCGAATGAGTTCGGCGAACGCTCGCATTGGGTACGTGTAGCGTTTGACTTCGTTTGGTGAGTTCAACCCTAGTTTCGGTTCCAGGTGGTCATCAGGATACTTCATTCTCCGACCGCCGAGTTCGGGGCGAATGCACGGCAACCAGTGCTGCACTAGGATGAGAAATACTTGATGGAATCCGGGAATTGTTGAATTGCGGTACGAATCGAGGTTTGACGTCACATCGGGATCATCGATCAATAATGCGCCAAGATCGATTGCTTCAACCAGTAGCTCGCCGGCCTCACGCATGTAACGAACAAGGAACGAGTGCCGAGCCTGCGGGTCTTCACGAACCTCATCCCAATCGAGGACCATGCGTTCTGCAAGGCTGTTGAGCCGCGTGGCGATTTCGTTAGCTCTCATGACCTTAGCTTTCCGTCGCCGTACTCTTTGATGTAGCCGCCGGCCGCCACGTCGATCTGGTCGACGGCGATCGTGTGGAAGAAGCGAGGTTGGCTGTCGCGAAGGTCGGTCAGGGGAAAGCGGCTGGTCACCAGCACGCTCAGCTCGCGGGCCGCCCCGCAGGCGATGTGGTTCAGCAGGTCGCGGAGGCTGGGACTGGTCAGCCGGCCAAAGCCGCCTCGCGCGCCGCTTTCTTGAACCTTCTCGAGCCCGTCCAGGATCATCAGTCCCTGATGCCGTTGGATTAGCGGCATCAACTGTGAGGGTGACAACGGGTTCTTCCACGATTCGGCAATCGTGGCTACGGATGCCTGCGAGCCTTCGAGCCAGATTTGCCGGTGTCGAAAGAAATTCTCCGGTTTGTCGTCGTCGTAGAACGAATAGACAAACACGCTGTGCGGCGGAGGAAGATCTTCGTAGCCGGATTCGTGAGAATTCGGGGCTTTCCTGTGCTCCTCCAAAGTCTCACGACTTTGGCTACTCACATTGGAAACCTGCCCCACGTTTAGCAACTCGTTCAGGAACCGTTCGGCAATCGCGGTCTTGCCGGCTCCGCCCATGCCGACCAAGGCACAGACACCGATGCCCCTGCTTGCTTGCACTGGGTGGGAGCCCCTGCTACTGCTGCGCCACCAGTCGCACACCCAATCGAACTCCGGCCGGTGCTGCCAATCGTGAGCGCGGAGCAAGGAGTGGACGAAGTAGTCTGTGCGGTTGCCGTTTGTCATCCACGAGCCCCTAGCCTGCATTTCTCATCACATCGGAAAATGTGGAGGGGCATCGGCGTAGCGCGGCGTTTTTTT
>JAQBZB010000355.1 GCA_027622275.1 Planctomycetota bacterium | reverse complement strand
GTTGGAATACCGATTATCTTGCCCGAGTCCTTGGACTACAAAAGACTTAGTGTGCGTTTGCCGTGGCTGTTTGGATGAGTTCGGTCATGGTTCGCCTGCTTGACTACAAACCGCGATCGGATTGACGCGGACTGGAACCTAATTCTCGTTCCTGCGCAGTATACGTCGCTGCTTAAACGAGTCGGGATCGAAGTCCCAGCACGGTGGCTACTACAATAGCTCCTGCCGTCGCGTCATGCACGTGTCGCAAAATAGATAAGTCCTGAATTAATCCGGTATTCGTTGCGAGTCGGCATTTGTTGGAAAGAACCAAAGCTGCTCCCGCGAATCCCCTTTCCGCTGAACCAAGCCCCTCGTAAACTGTCATCCCATGTTAACGAACAACCTTAGTGGAAAGTAGCCATCACGCTCCGTCGTGATGAGCCCGTGCAATTGAGGATCGGATCGCGAACTCGATAGATACTCCCAACGTCCCCGGCTAAGGCTCATCACGGCGGAGCGTGATGTCTACGGTGATTCCCATGATCGAAAACGCTCCCGTTCGAACGCTGAAACACGGACGGATCACAATCGAAGGCTACTCCCGAGCCGCCGTGCAGACGTACTGGCGGATCCCGGAGATGAAGTTGGGCTTTGACCTCGGCGCGCAGCCGTGGGACTTTATGGGGACGTCGACCTGGTTCGTGTCGCACACGCATCTCGATCACATCGCGGCGTTGCCCGTCTATGTAGCTCGACGACGCATGATGAAGATGGACCCGCCCACAATCTATTTGCCCGATCACGCGGTCGAAACGGTCGAGCGATTGTTGAAAGTCTATCGACAGCTGGATCGAGGCCGCTTGCCGTGCGAGTTGATTCCCGTGAAAGCCGGCGACGAGATTGAGCTGTCTCGCGAGTTGGTCGTCACGGCCTCGGCGACACACCACACTGTCCCCGCGCTCGGCTATATCGTGTGGGAACGCAAGCAGAAGCTGAAGCCCGAGTTTGCGGACCTGCGAGGAGATGAGATCCGTGACTTGAAGCTCTCGGGCGTCGAGATCACGAACGAAGTCCGCGTCCCCGAACTGGCTTATCTCGGCGACAGTGCGCCCGCGGGTCTCGATAACTGTCCCGCCATGTACGAGGCGCGTGTATTGATCAGCGAGATGACGTTCGTCGCGCCTAGTCATCGGAAGGACAAGATTCACAAGCACGGACACATGCATCTGGATGACTATGTCGAGCGGAAGGATCGCTTTAAGAACGAGCGAGTGATCGTCGGCCACTTCAGCACACGCTACAACAGCCGTCAGATTCGCGAGCTTGTGTCGAAGGCTCTGCCGGACATGCTTGGCGACCGGTTATACTTGTGGCTGTGACCACCAACTCGCGATTCGCTCCGCCCCGTGCGGCGTACGTTCATGTTCCGTTTTGCCGCCATCGCTGCGGCTACTGCAATTTTACGGTGGTTGCCGGCCGCGATGATCTCGTGGAAGCGTATCTTCAGGCGATCGCACGCGAGCTTTCATGGCTTGACACGCCCCGCGAAGTCGACACGCTGTTCATTGGCGGTGGGACGCCGACGCATCTGTCGTGCGTACAGTTGCGGCAGCTTTGTACGACCGCGACGCAATGGTTTCCTCTCGCGGAAGGGCATGAGTTCAGTGTCGAAGCAAACCCGCTCGATTTGACGCTTGAGAAAGCCGACTTGCTCGCCTCTTGTGGCGTCAACCGAATCAGCCTGGGAGCCCAATCCTTCTCCGCCTCGAAGTTGGCATTGCTTGAACGGGACCATCGTGCCGAACAAGTCGTGACGGCCTTCGAAGTGGCTCGCGAATCGATGCGTTCGGTATCGATCGATCTGATTTTCGGCGCGCCAGGCGAGTCACAAGAGAGTTGGGAGAACGACTTGCGGCTGGCGTTGGATCTTTCGCCCGATCACCTCTCGACGTATGGATTGACTTTTGAACGTGGAACGAGCTTCTGGTCGCGCCTTCAGAAAAGTGAATTGTCGCAAGTTGCCGAAGAAGACGAGCGTCGCATGTACCTGGCGGCGATCGATCTCCTGACGCAAGCCGGCTTTGAGCACTATGAAGTCTCCAACTTTGCCAAGCCCGGCCATCGCTGCCGACACAACGAGGTGTATTGGGCCGGTCACACTTACTTTGCCGCTGGACCCGGAGCCGCACGACACGTTGATGGGCGGCGAGAAACGAATCACCGCAGCACGACCACCTATCTGAATCGAGTGCTGGCGGATCAGTCACCAGTCGCAGAGTCAGAGAATTTGAATCCCGAAGACTCAGCCAGAGAACGCCTCGTATTTGGGCTTCGCCGCCTGGAAGGTGTCGATCAGCGGAGCTTTGCAGCGGCAACCGGTTTCGAAATTGATCAACTAGTCGGCAAGTCGCTTGCAGAGCTCGTTAGCACGAACTTGCTCGAAGACACAGGATCGCGTATTCGATTGACTCGCCAAGGACTGCTCGTCAGCGATTCGATTTGGCCCACGTTCTTGTGTCGCTAATCTGCAATCAGTTGCCGATCATTGCGAGTAGCGTGTCGAGCGAATTTGAAATGGAAGCGAGAGCGATACACCTTGTGCCGGGCGAATGAAGGCAGGCGTTTCCGGCTCCGGTGCCGCCGGGAGCGGTGTGTCTGGAAGCAACTCCGGTGTCGGCGCTTCGTGCGGTGCAATCGTTGGTCCGTCAGACTCGTAGTAAGGCACCTCGGAGAACTCGCCGCCACAAGAGCTACAACCTTTGCCGCCGCACGACGAACAACCCTTCCCGTGTGCCAAAGGACCGTGCTGCCCGGTGATCGTCCACCATACTTTCTGTCGGAACTTTGGCTCGCAGCACCGCTCACCGACCCAATTACCACAGTCATCACACGGGTCGCATTGGTCGGGCGGAGTGTCGTGCCACGGTCCCCAATAGATCTCGCCGCAGCCGGACGTACATCGCAATTGGTGACCGATATACGACGCCGGCGTATGCCCTTCGCACACACCACCGCAGGTTCCACACGTGTCACACGATCCGAAAACCGGATCCCAACCACAGGCGTGGCCCGGCGGATCGTACGGCACTTCGAGCATCGCACAGCCGATCAACGAGTTGATCGAAAGTAACAGGACGGTTGTTAATGCAAAGCGATTCATGCGACTTCCTTGTCGTGTTCAGCAGAGCCAAGTGACCGTACGCTCCTCGCGGCAAGCGAACCGATGGCCGACTTCTTGTCATAGCTGGTTGACGTTATCGTCCGAAAACTCTTCCGAATCGAGAAAATCGCCGTAATCGGAGAAGTTTACCAACGTTGCCCGCTCGCGTCAGGCGACGGCACCGCTAGCAAGTCGTTCGCCGTTGCCACAACAGCCCGTCGTTGCTACAGTTCGCCGCCATCGAGTCCTGATCGCGCGAGAGTTTTTCGAGAGGCATGAATGAAGACGATAAAGCAACTGATTGTGATTGGAATCTTCGGACTGCTGATCGCGGGCGCGGTTTCGGTCACCGGTTTCTACAATCCGGCTCGCAAGAAGTTGATCGGCAAGTGGGACGTGAGCTTCGAGATGACGCAGACTGAACTGCGACAGATGGGCGTTACCAACAATCCACTCGTTGCGGCCGCGGCGCAGACGTTGGTCAACACGATGCAGGCTCGGATGCAGGTCGAGTTTCGCGATGATGATACGGCGAGTCTGGGAGTGACGACGTTCGGCTTTCTGGCCGGCGACTCGGGCACGTGGCAGATTGCATCCAAGGACGGCGATCAAGTCACGATCGCCATCAAGTTCTCAGAAGACGAAGCGGCCAAGTCATGGACCATTCGCTTTCTCGACGACAACACCTTTCAGATGGAGTCGCCCAAGGATTCGCGATTCCCCGTCGGGCAGATGGTTGTCTTTCGACGCGTTGTGGCGGAAAGGCCAGCGTAGCTTGAAACGGCACGCGAACCTTCAGCACCTCGCTTACGAGGCCTGGAATATCGAACATCGAACAAGGAATGTCGAAGGATAAAGGGGTTTGATCTCTACTTCGACATTCGAAGTTCCTTGTTCGATATTCGATATTCGAGATTCGTTAATCCTTTCCCTCCTCATGGAGTTTTGTCACCGAGCCGTTAGAATGACTGCCTCAATCTGGCATCCCGCTCTTGGCTCGGAGTTCTCCTGGTGGCTGTTTCTGCGACTCGCGGCATTACGCTCGACGAACTTGTCGCGTTGAACGACGAGATCATTGCGCTCGTGCGCGCGGGTGTGCCGTTGGAGCGGGGGGCTCGTTGCACTGGGAACTGACTTGCCGGGGCGTCTTGGTACGTTGGCGGAATCGCTCGGGCGACGACTGGAATCGGGCGAAAGCCTTGCCGATACGCTCGACGACTCCCAGGACGGCTTTCCGCGCGTGTACCGCGCCGTCGTGGCGGCGGGAATTCGATCGGGCAAACTCTCGTCGGCGCTCGAAGGCATTTCGACGGCCGCGCGCCGCGCGGCGGAACTTCGGCGCGTCATGATCGTGTCGTTGGTCTATCCGATCGTCGTGTTGATGGTGGCCAGTAACCTCTTCCTGTTCACGGCACTCAAGACCGCGCCGGTGGTGGCGCGAGTTTACGAATTGCTGAACGTCGAGCGTCCGTGGTGGTACGAGTGGATTGTCCACACAACGCGGCTCAGCCCAGAAGTGATCGTCGGATTTTGGCTCGTGACGGTCATCGTGGGTGGCGTCTGGCTGTACCGTTCCAGTCGTGCCACGGCGATTTCCGACCGTGGTGCCCGCGGCTTACCGACCGTGGCACGTGTTCTGCACGTCGGCCGCATGGCGACGTTCGCTGATGTGTTGGCGATGATGGTCGAGCAACAGGTTGCTTTGGACGAAGCCGTCGTTCTCGCAGCCGAGGCCAGCGGCGACCGCATGCTGGTGAAATCGAGCGGCATCATCGCCGAGAGAATTCGGCGTGGCCAGCATACCGCTCCGCTGCCCGCAGGCTTTCCGCCGTTGCTCGGTTGGCTTCTCAACTCAGGCACGCAGCGCGAACAGTTAGCGAAAAGCCTTCGCCAGACGGCCAGTTCGTATCGACGCCGCGCACTGAACATGGGCAATTGGCTGACGATTTATCTGCCGATCATTTTGTCGGCTGGTGTGGGGGGGCACGATCGCCATCCTGTACGTCTTCATCGTGATGGCACCGTTCTACAACCTGCTCTACCAGCTGAGTTTGCCGTAACATGCAGCAGTTTCGCTACATCGCCGAAGACTCAGACGGCACTCGCCGCGAAGGCGAATTGTCGGCGGCCAGCGAGGACATCGCGCGGCTGCAACTCAGCGCGCGAGGGCTGCGCGTCGTTGAACTAGCAGCAGCGAGTGACGGCGGCGGCGCGTCCGTTCCAAAACTTTCGCAAAGAGAATCCGAAGACGTCGTGATCGCAATTGCCGAACTGAGCAACGCGGAGCTGCCGCTCGTCGAAGGCTTGCGTGCCGCAGCCGATGAAACCGCCAGCCCCCGCGTCGCAAAGGCACTTCGGCAGATCGCGGCCGATGTCGAGCAGGGGTATGCGTTGGACAGCGTCATGAGCCAGCGGGGCAAGTTCCTGCCGCCACACGTGTGCGGATTGGTCGCCGCCGCATCGCAAACACAACGACTGGGAGTGGCGCTCGATGATTTGGTCGAACACCACCGCGCGATGCGCGAGGTATGGAGGAGAGTGCTCGGCGCGGTTGCCTATCCGATGATCGTGCTTGGCATGACGCTGTTTGTGTTGGCGTTTCTGCCGATCTTCGTCGTTCCGCAATTTAAGCAAATGTTCGAGGAGTTCGGGCTGGAGCTTCCCGCAATCACCCGGGCTGTGATCGGCTTCAGCGACGCGATACTTTGGTTCGGCGATGGCCCCGGGTTGTGGATCGTGGCCACGTTGGCCACGGTGCTGGTTGTATTGATCGCACTGGCGTCCTTCGGCGTCGGAACACCGGCCACGCATCGATTTACAACGACCATGCCGCTGGTCGGCCCAATTTGGCAGTGGAGCGGCACGGCGGCATTCTCACGATTATTGGCGACGGATGCTGGAGTACGATATTCCACTTCCTGATGCCCTCCTGCTGGCCCGTGACGGCGTCCGCGATCCCGACGTGCGGGAAGTCGCGATGTTGTTTGCACGAGGCGTCGAGAACGGCCGCGCGCTGTCGGATCTGTTGACCGAGACGGATCGATTGCCGGCCAGCATCACGCCCTTTGTCCGGTGGGGTGAACGAACCGGCAAATTGCCGGAAGCGTTGCACGCCATCACGGACATGCTCTTGCTGCGGGTGCAAATGAGAACGCTCCTGTTGCGTTCGATTGCCCCGCCGATGGTCTTCATCGTGGTCGGAATCTTAGTGGGCTTCATGATCATCTCGTTGTTCATGCCCTTGGTCAGCCTCATTCAGGGACTTAGTTGAGACGACGATGGAAGTATTCGGATCAATTTCCCTGTTCGTACTGATCGTGATCGGAGTGGCCCTCCTGTGGTCGATTCGGCTGGCCTATCGAAAGCGCGGAGCCGCGTCAGACGACGCGCTCCGGTTGATCCTGACGGTGGCAGGTTGGGTCTTGATTCTGTCCGGCATTCTCGGCACGACGATGCAGGCGTTTCTGTTCGGAGCCCCGTTCTCCTGGATCGTGATCCTGGCCATCGTCATCATGGCCGTCAGCCGATATCGCGGTGCCGAAAACCGGACGCTGTTGTGGTGCCTGGCGGCAGCCGCCGAACGCGGCATTCCGCTGGAACAAGCTGCCCGCGCTTACTCGCTGGAACGGAGCGACGAACTCGGCATCCGGGCCGCCCGGCTCGCAGAGCTGCTGGAGGGTGGTACACCGCTATCGCTGGCACTCGCTGACACGCGCGTTCACCTGCCGCTCGACACCTTGGTCGCGGTTCGCGTCGGTATCGAGACGGGTGACCTCGGCGCGGCGCTGGCCAAAGTCGGCAAGTACGATGACGATGCCGATGCGCTGCTGCGGTCGATTTTCGAAAAGATATTCTATCTGGCCGTTGTCGCCGTCGTGTTGCTTGCCATTCTGACGTTCATCATGCTTCAAATCGTTCCGGTCTTTGCCAAGATGTTCGAAGAGTTTGGGCTGGAGTTGTCGGCGATGACGCAACTGCTCGTCTACATTACTCACCACTTTAACAACTATTGGTTCTTGTATTTTCCATTCTCGGTGTGGCTCCCACTATTCCTTTTCGTGGGCCTGTTGCATTACATCGGGTGGCTGCCACGAGACCTGCCGCTGATCAATTGGTTCGTATTACGACTGGACGGAGGACTCGTGATGCGGTGCTTGGCGCTGTCCGTCAAGCAACGGCGGCCGTTGCCGGAAATGATCTGGTTGCTGGCAAATCTGTATCCAAAGTCGAGCGTGCGAAAGCGTCTCACGCGGGCCGGTCAGGCTTTGAACAATGGCGAACATTGGTGCCCGGCCTTGCGACGGGCGAAGCTTTTGCGCCCGTCCGACGTCGCGATCCTGACAGCTGCCGAGCGATCCGGTAACCTGGAGTGGGCGTTGGAAGAGATGGCCGACAGCAGCATCCGCCGTCTGGCCTATCGCCTGCGTCTGGCCCTGAACATCCTGTTCCCAGCCGTGTTGGTCGTCTTCGGAGGGTTCATTGGCTTCGTGGTGATCAGCCTCTTTATGCCGCTCGTGGCTTTGATTCAAGGACTATCCTGATGTCGGTTGATCGATTCACCAACAAACCACCTGTGACGACTCGACGTCGGGGATCGATGTTTGTCGAGACTGCGATCGGGATCACCTTGGCGGTCGTCGTGATGATCGCCGTGGCGCAATTGGTCGCCATCGTCGCGAAGCAACGTCGCGAGGTCTCTCAAACCCGGCTGGCGACACAGGAGGTCGCTAACGTGATGGAACGCCTGATGGTTCTGTCATGGGACGAGCTGACGACGGAAGCCACCACGCGATTTGCCGTCTCTGAGGAATCGGCGGCGGATCTCGACGATCCGCAGATGTCGATCACCGTTTCCGATTTAGACGATTCGCTCCCCAGTAAGACGATTGAGATCGCATTATCTTGGCGTGACCAAGCCAACCGCCGAGTCGATCCCGTGCGGCTTGTCGCTTGGAAACACCGAGTAGCAGCAAGCGAGTGATTTGCATGAGAGTTGACGACATGAACTGTTTCCAGGTCCCCATTGGGCTTGTCCCAATGGAACCGAAGATTTGCGAGTTAGTTAGTCCCATGCGATTGAAAACCCAAGACCCCCACGAGCTTGTCTCGTGGGTGAATGAGACTCCGCGAGTCGACACCGGTGAGCGATGCCGTCCTCGCTTCGTATCTCATTCACCAAACGGGACAGGCCCAATGGCACTAAGCTTGTATTGACAAGAAGCGAGTCCTCGCAGACTTAATGTGTTTGTAGACAACATGTTAATAGTCAGGAGGAGTAAATATTCGCGGAAGGTGTGGAGAGGTTGGCGCGGCGTCGAGGGATTGTCTTGTTGACGCAGGATG
>JAQBZB010000354.1 GCA_027622275.1 Planctomycetota bacterium | reverse complement strand
GGCGAGCTCGTGGGGGTCTTGGTATTCGAGCGGCATGCTACTAACCGGCTAATCTTGGGTTCCAACGGGTCGAGCCCGTTGGGGACCAAGGAACAACTTTAGCATCACTCGGGAGGCCCGATTTCGTCACGGATCACCAGATTCTGAACACCCCGGTCCGAACCTAAATACCGTCGAGCGCGTCGCCCGCAGCGCATAAAAAAAGGAACGCTTGGCCGCGGCTCACCAAGCGTTCCCTTGAGGTAGTCACTCGAACTAGATGATTATGAGTGCCTCTTCCTTCTACGATCTTGCCGACATATGACATTGGGTATTCGTCGAGCGACCGCCGTCGCGTGGGACGTCCCGGACGGCTGGCCTCAACTCGTTCTACAACACTTGATAACGGAACGCTCTTCAGAAAGCAAGCGACTACATCCAGATTTTGAAACCTTTCACGTCAGGCGGTTTTGAGAGTGTATGGCGAGCGGCTAACCTGGATTATTCACGACACGCGTAGGGTGGGACAAGGAAACGGTGTTTGGGTGGGCCGGCGCGTGCTGTCCCGCGTTTGATTGCGGTGACACGTTGATATCGTCAAGTCTGCCGTTTCCGCCGGCCCACCATGAACCTACGCACGCTTGTCCCACCCTACGTGAATAATCAGGGCTAATGTGGTTCCGTGAGCTTTGGGACCGGCAAGAAGTAACAGAGAGCGCTGCTCGCGAGCGCAGCAATCGCGAACAAGCCAAATATCATGGGAAGCGAGTCATTTCGCAGGCAGATCCATAGCAAACTGGCGACAATCGCTCCTCCGATTCCCCAACTAACTCCCATCGTGATGGCGCTCGCCACCCGCTGGCCGTGCGGCAGAAGCTGCTGGCCGTAGCTGATATAGACCGGCATCGTCACACCGAGCAGCAGCCCACAGATCCCGACCAATCCGACCAGTGTCCAATCGCTTGCCAACACGATCGCCGCCAGAAAGGGTGTGGCGCACAGCGGAAAGATCCACAGCACATGCCGCTCCCAGGCCCGCTTGACGAAGGCCGCGCAGGCCATCGCGCCGAAGCCAATCCCGGCCATGAAAGCCGACTGGACCGCTCCGATGACCGCGTTCGAAGCATCCGCCGACTTCAAGAGGTACGCCAGCGAAAGCGGAACTCCCAGAGCAGGAAGAATTCGCAGAGCACCGACCGCTAACAGCACACCGATCACCGGAAGCTGTTCCTGGACGTTGAACTTTCCTGGCGCGTTCGCCTTGGGCACCGAAGCACCGACCGGAACTCGGCGAAGCCCGAGGAACAGAATAAAGAGAATCGGCAGGCCCCAAGCCATCCCCCATACCAAGCCGCGCGGCCCGAGTTGATCGGTGATGATGCCGCTGTAGTAGGGACCGACGGCCTGGCCCAAGTAGCCGCACAACGCAAAGATCGCCATCGCGCGGCTGCGCTGCTCCGGAAGCAACGCGCCAGCGGTCGCGGCCGCTTCGGGATGGAACGCTGCGATCCCAAGCCCACCGATCACGAACAGCATGGCAAGTGCCAGCGATGACGAGACTAGACCGATGGAACTGATGCACAAGATGCCGAACAGCGGCCCCGTCCAGATCAACCAGCGGCTGTGATAACGATCCGCCCACAGGCCAAACAGCAACTGACTGAACGACGTGGCAATCGACCACGTGACGTACACCCACAGCAGGCCACCCTGGTCAAGATGATGATACGATTCGAGCGTCGGCCAGATGGGACTGGTCGTGCCCGCGACGGTATCGACCAGGAAGTGGCAAGCCGCCAGTAGCGCCAGCATCGTGACCGGATGCGCGAAGCCCCGCGCATGTGTGACCTGCGGTTCAAGTTCGTCGATTGCAGAAGCACTCACTCTTTGATCTCGAAGATCGCTTCGACTTCCACCGCCGCGCCGGTCGGAAGAGCCGCGAAGCCGAGCGCGCTGCGGGCATGATAGCCGTCGCCATCTTTGCCAAACAACTCGTGCAACAGATCCGAAGCGCCGTTGATGACGAGATGCTGATCGGTAAAGTCGGGTGCCGAGTAGACGCAGCCCAGCAACTTGACGACGCGCAGCCCATCCAACGTGCCATGCGTGTTATGCACGCTCTTGAGGATCTTCGTCGCACAGTCCTTGGCCGCATCGTATCCCTGCTCGACCGTCAGCCCTTTTCCCAACACTCCCTTCAGGTCGCTGGTATGTCCCGAAGTGATCAATTGATGACCGCTGCGAATACAAAGGTTGAGGTATCCCGGTTGTTGAGACTCGAACGTGATTCCCAATTCGATTGCTTTTTGTTCAGCTCCCACGGTTCTATCCTTTCGACGCTTGTTGGAGGTAAACTCGACGGACTTCCGCCGAGTAACGCTTGACCGATGTCCCGTTTGTAGACCCCGGGAACCGGGGCGACAAGGACCGATTTGGAAATGCTTATGAGCGAGTCTTAGCTTCCCGACTTAGCCAGTTGATCTTTCACACGCTGCATAAGCCCATCAACATCGAGGGGCCGAGACTGACCGCGTTTGCTCTGCTCGATCGCCGGTTCCGTTTCTTCAACGAGACGATTCAGCTCTGCTTGATAAAGACGAAATTCTTGAACGCTCTCTTCTGGCGTAAGCGGTCCGCCAACCCGTTCGATACGCCGTCCGAGAAAGTCGTAAAAAACATGGTTCTCGTCTTGTGGAATGCCTGTTGCCATCGACCGTCACCTCCTCGCTCCAGCGTACCACACAGCCGGAGGCATCGTCAAAGATGGCCGCGCGGCGGTACCATAACGGAATTGAGCGCCGCCTGACCGACGTCCACGGGCACGTGATCCGCGAGATCGTTGCGTCGTGATATTCAGCGAGCTTCCGTCAATCTACAACCACTTCAATTGGCCATGCGAACGATCTCCGCAACCTATCAAGACCCGCTCGACATCATCTGGATTCAAACGGCACGCTCACTGGGAGTGGAAGTCGAACGCCATTCAGAGGTGTTTGCGTCGTGGGACGGAGCTGGCGTCTTGCACATTGGAACACCGGAGGCGCTCGATCCGGACGATTCGCTGGCTCAAATGATTCTTCACGAGTTGTGTCATCTATTGGTCGAAGGGCCAGACGCCTTGAGCCGCGCGGATTGGGGACTGGAGAGCGACAATCCGCAACATCGCGTCCGGGAACATGCTTGTCTGCGGCTGCAAGCTGCGCTGGCGGACACAGTCAGCTTGCGCGAGTTCTTTGCCGCAACGACGGTCTTTCGTAGTTACTACGACGGCTTGCCAAAGAGCCCGCTTGAAGATGACGGCGATCCAGCTGTCGCGCTGGCGCTGCTCGCATGGCAGCGGGCACACACCGAACCGTGGGCGGAGCCGCTTGATCGAGCCCTACGCATGACGTCGGAAGTTGCCCTCATCCTGCGAAGCATTGCTCCGCCAGATTCCATTTGGTCGAAGGCGGCTGCGGGTTAAACGACCCAACCGCGACCGAGTGTGGCATTAGCCCGGAATATTCATCAGCCGCCTGGCGATAGCCTGCGGTTCTCGCGAACTTCGAGAGAGCCGCACGCTATCGCGTGGCGGCTGATTTGCACGGTGTTTTGGGCAAGATAGCCGTAACTCTTTTTACAAACGTATGTTTTGAAGAATACTCACCGGTTCATGAATAATCCGGGTTAGGTCTGGCACGCAACACAGTGCTGAAGGAAGCTTTGTAGAATCCGCGCGGCGACAGGTGTCTCCTGACATCGCTCGCGGGCAAAGTCTGGCAGTGACATCCCGGCGATCTTTTCGACGTAGTGGGGGTAGGCATCGACGCGCTGTAGGAAGGCCGTGCGGTCCAATTCGGGGTGGAATTGCGTGCAGTAAATCGGTTTGTCGGCGAATCGAAAGGCTTGATTTTCGACAGCGTCACTCGAAGCCAGCAGGACCGCATCCGCGGGCAAACGCTCGACAATGTCCCGATGTCCCATCGGCGCGAGAAACTCGTCGACGAGGCCGCCAAAGATAGGATCTTGCTTGCCTGCTTCGGTGAGCCGAACGAGGACCGGTCCCAATTCGGCTCGGCTGAAATCGGTGACCACCTCGCCGCCCATCGCTTTCGCCATCGCCTGAAACCCCCAACACGAAGCGAACGTGGGCTTGCTGGTGCGGTACAGCTCTTGCATCGTCTCCATCGCGGCGGGCAGCCAGGGGCCTCCTGCGGCGACGGAGTAGTCACCGCTGCCACCCAACAGGGCAACATCAAAATGGCTCAACTGTCCGAGGGACGGGACACCGCCGAGAAGATCAAGGACTTGGATTTGATCGGCGTTACAGTCCAAGGCCCGCGCGAAACAATGCACTTCCTGTTGGCGCATCGGATCATCGGCGTTGCGCATTTGCAGCAGCAGATAACGCAAGCGTCGTGAAAGAGATGTCATGTACTGAACCAATCGCAGCTGGTTCGCGCGGAGTTGGCGAAACTCGGCGGGTTACCAGCGGACTTCGACCTTCTCGCCCGTCGACACTCCCAGCATGATCTTCGCGCTTTCGGTGACGATCTCCAGCTCCAAGCAACCGCTCGCGCCAACGAGTGCGATCAACGTGAACGGCGGTTGTTCGTGTCCAACGTCAAAGATCCCAAGCGTCTCGTGTTCATCGCAGCAAACCGTGACTTGATCTCCGCGCGGGACGTCGGCGAGCTGGTCGGCAGTGATATCCGTGACGAGGTTACCCGATTCGCTGATCGAAACCACTCTCCCTTCAATTCGCCCAGCCACTAGCACACCTCCGCAGAAAGCAAATCCCTCGAATTCGAATGGAACACGTTCAGATAGATGACCCATTCTAGGGGCTGCTGCCGAGCGAGCCAAGACAGATGGCCACACCGAGTCGGAAGACGCCAGCGACGGCGACTCAGCGCTGATAGACAGGCAAGTAGGCCTTGTCGAGCTGTAGCATGATCAAGTTGCAGGCGGCCACGTAGATCGGACCGATATTGCCCATCCAACTTCCATTCGTACTCTGCTCGCTCAGGATGCGATTGAAAATCTTATCGCGAAATGGTTCCCATTCTGCCAAGCCCTGCCGGTAGACAACTTGTGAATAGTAGAGATACGTGTAGTGCCAATGTCCGAACGAGCGAGCGCCGTTCGATGTCACGTCGTGAAGCGTCTGTTTGGCGTACTTCAACATCTCGGGAACATGCTTGCTGTCGTAGTCGCCGGCGTTGTAGAGCGTGGCGAGTGCGGCCGCGGTAATCGCCGGCCGCGAACTGCCTCGGTTCCGTGAGCTGTACGAGATTCCTCCATCCGCGTTCTTGCAACTGTAAATGTACTGTTTCGCGTTCTCGATCGTCTCGGAAGGGACGGGGATGCCCGCATTGCGGCATCCTCGCAAGCCTTGAACTTGTGTGATCGTCGTCGAACCTTCGTCGAAGTTGTTGCCGTCTTTCGCACTGACATAGCCCCAACCGCCCGACGGTGTTTGCGCCTTGCCGCTAAAGTCCACCGCTCGATTCAGGATGTCGATCAACTCCTCCCGGCGATCCGCGTCTTCTTCTTCTCCCAGAATCTGGGACAGGAAGAGCATCGAGAAGCCGTGGCCATAGGTGTATCGATTGTCCGTGTTTGGATCCCCGATCAGTCCGTTAGGACGGCTCTTCGTCGTCAAGTAATCGACAGCCCGGCGAATGTGTCTGGCGTGAGGGCCTTGAGTGGTCGTCGAGCCAGAACAGATCAGCGCGGTTCCGGCCAGGGCAGTCATCGCCGTCGGATAGTTGCCGGCCGTCCAATGCCCTAGCGACGACTGTTCGCTCGCGACCCACTTCAGTCCTCGTTCGATCGCGGTTTCCCATTTGGGATCGCGATTTGCGGCATGAAGTGATGGCGAGAAGTTCCCAACTGCTGAAAGACCGACGGCCGATGCGAGTGTTCGGACGACTGTTCGACGCGAAATCTTCCTTGGCATCAGATCGATCCTCTCACAGTTTGGGTGGCACAACGGCAATGGTTAAGCATAACCCGCTGGCGAGCGCGGCGCGGACAGCTCGTCGCACTCGAAGCTCGTTGCTATTGCTACTATCGGTAAATTCGTGCGGCAATCCCTCGACGAACTCGGAATCCCGACTTGGGACTTGGGGCCACGGACTACAGCTTCGGCGGCTGCATCGTCACAGTGCCGCTATAAGGGTAGTGATAGTCGGGGTGCAGGTCGACGCCGAATCCGCGTCGCAACTCCCAGGCCGCTCGCGCCGCATACGGCGTGCCGGGGTGGAGCTCTTGGACTTCCTTGAACAGAACCGCCGCGCGGTCGATATACGGCTTCGACTCTTCGGTGCGAGTCTTTGCTACCGTGCCAACATCCCAATTCACCAGGCGGGCCGGTCCCTTCATCAGCGGTGCCGTCTTGGGCTCACGCATGAAGTCTTCCAAGGCAACACCATACTCATAAATGCGGGCCTGATAGGCGATAAGTTGTGCGTAGATGATGTCGTAGTTTCCGCGCCAGCGAGGTTCGACTTCCTGGTCGCGGAGTTTCCTTCCGGCCTCCAGCGCCTTCTCGGCTTCGGCCATGTACTGCAAATGCATCTTCGCCTTGAGTTGCTCCTGACGCATCTGTTGCACGTACTGGGCGCGGTCGAGCGAGAACTCCATTTTCAATTCAACGGACTTTTGAGCGGCAGGATTGTGCGGATTCAAGTCCGAGATCACCTTCCAAATCAGCGCGCGAAGCGGATACTTGTCGCGATCGACGAACACCTCCTGACGGGAACGCAAGTCGGGACGGTAAGGCCGCATCGCTTCAAGTTCGTACCTCTCCTTCTGGGCTCCAACGAGATTTGTCTCGAGGCTTGGCAGCATGAAGAAAATGCCGTTGGTCTCACGAGCCATCCGTGCTTGTTCATAAGGCCCGAAGCCGCTGCTAAAGGCGTCGTAACGGCGATGGAATCCGTTCGTTTGCAGTTGCTCGGGGAAACCCGTTTCCGGACCGCGATCGATTTGCAGCCAATGGGTGTGTTTCGTTTCCGGATGCAGCCAGCTGATGTAGGCGTAGGGATAGCCGAACACCGACTCGCGTCCGAGGACATAAAGCTTGCAGTCCGCGGCCTTGGCAGTGGCAATCGCCTGTTCCAGGTAGCGGTCATTATTGTTCCGATTTCCGCTCTCGTCGGTCACCAGAATCATCGCCATCTTGCGACCGCGGCGAGCCGCTTCGCGATAGATGGTAATTGTCTGGCCCACCGCCTGGCACATCATCTCTTCACCAGTGGGATCGATCGGGACGGAATCGATCGCTTTGCGGATCTCTTCCCGGTTGCTCGTCGGCTTCTTCTGTGTGTGATCGATGAAGTCATTGCCGTAGCTCGTGACCCCGGTGAGCAGCGCATCGCTGTTGGAAGTGCCGACGATGCCCAGTTGGTTGTAGACATTGGCAACGCGGTCGCGCAACTCCTGCTGGTCGTCCTTCATACTTTCCGACTGGTCGAAGCACCACACGACAAGGACGGGACTCTTGTCGAGCATCCAAATCAATTCCTGTGTGATGCGGTCCATCGCCGTTTGGTAACTGTCGACGATGTCGCGCGGCTCGCCCTTGACTTCACCGTCCGGAACGGCTTCGACCAACACCTTCGAATCGGGCATTCCGACCGTTGGTGCGTCGATGTGGATTTCGGTGGTCTCGGCTTTTTCGACGAGCGTCATATCGAGCGTTGGGCTGCCGGCGGCAACCGGCCCGCCGCCCGCGATACCGACGGCCGGGGCGGCACTGAACAACGAGACGGTTTGCTCAGTCACGATTTCGATTTCTGGATCGAGCTCGATCTCAACCGGCGGATCTTCGATCTCTTCCTGCGGAGCCGAAGCCACGATCAATTGGCTGACCGCCTCGACCGCTGTGGGAATCGACATCACAGCCAAGATGACCAGCGCGATCACATGAAAGAGCATCGAGAACCCGCAGGCACCGATCCCTTGCAGCAAATTGCGGAAGCTGAACCTTCTCAGTCGCGACGGCTCGTCGTCCTCGTACTCGTCCTCGTCTTCGCCATCACTTGCTGCGGAAGTCTCGTACTCGGGTGCCGTTTGTGCCGCAACGGGCTCGGTGGGCAAATGATCAGCGCCGGCGGACGCAACGTCCTCGAAAGCATTGTCTGCCAGATCCACATTGCCCAAACCAAGCGGATCAGCATCGCTAGCTTCGACAGGCGTCTCGCCCGACAGCGGATCGAACTCGTCCGTTAACGGATCGAACTCCTCAGTCAGTGGTTCCAGATCGTCAAACAGTGGGTCGTTGGAAGCCATGCGGCAAACCTCGCGAGCAAATATCTAAGGATTGGGGCACGCATCGTCGTTGTTCGTTCCGCGAAAAAAACGCCATCTTCGTGGAGCGAACAACGACTATTGCCAGTGCTCAAGCTGTCGGCATTATAACGAGTTACATATGGCATGGGCTACATTTTCCTCAAGAAAAGATCTGTTGAGAAAGTGATTATCAACAACTTCCCGATTTGAGTTTCGGGAGGGCGAGGCTCC
>JAQBZB010000353.1 GCA_027622275.1 Planctomycetota bacterium | reverse complement strand
CGCTATCGGCTCGCGGCTCGAACTGTTCGTGGACGACGCGCTCGTCGAACGACTGGTCGGCCGAGCCGACTTGCGGCTGCATCCGCCGACTCCGCAGAACGTCGCCCTGGAAACCAACGAGCCATGGGAAGGCAACTCGACCAACTACGTCACGGTGTTCCAGGACGGCGACAAATATCGCATGTACTACCGTGGCAGTCACTTTTCGTACCTGGGCGGCAAGGACCGGCCGAACACGCGCGACGTCTACTGCTATGCCGAAAGCTCGGACGGCGTGCATTGGACGAAGCCGGAGTTGGGGCTGTTCGAGTGGAATGGCTCGAAGAAAAACAACATCGTTTGGGACGGCGTCGGGGCGCACGCATTCGTGCCGTTCCGCGACACGAATCCCAAGTGTGCGGCGGATGCGAAGTATAAGGCGCTCGGCGTCGGCGGCCAGAAGCACGGGCTGTACGCCTTTCAGTCGGTGGACGCGATTCATTGGACGCTGATGCAGCCGGAGCCCATTATCACCAAGGGGGCTTTTGATTCGCAGAACCTCGCGTTCTGGGATGCCGAGCGAGGGGAGTACCGTGAGTATCATCGCGACTTCCGCGACGGTCGCGATATCCGCACCGGCACCTCGCAGGACTTCCTGCATTGGACCGAGCCCGAGTATCTGAGCTATTCGGCCAACGTCGATCCAGGTCGGCGTGAGGGGAAACCGGGAGACGTGCAGGATCCGGTCGGCGAAGAGTATCCGTTCGGCCGCGTCAGCGAGCTGTATACGAATCAGATCGCACCGTATTACCGCGCGCCGCATCTGTTGCTGGGCTTTCCCACGCGCTACATCGATCGCGGCTGGACCGAATCGGTCAAGTCGCTGCCGCGTTACGACTACCGGCAGATACGAGCGAAAGACTCGCGCCGCGAAGGGACGGCGGTTACCGACGGCATGTTCATGACCAGCCGAGATCGGCAACTGTTCTCCGTCTGGCCCGAATCGTTCGTGCGTCCGGGGCTGCGAACTCGCGATAGTTGGTTCTACGGCGACGCCTATCAAAACTGGGGCCTGGTCGAAACCAAGTCCGCGATCAGCGACGCGCCGCCAGAATTGTCACTCTACGTCACCGAACGCACGCTACAAGAAACGGGTGGAGTGCTCCGCCGTTATAACCTGCGAATCGACGGCTTCGTCTCGCTCCACGCACCACTGATCGGCGGCGAACTGATCACGAATCCGCTCACGTTCAGAGGCAACCAACTGCAACTCAATGTCTCGACCTCCGCCGCCGGTTCAGTGTGCGTCGAGATTCAAGACGCCGACGGTCAGCCACTGCCCGGCTTCGCGTTGAAAGATTGCCAAGAAGTGTACGGCGACGATCTGGAGCGAATGGTCATCTGGGCCGGGAATCCCGACCTCGGAGCGCTGGCCGACAAACCGGTGCGGCTGCGCTTCGAGGTCAAGGATGCGGACTTGTATTCCTTCCGCTTTCGAACCAGCCTGCAATAGAGACCACATTGTAAGCACTGTTCGGCGGGATCAACGACCAGAATGAAAGACTCGAAATGAAGTGTTCATGCAGACCTTGGTTTCACTGCCTGATGGCGGCGTTGCTGACGATGACCCTGATGGCGTCGGCCCGAGCGGATGACTGGCAAGCTCACGAAGTCCGGCAATTGGGCGAGAAAGCTGGCGGCGTTCGGCCCCTTGCGAAACTTCAAATTGTGACCGAGCGATGGAATCGAGTCGCCGCCGTGCCGTACATCGTCTACATGCCGGAGAAGGATCGGCTGCTGATGCTCGTCAGCTGCGACTATCCGCATCATGCCGAGGTGCTGTTCAGCGACGATCGCGGCGCGACGTGGAGTGATCCGAAACCGGCGATTACGGGGCAGGACGGCATGCCGTTGCCGGCGCTGGGAACGAGTCTGTGCCATTTGGGAAACGGGAGCGTACTCTTCTATGCGGGCCCGCGCTGGTTCAGTCGCGATTATGGCCAGACCTGGTCGGAATCCGTCGCGGTGGAGCCAACGCCGGATGGAAAGCCGTGGGCCATCTGGGATCCGCCGCTGGTCGAACGAGACGCAAAGACCGGCAAGCTTGTGAGGCTCATCGAAACCGGGTACGAACAGAGCGGACATACCGACTCGCAAGCGTTCCTGCGATCCAGCACCGATGGCGGAGCGACGTGGAGCCCGGCGGCCAGGATTGCACAATGGAAGGGAGCGAACGAAGTGGCTTTGTTGCGTGCGGCGAACGGGCATCTTGTCGCGGCCTGCCGAACCATCATTCCTGTCCGGTTGCAGAGCGAGTCGCTCGATCATTTTGAAGGACTCGGCATCTCGATCTCGACGGACGACGGCCGCACTTGGTCCGACGTGCGAAAGCTCTTCGATTGGGGCCGGCACCATCCGTCGCTCGTGTTGCTTCCCAGCGGCGACATCGTCATGACCTACGTCGTGCGCAAAGGGTACGTCGACAGCCCGGACGGCTTTCCCCAGTTCGGTATTGAAGCCGTCGTCAGTCGCGATCACGGTCAGACTTGGGATCTGGATCATCGTTATCTCCTACACACTTGGGTCGGCAATCGCAAGGGTTCCAACCAGAACCTGCCGGGGCCGCAAGCCTGGTGGGCGAGCAGCCAAGCGACCTCGACCGTCCTGCTGCCGGACGGGAATCTGGTGACGGCTTTCGGAACGGGATACCGCTCGCAACCGAACGCGCAGGGCATGTCTTCACCGAGAGATGTTGGTCTCGTTCAATGGCGATTGAACAAAAAGCCCGTCGGCAACCGCAGTCAGATCCGCGATGCTGCCCCCGATTCCGATCTCCGCAACTGGCTCGATCCACGCACCGGCGAACCGGTCATGCCGGCCAAGTGAGAGTCAGCAGCTATGGGTGCGGACCCGCAGGTGTCCCAAGCCCAGACCGACCCGCAGCGCCGTCGGTCGCAAATGTTCGGCGACGACCTCATTCTGCTACGATGAAACCTTCGCGAAGCTGGCTGGTTGGAGAAGCCGGAGCAGTCCACGTTCCACCGCTCTGACGCTGCGTTCTAGACCTTCATGGAACAGAACCATAAGCGAGACAAACACGAAGCCTGAGATCCACCCGACACGCCCCAGTGGGGCGAAGGCACCACCAAACCCTCGTCCGTGGATCAGTAGTCGATGAGGAACTGGAGAACAATGACTCCTGTCCCTGGTTTCTCCAGCATTCGGACAAGATCGCCTGCGGCAGCAAGGCTCGCGCGAACGCCCGACTGGAATCGCTTCGAATAACGAGCAGTCATCCACCACACTCGATGTTTCCATTCGCGTCGATAATCCCGAATTTCGACATGATCGACCTCAATGCTGATCGATAGTTCTCATGCGGAGATGTGGCGGCGACTTGGCTGACTCGAAACGAGAGCACGCAAGTATACATAGGTGCGCGATGCCGTGTTCCACCGTAAGCTAGGTTGTAGTCAGTCGTAATATGCCAACCTTGTGCCCGCAGTCGATCGGCGATCATCTTCGGGACGAACATGCATAGCAACTGCTGCTGAACGGACACCGGTTGCTCCGCAGGTTTCAATGCCCCGTTTCGAATCTCGTCGATGATGTCGTCGCCAACGTTACTGCGACAAGCGGCTTCAAAATCAGTGTCGAAGTCGAAGTTGTCCGTGAGGTAAGTAAGAACACGCCCCGATAGGTCGTTATCCCAAGGTGTCTCTCCGTGCAGCGTGAGACAGAGGCACCAATCGAGGGCAGGATCCTCCTTATGCAAAAGTCCCAACTTTTCCACCCAACGAATCACTGGAAAGTCGAACTCTGGCTTCACGGACGCTTCCTTAAGAACTTGGTCGAGGTCAAGGTTTACGACGCGCGAACGGCAAATCGTTCGATCCGATCCATCGGGAAAGCGAAACGGACTCTCGCCGCGAAAAAGTTCACCTAAATGAGTTTCTCTTACTTTTAGTCCCGGAAACCTCCGCTTGATCTCCAGAATCGCATGGGCATTGCGTTCAATTGCAACGACTACATTTGAAGAGTCATCAGCAATGCTTCCGTTAGGATTCAGCTGCACGAATCCTTCATCGACCAAACGCTTTATGTCTAATCCAAGCGCCCCACTCAACGTCAGGTATAGCGGTACGGTGCTGCCTTCCTCAGGTGGAAAGAACTTCTTGACCTGTTCTGCCCAGATCTTTCTCACTGCGGCTTTCTCGGGTCGCTCTTCCGCCATCGCCACATGGACGTTGGCTCGCTTCGCAGTTTTCTTGCCCATTTAGTCGATCAGCTTCTCGGTTAGCTTACGGATGAACTTGCGAGCGTCCGAGGCACTAAGCGTCTCCTCAGCGACTTCAACGACAATCTGATAGATCTCCGGGATGGATCGCGACTTCATTGCACGCACCATCGCGCCCTTGTCCTTGCTCAACTCGTCCCACATCTTCGCGACCGTCTTCTCAGTACTTGGCGAAATCTGCGACACGTGCTCCACGATGGCTTGTTTCAAGCTGGCTTCTGCGTTCTTTGTTCGCGTTTCTTTTTTTTCTGTGGAACCCGCCTCGTAGATCTTTGATCGAGCTGCCTTCAACACCGCTCGCAACCTCTTGTGAATTACACTTCGCAGTTCCACGTACGCTGGATGAACCTCGCGTAGCGTCCTGCGATCGATATTCATCGCATCTTCAAGCTTGTCGTCCGCCCACACTTCGCACGACACCCACCTTTGCAGAAGAGACGCTTCTGTAGCTGAGAACCCTAAAAACGACGGATCATAGTCGCCAACAGCAGCACCACGGATTCTAATGAGAAGCCCTTGTAACTCGCGCGGCGTGATCGTGCCGTGCTGTACATAAAAGTATCCGCTGGCCGACACTGCCTTTCCTTTGAAATCGAATTCCTCGACGAGAACACGATCAGTTGGCGGCCTAAAGACGACGGGTTTCCGTAGCTCAGTGTTGTCATAAAAGACCGAGAACCGTGTTGTCTCGCACCACTTCTCGAACTTTTGAATTTGCTTCCCGCGCTTTTTAGTCAGCCAATCTTCGTGGTATTGAACTGGGATGTTCAACGCAATCTCGAGCATGGTCTTTGAGTATAGGTCGAATTGCTGCCAACTCTTCAGCTTTGGATCGGCGAGTGCGTCGCGGACGTCGCTGGTTAACAGCCCATACAGCGTTAGGCCTTGCTTTTCGGGATTAGCCGCCGAACGCGCACTGGCAAGAATATTTCTAGCTTCACCACGAACTCGGAGGAGATGCAGTTGAGTGTATTGCTCATCCTTCTCGGCTTTTTCAATCCTTCCCGTGTAGTCGGCCTTTACGACGGTGCCATCTTTAGACCGCCGTTGCTCGATCGGCTTCTTCATTTCATCAAAATTCATCACGATGCATAGCAGGTCGCTACTTCCCTTCTTTGTCGTGTAAATCTCCAACGTTTCGCAAAGCTCATTCGATGCGATGAACCCGATCCCAATCTTCCCGATCTTCTTTCTGCCACCACTCGTTGTCTGCCCGGAGTCACGTTTATGAGACTCACTCACGCGATCGAAGTGCGACTGAAACTCTTTTCTGGAGAATCCAACTCCGTCGTCCTCGATTACAATGCGATCAGCATCCGGCTTTACGTACACTCTCACGGTCTTGGCGTCGGCATCGTAAGAGTTGTTGATCAACTCTTTTAGGCATGCAGAAGGCGCGTGGTACAACCCGGAACTGAGCGTGTCGACTATTCTCGACGCGACTGTGACCTGCCCTTCGAATTCGGTACCGTTTTGTACTGCCATACGTGCGTACTACGAAAAGAGAGATGACGCTATTTCAATTCAGCGTTGCGAAGTCGGTTGAGTGACGACTGAAGCGAATCTGCACTTATGTCGTTGACAGTATAGTTCATGCCAAACTCCATTGCCACAATCGCTGACGCGCCCGAGCCGACAAACGGATCGATGAACAACCCATCCTCGACTCCGCTGATCTCGAATACTCGCCGATAGAAGGCGAGAGGCAATTCGTTCGCTGGTCGCGTCTTAGTTGAGCGATGACGCACGGGCGAGAGATCTTCCCAGATGTCGCTCAAGTTGACGCCTTTCTCTTCCATGATGGAAAGATAGCCACCATAGTCCTTCGTCGTTTCACCACACTTCCTGCATCGCGTTATTTCAAGCTTCGGGCGATTAAACGTCGCGGCTTCGCCTTTGGTGAAGTACAAGAGGGCGTAATGAGCTGGGTAGAGTTGGCGACCTCGCACAAAACCGTTCTTCATGGACACTGCGATCCAGTGCTTAAACTGAAGCTTCGACTGCAAATGGCCACCGAATCTCAGCCCCCATTTTGGCACGTGATAAAGGTATAGCGCTCCACCTTCCGCCAAGACGTCTATCGCCGCATCGAGTACTTGCAATATCTGTTCCGCATACTTCTCGTCGGGAACCTTATCGAGCTTGCGCGATCTACCTGGATACGGCTTCCCCAAGTTGAAAGGAGGATCGAGGAAGATGAGGTCCGCGCCGACACCTTGGTGCCGCTGAAGGAATTTGCGAGCGTCGGCACAATAGAGCTTGCCCTCCAAGCCCTTCCGTTTCGACCGGTACTTGATGTTCATTACCTGACGTCTTCCCGTGTTCGAACCACCAGTCACGTCCCTCTGTCCCGGATTGTACAGGTATTCACTCCGCGCTGGAAAGGACCGCTTTTCATTGTTGAGTCATTTGTATTGGCGAAAACTCGTCAGAGTGGCGTTTGCCTACTAATGCCGTTCACGCGTCAAACAATCAAAGGGACAGGTCCATACCAGGGCTCACGTGAGCACTGAACTGTCGGATTTTCAATCTTCGCGAATCGACCGCCCGGCGGCTTCGAGCTTCGGCCAGGTGTGATGCTACGGGTCCAGCAGCCGGGTGGGAGCGAAATATTCGGGCGGATAGTCGTCTGGTTCATCGGCGAGCCCGAGGATGCGATTGACGATGCAACGGCCGGCGTTGAACGATACCCCCGTGCCCGAGCCGGCCATGCCGCCGATGATGTACTGGCGGTGGCCGTCCATCAGGCCGACGATCGGGTATTCGTCGGGTGTGTAACTGACAGTCCCGCTCCATTCGTGCGTGACGTGATAGCGGCTGGCGCCGAAGTAACGTTTCATCTCGCCCAGCAGAAACTTGGTGATGAACCGCGACGGCTGAATGCGGCCGGCTTCGCGGTCGGGGACGCGCGTGGCATCCGAGCCGACCATGACACGATTGCCGTGCTTGCCGAAGAACCCGCGCGTGCCGCTGATGCCAACGTGCGGTTGCATTGCTGCCGGCCCGCCGTCGCCGGAAGCTGCCTGCGTTTGGGTCGGCAGGATTCGATCGTGGAACTGCGGATGAAGCAGCGGCGTGTAGGACTCGATCGCGTTGACGACGTAGAAAAGATTCCACCAGGAACCGTTGTTTCAGTGCCAACACCCAACACCAGGCCTCTCCACACCGGGCTGGATGCAAAAGAAGTCGTATTCGAATTGTCGGTCGCTCATTGTTGCTCAACAGTGTCAACCGCCTGCACAACCAACGATGTGGCGACATCACTGGCCGTGACTTGCTTGGAAGCACTTTGAGTCAACTTGTTCGCCAAGTCGCTGAGTTTCTTCCAGGTTTCTAATGGCAGGGAAATCGATCGTTGAATATGGTTGGTTGCCGCGGAACGCTGTTCGACTAGTTGTCCGACCGTCGCGGCCAATTGCTCCAATCCCAACGGTCCGTGTGGATTCTTGAGGTTTAAGGGAACCGCTCGACCGGCTCCTAACGCGGTTTGAATTTCGTCGCGGCTGAGCATGGATTATTCCTCTGCATAATGCGTGATGCCATAGTATGTGCCGTCGATCACGACACCCATCTCGCCTTGGGTGGTTTCACGACCGATACGGCTGAGTGTCAAGTATAAAGCGCGCAAGGCGTCGGTTGTAACGTCTTCTTCGGCGGCATAAGAAAAGACGATCACTGGTTCTTCTTGCAACAATTCACCACCTCGTTCGTCGTCGCGCCAAACTCCTTTGCCCCGTGGATATGCTGTTGCGCCACGAAACTCGCGACCCAACGTCGTCAATACTTCGTCAACCCAATACTCCTGGTCGATCGGATTGCAGTCGCGATCCTGGCTCGGAACGAACACGACGATCATGGATGTCCCAGCAGGTAAATCGGTATGGAAAACTTGCTGCGGATCGGCGGGCATTTCCGTTAACTCCTTCGTTGTGTCATGCTTTCATTGTAAAGAGGAAATGGCTCCCTGTCATGACGATCCACGCTCATCCTCGGTGCGGTGATCGTTGCTCGGCCTGTCGCGGTCAGGGCGATGAGCTAGGTGTCCAGCTTCGGCCAGGTGTGATGCTGCGGGTCCAGCAGCCGTGTGGGAGCGAAATACTCGGGCGGATAGTCGTCCGCTTCGTCGGTGAGTCCGAGGATGCGATTGACGATGCAACGGCCGGCGTTGAACGATACGCCCGTGCCCGAGCCGGCCATGCCGCCGATGATGTACTGGCGGTGGCCGTCCATCAGGCCGACGATCGGG
>JAQBZB010000352.1 GCA_027622275.1 Planctomycetota bacterium | reverse complement strand
AAGCGCGCGGACAGCGCCAACGATTTTGGCTAAAGCAGACTTCGAATGATCGCTTGTTTTGGGACTAGACAGCGCGAAGATTGTGGAGCGTATTGGCCATCAGCATGATCGAATTGAGCGAGCGTATCTGAATTGTCTTTCGAAACGGGCGATTCGCGAACTGGGCATTCGTGAAGGAGATACCGAATGAGCATCGCGGAATGTGAATTGCACTACCAAGATCGTCCACAGTTTGAGTGGAACCAGAATGACGAGAATGAGTTTGATCTCACCCCTGGCGAACAAGTTCGTTTTGTCGTGTGGGAGCACGATCTGCCGGAGTTCTTAGGCTTCCCACTTGACAATCAATCCGAGTGCTTGGCCGAACCAAATGCGGACTTGCCGGAAAACTCCTGCGAAGAGTTGTTACAAACCGATCCCGAAGAAGCCGTTACCAAGTTCTTGGAATCAAGGATTGAAGACGCGAGAGTTCCGGCGCATTGGGACAACATTGCGTCACCCACTGCGCAGTGCCGGCAGCTTTGCCTGAAGATTGCCCGCTCTATCTTCGCTCAGTACGGATTCATTCCGTTCAAAGTGGTCGCCTCGCAACAAGAGGCTATTCTGCTCGCGTACAAGAACCCGCGAAACGATAAGACAATGCGGATTGAAGTCGACAACGACCTGGACACAGTTGCGGTTGTATCGAATGATCAGAAAATACTTGCGACGGGCGTATTTGAAGGCCAAGAGATGGTTCCCTTGTTTGAGGCCTTCACCCACGAATGACTGGCGAACGCGGCTTGCAGTTCGTAGTCGACCCACTCTGCCGAATGATTCGTTTCAAACAAGTGATCTTTTATATCGTGGCTTCGCGTCTACGGACCTTGATGATTCTGGAAAAATCGGCGAAGAGAGTCTGAGGTTTCCAGACTTGTCCTGCAACTGGGATAGGTTTTCAGAGCCAATGGATGTCTGCCATAGAATCAGGGGCAGGCCCGGCGATGGTTGCTACTCCTTTGATGTCGGCGTCGCCCGCTTCAAGTCCTACGCAACGCCAGTACATGATCCGATTGCAGAAGATAACGAGAACTAGAACTATGCGCATGTTGAAGTGAGATTACTTATGCCTAACGAAGATGTACTCGCAATTCCGCCGAAAGGCCGTAAGGCAGCAAGCAAGACTGCAAAGGCGAGGCGATTGGAGTGGCGAGTGAATATGATCAACTCGCTTAGAATTGTGCCTAAGCCAACAGACTAAGATCGCAGCGGTACGCATCCTGAAAACGGTGCCCCTAAGCTTTCCAAGTACCTCGTGGTTCCCTTCAACGAAGAGCCTTCTGGTTGAGTGGCCCTGCTTTGATCGAGGGGATTGTTCCACTGCTTCGGAGTCTTGGGAGGAGCAGTGCCGTCCCGTGCCACGACACTGCTTGCGAGCAAGTATTGGCACTGGCCAGTACGTGCCGCCTTAGCGAGACTGACCCCTGCTCCGCGAAATGTTGACGTTACTTCTTTGGTGCCCTTTGCGGACCGACTGCGTTGATTTCGCTGACGATGGCCACTTCGCGGTCCCAGTAGCTTGCCAGTTCGTCCCAAGGATTGGGAAGCATGTCGTGCGTGACGTAGATATACGAGATGCCTTTTGACGCAGCCTGCTGGAGATAACGCTGTGCTATTTCGGCTGCCGGCTCGCCATAAGGGAACGCGGCGAACCACGTCCGCCCGGCCGGCACTCCCCAATCCGGCATTTGAAAACTGTCGTAGCTTTCTCCGTTCTCGAAGACGCAGATCACGTCGAACGCCTGACTCGCCACATACTCTTTCGCACAGATGGTTCCCGGATTCGATGCGACCAAGGCGTTTGGAATCTTCGCCCGCACGTGTTCGCTCAATGCGGCATAGTATTCGACGTGCTGGCGGTCGCTTGATTGCTCGTCGAAGAAGATGCCTTCGATCATCGGATAGAGAGTCGTCCAGCGATCAATGTCAGAATTGACCTCGGCGATCTTGCGTTTCGCATAGTCGGTTGTCACATATCCGATCAAGCGAATGCCGGCTCGCTTGGCCCGGTGGAGCACCTTCGTATAGTTCTCGTCCCGCTTGGTGCCCGGACCGCTGGCTGGGTTCGCGATCGCCACAATCGGAACGCGATCCGCGGCTGCGATCAGTTCGTCCCAAAAGCGTAAGCCGTTCCTCGCCGGGTACGAGTAGGCTGGAACGAGCAACGTGAGCTTGGCGTGTGAGTCGCCCGGTGGTTCGCTTTCCTGTCCCGGCAAGTCGGTCGATGCGAACGCGACGCAAAGTAACGTGAGCCACCAAACCGTCCGTCTTGCCATCATTGCGTCTTCCCGTCGCGCGCCGCCAGTCAGCAAGCGAGCGGCTTAAAACTGGATGTCAGTCGCCAACGCGGGCAGTTCGTTTCTGCGCGAACAGCCAGGCGTACATTTCGCGATTGGCGTAAGTCGCGGCCCACGAGTTGTGGCCGACGCCGGGATACTCGGTGTACTTTGGCGTGCCGCCGGCTGCCTTCAGCGCCGCGATCATGTCTCGCGATCGCAGGGGCTTGACCGCCGTGTCCAGCTCGCCGTGGAACGCCCAGACAGGAACATGGACGAGTTGTTTTGCAAACGCCGGATCACCACCACCGCAAATTGGTACTGCGGCGGCGAAGCGATTCGAATAACGCTGAATTGCGTCCCACGCGCCAAAGCCTCCCATCGACAGCCCCGTGACATACAACCGGCTCTCGTCGATCGAGAACTCGGCTTGCAGGCTCGTGATCAACTCGAGCGACAGACCCATCGGCTCGGTCGGCTTCTCCCGCATCGTGTGGGCATCCGCACTCCAAGGTGTATCCACCCACTGGACTCCGTCGGGGCATTGCGGGGCGACAACGAAGCACGGGTACTCGGCCATGACATCGTCGCTGGCGAAGTCGTTCATCCCGTGGACAAGCTGTTTCGCGTTATCGTCGCCTCGCTCGCCCGCACCGTGAAAAAACATCACCAGTGGATAGCGTCGACTCGCGTCGTAGTTCTTCGGTCGCAGCAAACGGTAGGGAAGTGAGCCATCACCGCTCTTAAAGACTCGCGCCTCGAATCGCTCGCGAGCGACGTCCTCGCCGTTGACGGTTGCCATGCTTCCTCCGATCAAACAGCCCAGCGAACCAACAAGCAGAATTCGAAATACGTGCGTCATCGCACTAGCGCCTCCAGTTACACGGCCTCGACTTCGTCAAACCGTGTTGATTATAGCCGGCGGCGAAGACCAGGGCTTTGTTTGTTTGAAGTTAGGTGAGAAGTAGCATGGCCTCGTAGGCCGTGTCGGGTTGGGAACGCCGGAAAACACACGGCCTGCGAGGCCATGCTACTCATTTGCACTCGCCGCAGATTGAATAAAACAAAAGCCCTGCGGCGAAGGCTCTGTCGCTTGACCCTGCTCGGGGCTCTACTTATGCTGGAGTCAGGCGATTGCACTCCCTCCCCCCTGCCCGGAACTTACCTTGCCATGTCTGGCTCTGATTCCCTCCGCATCTTCGTCGGCGTGGCGTTGTTGCTCGCCTTGGCCGCCAACACCTTCGCACAACCGCCGCAACAACCGGTCACGGTGATTGTTGCCGCGGTCGTGCAACGAGAAGTCTCGGCCGGCCAGACGTTTGTCGGTGCCGTCGTGCCGCCGCGACGGAGCATCATTGGCAGTGCCGTCGACGGGCGTGTCTCCGAAATGTATGTCGATGCCGGCGACGCGGTCGGACCACCGCAACCGGACGAAGACGGGACGGAGCGAGGCCAACCGATCGCGCAGCTGTTGACCGATACGATCTCGATCGAGATTGCATCGGCTCGGGCCGAGATGCTGTTGCGGCAGTACGAACTTGCTGAAATGGATGCCGGCTCGCGGCCCGAGGAGATTGCACAGGCCAAGGCGCAACTTGGCGCGGCGCAAGCGTTGAGAGACTTTGCCAAGAAGCGATTCGACCGCACCAAGACACTGTTCGATCAATCCAACACCGCTTCGCTCGACGAGTTGGAACAGGCTTTATCAGCGTCCGTGGCCGCCGATCAGAATCAAGTAGCGGCCAAAGCAACCGCCGACCTCGTGATCGCGGGGCCGCGCAAGGAACACATCGAGCAAGCTCGGGCCAGGCTCGCGAAGGCGACCGAGGACATGAACCACTTGGAAAGTCAAAAGGCCAAGTACACGCTGCGCGCTCCGTTCGAAGGCTACGTGGCCGCGAAACTTAGCGAGGTTGGCGCATGGGTCTCGCGCGGCGATCCTGTCGCCGAAGTGATCGAATTGGACCCCATCGAGATCGATGTCTCGGTGCCGGAAGCTTTTATCGCGCATGTCCGCATCGGTGCTCCCGCTCAGATTCGTGCCGATGCCGTCCCCGATCAGGCATTCACGGGCACGGTGGCGAGAATCATTCCGGATGCGGACCTGCGATCGCGGACGTTTCCCGTCAAGGTCCGCTTGGCGAACCCTAAGACCGAGGATGGACATTTACTGAAAGCGGGCATGTTGGCACGCGTTACTCTCGCTGTGGGCCCGCCGATTCAAGCGTTGCTCGTGCCGAAGGACTCACTTGTCCTCGGCGGTCCGCAGCCGTCGCTGATGGTCGTCACGAAGGATCCCGAAACGCAGCAAGAGACGGTGCGGCCCGTGCCGGTACAACTTGGCATTACGGATGGGTCCTTGATCCAGGTGACAGGCAATTTGGCGGCGACGGATCGAGTCGTCGTCATCGGCAACGAACGAGTGAGACCAGGGCAGCCGATCGCTGCGAAGCCGCAACCATAGTAGCCGTCACGCTCCGCCGTGACGAGCCTTTTCGGCGCGGGGCTTGATCGTCGGTCGAGTTTACTCACAACACACACTCCAGCGCGAAAGGCTCATCACGGCGGAGCGTGATGGCTACTTTTATGCATCCCATCGAAGCCTTCATCCGCAATCCGGTCAAAGTCACGGTCGCCGTGCTGCTGTTGGCTTTGTTCGGCATCATCGGGCTGCTTCGAATGCCGATGCAGCTGACGCCGGAAGTGCAGATCCCGACGATCAGCGTCCAGACGCGATGGCCCGGCGCCAGCCCGCAAGAAGTCGAACGCGAGATCATCCAGGAACAAGAGGAACAGCTCAAAGCCGTCGAAGGCGTGACCAAGATGTCTTCCGAGTCGATGGACTCGGCCGGCACGATCACGCTCGAGTTCCGTGTCGGCACGAACATGGAAGAGGCGTTGCTCAAGGTCAACAGCCGCTTGCAGCAAGTGCCCGAGTACCCCGAGGACTCGGATGAGCCCGTGATTCAGACTTCGAGTTCGGCGGATCGCGCGATCGCTTGGTTCATCCTGAGCGCGAAGATGCCCGATGCGGAAGAGGTTCAACGGTTTATCGTCGCACATCCCGAGTTGGCGAGAGATCTGAAGCCTGTTGCAGCCGCGCATAGTCCCGCATTGGCCGAGCTGCGATTGCGCCGAGCGGCCGCGAAGCACGCGATCGTGAAAGACGAACTGCTCCCGCCGCCGATCGACCTGCCGGCACAACGAAAGTTCGCCGAAGATCAAATCGAAACGCAATTCGAACGCGTCGGCGGCGTATCCAACTCGAATGTCTTGGGCGGCCGCGATCCGGAGCTGCAAGTCATCGTCGATCCGCAACGGCTCGCCGCACGGCAACTCACGATCACGAACGTCCGCGATGCGTTGCGTGCTCAGAACAAGGACACCTCGGGCGGCGACTTCTGGGAAGGCAAGCGCCGCTGGGTTGTGAGAACACTCGGCCAATTCCGGGACCCTGAGCAAGTCGAGAACCAGGTGCTGGCGGTCGTCGATGGCGATCCGGTTTACGTCCGCGACGTCGCCGAAGTCCGCATCGGCCAAAAGAAGCCCGACGGATTTGTCCGCCGCTACGGCAACGAATGTATCGCCATCAACGTCATCCGAGACTCGGGCGCGAATGTCTTGCAAGTCATGCACGGCTTGAAGGAGGCAAACCAGCGACTCAACGAGGGAGTCTTGAAGTCACAAGGTTTGACGTTGAATCAAGTTTACGACGAAACGGAGTACATTTATTCGGCCGTCGGACTGGTCAACCAGAACATCATCCTCGGCGGTGCGCTGACGGTCATCATTCTCATGTTGTTCCTGCACATCGGCTCGCGGACCTTGGTCTTCGCCCCTTTGCTGGCTGGGACGGCCATCGCGGCGATGCTGGTTTCGCCTTGGTTCTTTCTGGCCACGCTGGGTTTGATCATCATCTCGGGTTTTTGGTTTGCCCGCGGGGCTCTGGTTGTCAGTCTTGCGATTCCGGTCAGCATCGTCGGGACGTTTCTTGTCTTAGAGCAACTGGGGCGATCGTTGAACGTGATCAGTCTGGCAGGGCTCGCGTTCGCTGTCGGGATGCTTGTCGACAATGCGGTCGTGGTGTTGGAAAACATCTATCGTCACCATCAGGAAGGCGACAGTCCGTTCGCGGCCGCGGAACGCGCGACCAAAGAAGTGTGGGGAGCCGTCGCGGCTTCGACACTCACGACGCTGGCCGTGTTCCTGCCCGTGCTGTTCGTCCAGGAAGAAGCCGGCCAGCTGTTCCGCGATATCGCGTTGGCGATCAGTTCGGCCGTCGCCTTGTCGCTGCTGGTCTCTGTCACCGTCATTCCAACCGCCGCCGCGCGGCTGCTGACTCGCGAGAAGCCAGACTCGTTGGATGGGACGAGTGCCACGCGTCGAATGAGTATCGTCGAGCGACTGCTCACGAACTTCGGCTCGCGATTCGTTGGTGTCGTGGTCGGCCTGAACGCTGGGGTGCAGAAGAGTACGACCGCCCGTCTGCTCGTCGTCGGGGTGCTGGTGGGGACCTCGGTCGTGTTGAGCATCGTGCTATGGCCGAAGGTTGAATACCTGCCGACCGGCAACCGCAATCTGATCATTTGCCTCGTACTGCCGCCACCCGGTTACAACTTGGACCAGCTCGGTTCGCTAGGCAAGACGGTCGAAGATGAACTGCAACCGTACTGGGACATCGATCCCGATAGCCCCGAGGCCGCCGCACTCGATTTTCCCGCCGTGCGCGACTTTTTCTATGTGGCTCGCGGTCGATCGGTGTTTCTCGGTTTGCGATCCGCCGACGCGGCTCGCGTCGACGAATTGATCCCGTTGATCACGGGCGGCGTGAACCCGAGAAACGGCATCTCGACGCCCGGCCTTCGCTCTAAACTGCCAGGAACCCTTGTCATCGCCAACAAGTCGAGTTTGTTCGAGAGCGGTCTGACCGGTGGACGCAGCATCGATATCGAAATCACCGGGCCGGAACTAACAAAACTTGTCGCTCTCGGTGGACGCATCTTCGGTCAAGTGAGTCAGTTGATTCCCGGTGCGCAGGTGCAGCCGATCCCCAGCCTTGACCTCTCGAATCCCGAGATGCATGTCATCCCGCGGCTGCTGCAAGCCGCCGATATGGGCGTCACGGCGGTCGATCTGGGCTATGCCACGAACGCCTTTGTCGACGGAGCGTGGGGCGGCTATTACTACCAGGGCGGCGACAAGATCGACTTGACGATCATGGGCAATCAGGACTCCGTCAACCGGACACAAGATCTGCAAGAGATCCCGATCGCCACGCCGCGCGGGCAACTCGTGCCGCTGGGAGCTTTGGCCGATATCGAGTACAGCAGCGGCCCCGAGCAAGTGAACCATCGCGAGCGTCAACGGGCGATCACGATTCGTGTGAAACCGCCGGAGAATGTCGCGTTGGAAGATGCGTTGACGAGCATCACCAACGAACTCCTCGCGCCGCTTCAGGCCAGCGGCGAGCTAGGGACCGAATACACCATCGTTCTGAGCGGCACCGCCGATAAGCTGCGGGAGACGTGGAATGCCATGCGTTGGAACTTCCTGCTGGCGTTGTTAATCACGTACTTGCTGATGGCGGCTCTGTTCGAGTCGTGGCTGTATCCGTTCGTGATTATCCTCAGCGTGCCGCTGGGTGCGGTCGGCGGAATCATGGGCTTGAATCTGTTGAACCTCTACCTGCAAGTGATGAGCGGCCAAACGCAGACGTTGGACGTGCTGACGATGCTCGGCTTCGTGATCTTGATTGGTACGGTCGTGAACAACGCGATTTTGATCGTGCATCAGTCGCTGAACCACATGCGCGACGACGGCCTGGACCCGCAAGCCGCGATCCTGGAAAGCGTCCGCACCCGCATCCGCCCAATCTTCATGACCACGCTGACCACGGTCTTCGGCCTGGCGCCGCTGGTCTTGTTCCCCGGTGCCGGCAGCGAACTTTACCGCGGCCTGGGCAGCGTTGTGCTCGGCGGTTTGATCGTCTCGACGGTCTTCACGCTGCTGCTGGTGCCGACGCTGTTCAGTCTGATGATGGACGCGAAGAAAGGCCTCATCGCATTAATCGGCTGGGAGGGTGTTGGCGAACAGTGATGGCTGGGGTGGGGATGACACGAAACGAAAACTCATTCGCCGCCGCTCACCCTAAGAAAGTGATTAACAACAACTTCCCGATTTGAGTATCGGGAGGGCGAGGCTCCTGCCGAGC
>JAQBZB010000036.1 GCA_027622275.1 Planctomycetota bacterium | reverse complement strand
GAGGGTCGCCAATGCCGTCGTCCGACGACGCGAAAGATTCTGGATCTATTTGATGGAGTGCAGCGTCACAAACTCACGCTGCCAGGCCGCCAAGGGGAAGTGCTGCTGACCGAATTAAGCTGCACGCCGGATCGGGCGGCAATGGGTACGGGGCCGGCAAGAAGCTTGGACGCTATGCCGGAACCATCGAGCAGAGATCGTTTGTCACGGGTGAGCGACAGCTGTACAACATGCGGGACGATCCCGTTGAGACAACCAATCTTGCCGACGAGCACCCGGAAATCGTCCGGCAACTCACGACACTCGCCGCCAAGTACGTCACGGACGGGCGAAGCACACCCGGTCCGCGACAGGCTTATGTCTCGACGGATTGGTCTCAGCTTGATCGGTTGCCGACTGAGTAGCTCACCGCACTGAGGACACGTGAAGTCATTGACTGAAGAAAAAAGTGCGCGTGCCGATGAAGCAGGTGACACTCAAGGTGACACGTGCGGGAAAGTCAGTATTGAGTTGGACATGGGACATCGCTAACAGTGCCGCCCAGAAGACCTTGCAAACCGATAAGAAGTGACGCGGCTGGGGCTCGAACCCAGGACCTACGGATTAAAAGTCCGTTGCTCTACCAACTGAGCTACCGCATCGAAAGTCACGTCGTAAGTTACCAAGCGGGGCTAAGTTCGGAAAGGGTGCCGAACGCCAGCATGCGCATCACTGTTAGCTGGATGCGCAAGCATTCAGCCCATCGCAAGACATCTGAATTCTTGCAAATTCAGCTACGCGTAGATTGATTTCGCGCCGCTGCCCTAGGCGGCGATGGCAGCGGTGAGTTCGCGGACCAGGCGCTCGGCGTCGAGGGGGCGTGGGAACCAGCGGTCGACACCGGATGGCTCGACGTTGCCGAGCGCAAATAGCTTCAGCTTCTCGCATCCCGATTGGCCCCGAAGTTGAGCTAGAAACTCCGCGTTCGCGTCTTGCGCGGTGTGCATGTCCAGCAGGACAAAGTCGGGGCAGGAGTGAAGCGACAGATAGTCCAAAGCGTCGCTACGACCTTCGGCCGTTGTCACTTCGAAACCATTCAGCCGCAGGTAACTCGCTAACAGTTGGCTCTCGTTGGGATCGTAATCGATCAGCAGCGCGTGGGGCAGGTTGGCGGACGCGCCGGACTCGTCCAACGCGGACTTAGTGTCTTGTTCTAACGCCCGCAGTTCGTTGTAGACATCCACAATCAGACTCTGCGCGGCGAGGTTGCCTTCCAAGTGTTCGTGAAGCAGGTTCAGAGCGCCGGCGCACGAATCCGTCCGCTGGCGAATCGCTTTCGCCAAGCTCGCGGTCCGTTGATTCGCCGTCTGCTCGTCCGGTGGGAACTCGATGCTCTTCAGGTCCGCGATCTCATGCCGCAAGATCGGAACATCTGGCGGAGCATCGATGCCGATGCGCACGGTGTTGCCTTGGATCCGAACGACCTCGATGGAGATGTTCAGCGTGGGGAGCAGGAGTTTGTCGTTTTCCTTGCGCGAGAGAACTAGCATGGTGTGACCTCCAATGTCTGCTGCGAAATGAACGGCTGGTCTCGTGGATACTGAGCCGCCCTCGAACGCAAGCCGTCGCGTGGCCTCATGCCGTTCGCAGCGAATGCGGGATTGGAGATCGTTCCAAATCAGCTTGCGAGTGGATTGTTGGCCGAAAACGAATCTGAGGCAAGTGCAGAATTTCGACAACGAGCGATGCTATCGTTGCTGGTGCTGGCGACGACTTACGAGTTTTGTCCCGCAGGGACACAGTCGAATAGCCCCAGGTTTCAGAGGTCGTGCTGCTTTAATGTAGAACAATTGTCTCAATTGTTTCTTTGCACCGAGGTCGCGAAGCGGGCGAAACAATTGAGACAATTGTTCTACAATGATTCGCGTCGCAAATCTCCGCAGTCAAAGTATTTGAAAGCTGCACGACCTCTAAAGTCTGGGGCTACTCGACGGCGTCCCTCCGGGACAAACGCTCCGACCAAGATGCCGAGTCGATTCCTACTCCGCTCCTCACGCGAACAGCTCCGCGACCGATCGGCCTTTGCCGTCTTCGGTAGCATAAAACGGGCGGCGTTCAACGTCGAACGCGGTTTGCGGGCTGATCCCCATCGCGGTAAACATGGTGGCGTGCAGATCGTCGACGTTGATCGGGTCTTTAATCGCCAGACAGGGGCGCTCGGGGGCCGACTCGCCGTATAAGAATCCCTTCTTCATGCCGCCGCCGAACATGACGACGGACGACGCGCCGGTGAAGTGGCGATGCAAGCCGTAATGGGGCATCTCTTGCAGCGTGTCGACTTTGAAGGTGGCTTGATCCTGGGCGTTCGATCCCGGCACGCCTTCAAGGATCATATCGCGGCTGAATTCGCTGGCGATGACAACCAGCGTGCGGTCGAGCAACCCGCGACTTTCCAAGTCCAGAATCAGTTGTGTGATCGGGCGATCGATCTCTTTGTGCAGTTGGTCGACCGTGGTGTGTCCATCCTTGTGCGTATCCCAATGGATAAATGGGATGTACTCGGTCGTGACTTCGACAAAGCGGGCTCCGTTTTCGACGAGTCGACGCGCGAGCAGACATCCCTGCCCGAACCGTCCGGTGTTGTACTTGTCGTAGCTCTCCTTTGGCTCCAACGAGATGTCGAAAGCCGCGCGCTCCTTCGAGCCCAGCAATCGATACGCATTCTCCAGCGACCGCAACATCGACTCCTGCTGATAATCGGACAAGTAATCCCGCTGCGGTGTCTGATCCACGAGCTGGCGGAAAAACTTGTAGCGATTCTCGAACCGGCCGGGCTCCATTCCCTTGGGCGGCCGGACGGCGGCGGCCGCTTCCTCGGGGTACGGCAAGTTCATGGGACCAAACTCGCTGCCGAAGAAGCCGCCTGTCGTGAAAGCCTTGATCTCTTCGTTCTCGCCAACGCCTTCCAATCGCTGGCCGATATTGATGAACGCCGGCATGACAGGATTGCGCGGACCGAGCACGCGCGCCAGCCAGGCACCGATGTGCGGGCAGGCCACGGTCTGAGGCGGGACATAACCGGTGTGCCAATGGTACTGATGCCGCGAATGTAGAATGTGGCCGAGATCCGGCAAGACGTGCGAGCGAATCAACGTCGCGCGATCCATGACCGAGGCGATGCTCTCCAATCCCTCGCAGATCTTGATGTTATCGACCGCCGTATCGATCGCCGGGAAAGTGCTGATCACCTTCTCGACCGGCAGGCCGACTTGAAACGGCTCGTAGTGTTTCGGATCGAACGTATCGGGAGCCGCCATGCCGCCTGCCATCCAAATCAGGATGCAGGCGTCGGCGGTTGGTTCGGGATGCTTGATCGCATCGCCTTCAGCCGCGTCGAGCAAGCGAGGCTCGCGCGCCATTATCGCGGCCGTCGAGGCAGCGGCAAGTTGCTTCAGGAAGTGGCGTCGAGCAAGTGGCTCGGGCATGTTTGTGAAGTCCACGATTCGACTCCTATTCGGATATTTGGACTGCGGCGACTTGTCGCCGCTTTCTCTTTCTTTGTGGCACCGCCACTTTTCAGTCTTGGCAATGTTCTAAAAGCGGCTCCGCCGCAAACGAAAGCTGTGACAAGTCACAGCACTCCAAATATCTTAGCGGACGAGTTGAAACTCGGGCAGCATCAACACGGACCACAGCAAGTCTTCGACGGATTGCTTGGTTGGGTCCGTCCCTAAAAACTCTTTCGCCAGTTGCAACTCGTCCGCAGTTGGCTCTCGCGACAGAGCATAATTGCACAGCCACGACATCAGTCCTTCTGGCGAGTCGCCGTATTCGGCCAGCCGTTGCTTGGCACCGTGCTGGATGGCATCGGAAAGCGTCTGGCCGTTGGCGAGATCAATGGCTTCGAGCGTCGTCAACTCACTAGGACGTGAGGTCACAATCTGATCGCGATTCGGGCGTCCGAGGGCGCGCATCAGACTATCGCTCTTCACCAACGAAGCGCGAACCATCAACAGCGGCGAGTCGGCGGCGGTGTTGAGCTGGTTGGCGAGTTGCGGGCCAACGCGACCGGACCAGACGCCTGGGTTCGTCACCAACTCGGCGGCTTTCCAATCGCCCGGCTCCTGTTTCCACTTGCCGCGTGCGTTCAGCGTCATCGCCGTCCATTGCCAGGAATCGTTCGATGCGATTGCTTGCGTTGTGTCGTCTTCGAAACGCAGCGCGGCCTCGAAGAAAAGCCCGGCGGGATTCGGCCCGCTGCCGCCGTTCTTGGCTTCGATCAGCAACTCGTTCATGCCCTTCTTGAGCGAGGGAAGCAGCGACACGGTTTCAACGGTCTCCCAATTGTCGTCCGACCCGACGTGTGTGCCGTTCAAAAACATTCGGTAACTGTTGTCGCAAGTGATCACGCCCACGGCCCGCACAGGCCAGCTGGGCAAATCGAATTTGTGCCGCACGGTAATCGTTTCACCCGCCGGGGCTGGGCCGGAGGCAGCGGCGTAAGACCAGATCCATCGAGCGGTGATCGCTTGTGGCGATGTGTTCGGTTGTTGCTTGAAGCGAAGCACTTGGGCGTCGTACTTCGTGGGCGCGGCATCGGTGATCTGCCACACCGTGTCAACGAACTGCTCGGCGGTCATGCGTCGTCCAAGCGGCCCGCGGAAGACGTATTGTCCTGCGTCCTGCGGCTGCTCGACCGGCGGCGTCTGACTCTGGTAGATCTGCGACGTGCAAATCAATTCGATTGTCTTCTTGAGGTCGAAGCCGTTGTCGCGCAGATGAATCGCGAGATAGTCGAGCAAGTCGGCGTTCCACGGCTCGGTATGCATCGCGTCGACCGGATGCACGATCCCGCGCCCCATCAGCCGATGCCAGATGCGATTGACGATTGTGCGGGCAAAGCGGCCGTTGTCCGGATGAGTGAGCAGCGCGGCAAGCTGCTGCATCCGCTGCGGCTGTGCTGCGGCGGAGTCGACTTGTCCGAGTTCGGGGAACATCCACGCTGCCGTGGCCGTTTTGTCGAGCGGTTTGTCGCAGCGGTGCAGCATCAATGGTTCGGTCGCGTAGATCGCGGCCAGACCGTAAGTCTCCTCCAGCGTCCAGCGATCGATAAAGCTGTCGTGGCACGAGGCGCACTTCATGTTGATGCCGAGAAAGGCCTGCGAGACGTTCTGAGCGAACTGAATCTCCTGCCGCTGGCTGGCGCTGACATTGCCGCGCCAGCGAATCCCGCTGATGAAGCCAACGGCTTCCGGCTGCGGGACGATCAACTCGCGCGTGAACTGGTCGTACGGCTTGTTTTGCAGCAGCGCCTGGTACAGCCAGCCCGTGATCTGCTGGCGACCTCCGGTGATGAAGCCGGTCCCCGTGTAGTCGTTACGCAGCAAGTCGTTCCAGAAAGTCAGCCAATGTTCGGCGTAGGCGACGTCGTTGGCCAACAGCGACTGGATCAGTGCTTCGCGCTTCTCGCGATTGGTGTCGGCGATGAAGTCGCGGAATGTCTCTGGATCGGGTAGCAAGCCGCTGACGTCCAGCGAAACGCGGCGGAGAAACATGGCGTCCGAGACGCCAGCGGGGCGGTTCACATCGGTGTCGGCGAAATACGCATCGACGATCCGGTCGAGCGGATGCTCGCGACCGCCGCTGGCCGGCGGTAGCTCGGGCAGGCGATGCGCGAGCGGCGGCTCGTAGGCCACTTTCGTAAACGCAAAGCCCGCTTCCCACACGATGCCAGCGTCGATCCACCGCTTGAGCTTGGAGATTTGACCTGGCGGGACGGGTTCGCCCTCGGGAGGCATGCGCAGATCAAGCTCTTCGGTCGTGATCCGCTCAATTAGCAAACTCTCGCTGCTAACGCCTGGCTTGACGACCACGCCGTTTTCGCTGCCCGCGAGCAGCAACTCCCGCGTGTCCAGCGAAAACCCACCTTTCTTTTTCTCGCCCGCATGGCACGCGACGCAATGCGTCTTCAAGATCGGCACAATGTCGTGGGCGAAGTCGATCTCCGCACCGCTGGCCGGAGACAACAGTGCCAGCACGGAGATCAAAGGGTAGAAGATAGGAAGGTTTCGCTTCATGAACGCTCTCGCAGATCTTGTTTTCCTAGTTTTGAGTATCAGCGCCATGGGTTCGCGAAACAAGTGCGACCGATTGACGCGAGTACGATGGCCTTCCAAGACCGTTTTGACGGAATCGACGGCCTTGGAAGGCCATCGTACAACAGGGTCATCGCTGGCAGATAACGAACCAATGACATTGTAGCCAAACTGCGTCGACTTTGCCGATTACAAAAAGTTTACGGATTATTGCAAGTTTGCCGGTCAGGTCGCCGATACCTGCTGTGTCGATTGCTCCGATTTGGGGTCCGCGCCTCGTGCATGGACTCCCGGCTCGGTGCTTTCGGCCAAGGGGGGAACTAGAAGTCGTCCTGGTCGGCGGTCCTCGTGGAGGGCCGTTGGTCAGACGTTTTAGCCTTGGCCGTACGCGTCCGCGGACGCATCGAAAGGAAGCGGGAACCGATGACCCGGCAACTGCGAAGCATACTCCCATTAATCTTGATCGCCTTGACCACCTTCACGGGCTGTCATCCAACACAGCCCTTCTACTTCCATGAAGATGGCGATCTGTCGCATTACCTCGATCACGCCACCGCGACCGAGGAGCCCGACTACTCGCAGCCCTACTTGGAAGACGTCGAGTATGCCGAGGCTCCGATGACGATCAGCAATCCCGAGTTTCGGGAGATGTGGGACCTTAAGCTGGAAGAAGTGGTTTCGATCGCGTTACAGAACAGCAAAGTCGTCCGCAACCTTGGCGGCGTGACTCCGTTTGGTTTTGCAGATGCGTTAGTTGGTCGAACCGCCAGTGCCTCGACGATCTACGACACGGCCCTCGTCGAGTCCGATCCCAACAACGGAGTTGAAGCGGCGCTGTCTGCGTTCGATGCGCAAGTTCAGTCGACAGGCACGCAGGGGAATGGCGATTTCCTTCAAAGCACCAATCGTCCACAACCGTTCGGCGGCTTTCCAGGGTTTCCCAACGTCCTCGATCAGGAAGCGGGAGGTCTCAGGACCAGTTTGAGCAAACGGAGCGCGACGGGCAACACTTGGACGTTGTCGAACCAAACCGACACTCGCCGCGGCAACTCAGTCACGGCAACCGCGGACGGCAGTTTCTGGACAACGTCGTTTGAAGCTCGTGTCAATCAGCCACTGCTTCGCGGTCGTGGGGCGATGATCAATCGCATCCCAACCATGATCGCACGCATCAATACCGATGTCAGCCTCGCGACATTTGAAGCCTCGATACGCAACGTGGTGCTCGACATCGAAAACACTTATTGGGATCTGCACAGCGCCTATCGCAACCTGGAGACCGCCAAGATCGGACGCGATAGTGCTCAAGCCACTTGGAACAATGTTTACGAAAAGCTGAAAGGCGGCATCGAGAGTTCGCAGGCCGAGGCTCAATCCCGCGAGCAGTATTTCTTCTTCCGGGCACAGCTCGAAACAGCGCTTCGCGACTTGTACAACGTCGAAAACCGTTTGCGATACCTGATGGGCATCGCCGCGACGGACGGTCGCTTGATCCGTCCCAGCGACGAGCCGACCGCAGCGAGGATCAACCACGATTGGCGAATGATTCATACAGAAGCCCTGCTGCGTAGTGCCGAGTTGCGACAGCAGAAGTGGGTGATCGAGCGTCGCGAGCTGGAACTCGTGGCGGCGAAGAATCTACTTCTGCCGCAGTTCGACCTGGGAGCTGCTTACCGTTTGGTCGGTGTGGGAGACGAACTGATCAACGCAAATCGAAACGGAATCAACTTTCCAGATACTGGCTCGACCGCATTCGACGAATTGACGGAAGGTAATTTTCAAGAGTTCTCCTTCCTCTTCAACTTCCAGATGCCGGTCGGATATCGACGCGAGTTGGCGGGCGTTCGCAATGCCCAGTTGAGCCTGGTTCGCGAGAAATCACGCCTCGAAGACATGGAATTGAACACGTCGCATCTGCTGAGCACGGCGGTCCGAAACCTCGACTTCAACTACCGATCCGCACAGACGCACTTCAACCGTTGGAAGGCTTCGCAGGCCGAGGTGGACTCCGTGCGAGTGCTTTACGAACGAGGCAAGTCGACGCTCGATCTTGTTCTCGACGCACAACGCCGCCGCTCGCAAGCTCAGATTGACTACTATCGCGCTCTGAGCGAGTACAACAAGTCGATCGCCGAAGTTCATTTCCGCAAAGGTTCGCTGTTGGAATACAACAACATCCATCTCGCCGAAGGGCCGTGGGCAAATAAGGCTTACTGGGATGCCCTCGAACACGCACGAGAACGGGATGCCAGCTACTACTTGAACTATGGTTACACACGTCCCGGCGTGATCAGCCAAGGCCCGGTTGCCCAGGGACCCGTGTCGCAGTACATCGGCGACATGCCGGTCGAAGGATCGGCCGAGCGCGGCGGCACCGGCGAGCTAGTACCGACTCCGGAGCCGACCCCGGCGGAGCGTCCCGCGCCCGGTGACGACGCGCCACAACAGCCCGGTCCAATCACCACGCGTCCAGAGGGTCCGATGTTGAACGCTCCGCGACGAGCCGACACGCAACGTGGGTCGACCGATGTCGCGAACCGGATGGGCAATGCGTTCGAGTGGGGATCGCTGGGACTGGAAACAGCTCCCAAGTCCGACGGCAACGCGTTGCGTCAAGCCTCTTTCACTGAACCGCTCCGAAAGTAGTCAAGCTACAAATCATTCGACTGGGAGCGATTGGACACGGATAGCACGGGTTTCGCGGAGACGATCGGTTGACGAGCGCTCTCCGTCCGTGCTGTCCGTGTTTCCCTTTAAGTAGCTTGGGCTCCCAGCCCGAGCGAACACGGGCTGGAGAGCCCATGCTACTGAAACGCGATAGTTATTTTGCTACGCGATCGTGGCGCTGCCCCCTACTTCCGCGTGTTATGCACTGCTTCGTAGAATGCAGCGACAATGACAGGCCTATTCTTCAGCTTTGACGGCATCGATGGGGTCGGCAAATCGACTCAGATGGAGTTGTTTTGCGATTGGCTGCGCGACAACGGCCACGAAGTCGTGCAATGCCGCGATCCGGGTGGGACACAACTCGGCGAGGCTCTTCGCGAGATCATCCTTCATCAGCACGACATGCCTGTTTGTACTGCCGCCGAAATGCTGCTGTATATGGCATCGCGGGCGCAGTTGGTGGCCGAGGTGATTGGCCCCGCGCTCGCCGCCGGCAAAACGATTGTTTCCGACCGCTTCCTGGTCTCGAATGTGGCCTACCAAGGTCACGCTGGTGGTGTGGACGTGGATGCCGTGTGGGCGGTGGGTGCGGTTGCGACGGACGGCGTTCACCCCGATTTAACGCTGGTGCTGGACATGCCCGTCGAACGAGCCGCTAGTCGTTTGATCGGCGATCTGGATCGCATCGAATCACGTGGGGTCGATTTCCTGAATCGAGTTCGTGAGGGATTCTTGCTGGAAGCGAAGAGGGCTCCGGATCGCATCGCGGTGCTTGACGCGGCTCGCGACATCGAAAGCATTCAGGCTGATATTCGAGTTGTGGCTGAGCGAGTTATCGACGCTCGAGGCGAGGCACGCGCATGAGTTGGCAGGGTATCGAAGGTCATGACGAAAACGTCGAGCGGTTTCGCCGCATCCTCGCGGGCAGGCGGCTTGCCAGTACGTTCTTGTTCGTCGGACCTGCCGGAATCGGCAAGCGGACATTCGCGTTGAAGTTCGCTCAGGCACTGCTTTGCGAAGTCGCAGTGGATGCCGAATTGAACCCCTGCGGCAGCTGTCCGTCCTGCCAGCAGGTTGCCGCCGGCTCGCATCCCGACTTGGACTTAGTCGCCAAACCCGCCGACAAAGCGTTTATCCCAGTCGAGACCTTCATCGGCGATCGCGATCATCGGATGCGAGACGGCTTGTGTCACAACATCTCGCTCAAGCCGTTCTGCGGTGGACGGAAGATTGCCATCATTGACGATGCCGACTATCTCAATCAGGAGGGTGCCAACTGTCTGCTCAAGACGCTCGAAGAGCCGCCGCCGAAGTCCGTCATCATCTTAATTGCTTCCAGCGAACAGACACAGCTTCCCACCATTCGTTCGCGCTGTCAGATCGTTCGCTTTCGCTCGCTGCAACAGGAAGTCGTGGCTTCTTTACTACGGTCGTTAGGCGAAGTCGAGACGGACGTCGAAGCGACGCGGCTGGCCGCCTTGTGCCACGGCAGTCTGCAACGAGCCAGGCAATTCTCCGACTCGGAGCTAGGTGACTTTCGCGGCGAGTTCCTGGCGCGGTTAGCACGACTGCCCGAGAAAGCCGTGGGCCTCGCGGCAGATGTCGGCGCGTTCATCGATGCAGCCGGAAAGGACGCACCGGTTCGTCGCGAGCGATTGAAGCTCGTGATCATGATTGCAGTCGACTTCTATCACGAGTTGGTGCGGCAGGCGAGCGGCATGGCATCGACTGGCGATGCCGGACTGGTCACCGCCGTCGTAGCGGCAATTCGGACCCAGAACATCGACGTCGAGGGCGTTGCCGTGTGTGTTGAACGCTGTCTCGACGCGCTATCGCAAGTCGACGCCAACGCGAACCAAGCGACATTGATCGAGTGTTGGATCGATGACCTGGCGCGGTCGTTTGAGCGGGCGTACGTCTAGGCTTTAAAGTAGGTCACTTTCGCCGAAAGTGACCTACCTTGCCGCAAACATCAGGATTCACCTTGCAGCGTGACGATCAACCGGCGAGAACCACCCCGATTCCGGTGTTCACAGAGATAGATTCCCTGCCACGTTCCCAACAGCAATTGACCTTCCCGAACGGGCACCGACACGGAACTTCCGAGCAGCGAAGCCTTGACATGGGCCGGCATATCGTCGGGACCCTCTAAAGTGTGAATGTAGGGAAACTCCTCGGGAACGATCTTGTTAACCGACATCTCCAAGTCGACGGGAACGTCAGGGTCTGCGTTCTCGTTAATGGTCAACGACGCCGAAGTATGCTGAATGAAGACGTGAAGCAAGCCAAGCTTGGTTTTCCGCAGCTCGGGCAGTGCCGCAACGATTTGTGATGTGATTAAGTGGAAACCACGAGGTCGTGGGGAGAGTTCGATCGACGCTTGGAACCAGGTCATGCAACGACTCAATCGAGCAAGGAAAAGGCTAGGAAAATTTGCTTGACATTCTGAGTCATCCTGGAATAATTACAAGACTTCGCCACAAAAACCGTATTCGACGAAGCAGCAGGGCCGCTGAAACATCCCACCTTGTGTCCGCGTTTTAAGATGTCCCACCTAGACGAATACCCATCGATCATTGAAGAAAAGACTGGAATCGGCGTTCGCAAACGTCGAACGACATAAGACTATTTAGAAACCACGCGTGTGAGGAGGTAAGAGGTTAGATGCATAACGTCAACAATGTGTTCGAGGCAATTCTCAAGTACGGCCACGACGAAGATTTTGCCCCAGAAGAGAAGTCCGAATTTGCCGCGACCGATGCTCCTGCGGGCTCGGACGAGAAGATCGAAATCCTGCGACAGCGCGTGGCCCTGGGCATGCCGCTGTGGCACAGTTCGGATCGCGTCGACTACAGCGGACTGACCGGTGCGGTTCGCCCGCGCGAATGATCACGCCGATCACCGATTGAAGCCAATGAACGGGGACGTCAATTCGACGTCCCCGTTTCCATTGCTAGCACGGCGTCGCATTTTCGTGGACGCGCCGTGCTTGCCTGACTCCACCGTTCCCGGGCGGTCTGGCGCGCCTGCCGTGCGATCGTGGGTCGAAGAAAACTGCACTAGAGTCCACCCTGTCCTTCGGTTACGCTCCCGCCCCGGTCGCTGTGCCGTTATTGCTCAGCTTGCAGGCCGGACGATCTGTAAGTGCTGTCGAACTGCCCAAGGAGGGGCGTTTTGCGGAACTCTTCGATACTGCTCTTCGTTGCTCTGATCGCCGGCGGTGGCTGGTTCTTCTTACAGAACTTCGATATCGAAGGTCTCGATAGCATCGAGGTGAAGAAGAAGGGCGGCGCGGCAACCTTTCCGGTGAGCGCTGCCGGCCCCGAATTGCCCGCTCACCAACCGGGCGAAACGATCAAGATCGCCTCGTTCAACATCCAGGTGTTCGGCCAAAGCAAGCTCTCGAAGCCTCGCGTAATGGACATCTTGGCGCGACTCGTCCGGCAATTCGACGTGGTCGCAATTCAAGAGATCCGTTCGCTGGACCAAGACGTCATGCCGCGATTCATCGAGATCATCAACGCGGCCGGGCGCAGCTATGATTTCTTGATCGGTCCTCGCATCGGAGATACAACTAGCAAGGAACAATACGCTTTCATCTTCGATCGGCAAACCATCGAAGTGGACCGCACATTCTTGTACACGGTCGATGATCCCGACAATTTGCTGCACCGAGAACCGCTGGTCGGTTGGTTCCGAGCGCGTGGGCCAAGTGCTGACGAAGCCTTCACGTTCACTTTGACCAATGTGCATACCGACCCTGACATTGTCGCGACAGAGCTGTCGGTAATGGATGACGTCTATCGAGTCGTACGTGACGACGGCCGCAACGAGGACGATGTGATTCTCGTTGGCGATTTCAATGCGGATAACGAACATCTCGGCGAGCTTGGCCAAGTGCCCGGCATCACCTGGGCGATCGCCGGCCTTCCCACCAATGTTCGGCGAACTCACCAGTACGACAACATTATCTTTCACAGCCAAGCGACACGCGAATTTGTCGGCCGCAGCGGCGTGGTTGACTTCATGCGGGATTACAACCTCAGCACGGAAGAAGCTCTCGAGGTCTCCGACCACTTGCCTGTCTGGGCCGAGTTCAGCATCTATGAAGGCGGAACGCCGGGATACGTGGCAGCACGGCCCGAGCGTTAAACCGGTAGTGTCCTAATAGTGTGGGGGCGTGGCTGCCCAGTTTCGGTCGTCGCGAAATATAAGCTCGACGCGCAAGCGAGTGAGTCAACCGGCTGAGAACACCCACTCGCTGGCGCGTCGAGCTTGTGTTTTGGCACCCCCGCACTATTAGGACACTATCCCGCCGTTCACCGGAATCCGCGGGGCTGCTTTCGTTTCTTGAGGTGCGATTCGTCGCATCGCTATCAACGGAGGCGGGCTCGCAGCCGACTACGTTTGACCCACCTGAATTACTTGGTTTACCTCGAAATAAATATGGCACTTCTTTGGGAAGAAAACTCTAGTCGCGACGTGAAACCACCCGATAACATGCAAGCACTGGCTACAAAATCGACGTTTCTCTTCAGAACAGGGTGATTTGAAATGAAACTGGTAAGAGCTTTCAAGACATTTACGGTCATGCTGGCATGTACTGCTCTGCTGGCAGGCCAAACTGCCCAAGCAGCTAGCCCCATCATTCGCGACATCGCTTTGCAGCCGGGTGGAATCCTGAACGGCCAAGTTCTCAACGAACAAGCGGTGGCCCAAGGTCAAGCCAAAGTTGCTGTCGTCCACAAGGGCAAGCCGCTGACCGTGACCGAAACAGACAAAGACGGCCGCTTCGTCGTGACGGGTCTCGAACCCGGCGTCTACGAATTGCATCTCGCTCAAGGCGGTGGTGCCTATCGTGTTTGGGCTCCACGAACCGCGCCACCGGCAGCAGAACAAGGCGTCCTGCTCGTCCAAGACAACCGCGTCGTTCGAGGCCTGGGCGGCGATATTGGCAAGGGTGGTGCCGGACCCAGCAAGGGTGGCGGACATTTCGGATGGCTCGCCAATCCTTGGGTTCTCGGGGCTCTTGTGGCAGCGGCCATCGCGATTCCGCTTGCTCTTGATGACGACGCAAGCTAACTCAACCGAGCAGAAACCTGAAGAGACAAGGCCTTGCCGCTCTGGCGAGGCCTCTTTTCATTTCTTGGCCAAAACTCGCAATTCACGATCCGCGGGCGATTTCTCGCCGAATTCTATTGCACGGATCGCCCGCTGCCGCTAAAAGCCCAGGCTCGTCTGCTTGCAGGGGGTAAGTAATGATCGCATCGCGGGCCTCGATGACGCAAACATCGTGTGCCTGTGTCGCTCGCACTCATGATACGCAAATTCTGGCTGTCGACGATTCTTTTGGCGGGATGTCACTCACTCGGCTCGCGACCTGGTGACGCGGGGTCGCTGGCTGGACTTCCTCCGTCGCTCCCCGCTTCCCGGCTGCTCACGCCCTCCCATGATCGTGACTGGAACCCGGATCTTGCGGTCCTGCCCTATGCGGACATTGGCGATGACCATGTGATCGTGCGGAACATCCGCAACTGTGCGTACGAGTCGGATGACGACTATGCGGTGAATTACTACGACAAGCGATTCGATCTTCAGCAGATTCGAAGCGTGGACTTTATCATCGTGCCGTTCAAGGAGACCCCAAGTCTTGCACACACGATGCTGAGCTTCGGATTCGAGGACGGCGAGCATGTTGCGGTCTCGGCCGAGGCGAGGCTCGAGAAGGGAGAAGCCTACTCGCCCGTCCTTGGCGAGTTGCGCCAGTACGAGCTGATGTATGTCGTTGCCGATGAACGTGATGTCATTCTGCGACGAACCAAACATCGAGGAGCCGACGTCTACGTCTATCGGACGATCGCGACACCCGAGCAATCGCGAGACTTGTTCATTGATGTGCTGCGACGCGTGAATCAGCTGGCGGAGGTGCCGGAGTTTTATGACACATTAAGTAACAATTGCACGACGAACATCGTTCGGCATTTGAATCGACTACGCCCCGGTCGCATCCCCTACGATGTGAGGGTTCTTTTACCAGGCTTCTCCGACGGTCTGGCCTACGAGCTTGGTTTGCTCGACACTTCGCTGCCATTCGAAGAGACGCGACGGAGAGCGCGAGTGACGGATATCGCCAACCGATCTGCGGACTCGACGAACTTCTCGGCACGAATTCGTCTGTAAAGCGCGCCAACGACCCCTTCTCACTAGTCCTCCAGGTGGGGATAGAGATGGCAAGAGAGCGTGATCCCGGAAAAAATCCGTTTCTCCAACAAGTCACAACTGACTATCTGATAGATAGTTATGGCGTGCCTCGAAAAAAGTCTGAAAAATCTCCGGAATTCCGACCCGGTTTTGCCTCCGTTTTTCAATAGATACTAGTAGAGAACGGTCGTCATTCCGATCTCCAACATTGAATCGTCTGGGACAGTAACTGCGAGGGGCAGAACGCTCGTTCGAGCGGCGCAGTTGTCCCAGGCGGTCATGTGTTCCGACTCACCCCCCACATTAGAGACATTGCTGGCCGCTTTGTTGGTGCTTCGCGAGTTTTCCAAAAGCCAACCCGGCAGGCAAATCGATATCTGACTTGAGAGATAGGCCTACGGGCTGTGAAGGTCAGCGTCGCCGGGGGTCACTCTGACCCAGTCGCAAGTTCTTGCAAACGTTCATCAACATCAAGGAGAAAGCTATGCGCGCATTTAACACATCTCGACAAACACGTTCACAGCGGATTGGTCGAATTACAACCGGACTTGCCGTGGTTCTGTTCACGCTTTCCACGTTAAGCCTAGCCTCGGTAATGCGGGCGGATGATCCACCGCCACCCCCAGCAGACCCCGGCACAGGCGATCCACCGCCAGTAGATCCCGGTACAACGGGGGTTGAGGTCATCATGATCGATTACTTCGCCGCCTCATATCTGGGCGATGACCGTTGGTTTGTCGAAGGCATCCTAATAGCAGACGACATGTCAGCCATAACGATCCAATTCGGTGGGTGCGTTACGGGAACAACTACCCCAGGCGAAGGCGGGTATTTTTCTGTCATCGCGACATCGCCAGGCACTAACACGGTCACTGCGGACGCCTCAGACGGCACCAACACAGCACATGCCGAAGTTATATTAACGGGTCCAGCTCCCGTGGCAATTTAGCGTTCTGTGGCTAGTCTCGCGGGAAATGGCACCATCTTGAACTCAATACAATACGCCTCCAATCGGGCGTCGACGAGATCAGCGTTCGGTGCGGTGAGGAACATTTCTCCGTAGGTTGGTTCAGAGACAATGTTTGAATTACTGGCACACAAGGTGTTAAGTTCCTGAAACCAGGGTTCCTCTAACCAGTCGTGTTGCTCACCAAATGTTTTGAGTTGCGGTTGCAGCATGCCATGACGGACGGCAGATTTAAGTAGCTGCTGTAACCTTTCAGTGGGAGGGTTTGCCGAAGGAATCATGTATGCTTCCGCTGCATCCGCAAAGAGGCGGCACCTCGGCGGTCCGATTGATATCGCGCGTTCAAAGTCAAATCGCGCATCGCTGATTGACTTCGCCAGCTTGTTTTCGTCGCGTTCATCCACCTCACTCTGAAGTCTTAGTTTTGCGTCCATAAAATGCCCTAAAGCCCTCAGATAGTGCGCCTCTTGCCAGTCTGGACGTTTTTCGAGTGCGAGGTCGCATCGATGGATGATTAACTTTGGCACTGGTCCCATGTCGAAATCTGCAAAGGCCCAATTGAGTTGAGTCTCGGCGGAAAGTTGAGTCAGCTTGTGCATTCTAGAGTACATGACGCGCGCCGGGAGTCTTGGACCGGGAGCGGCCAGCGGCATTTTCATTAGCGAATAGGCGCAACACTCCAAAATCAGCGGATCATCGTCTAGCGGATCACCGTCTGGCTCCGCAGCTCTGGAAAGATCGTTTTCTGCTTGCTTATGATCACCAAGTCGCTGATAGGCAACGCCTCTCGTGAAGTGAAATGGCACGGCACGGAGTCGTCGCGTATTCTGATCGCTTGGTCCAAGTGTTCAATGGCACCGTCATACTGCCCGCGTCCTATATCGGCGACGCCGGCAAGGTACTGTCGAACTGCGTAAGTCGGTCGTGTCACGAGATACCAAGTCGAGGCAGTGGCGGTCGACATCAACAAGAGCACGATGGTTGCGACTAAGCCCCGATGGCGTGATGTCCAACGCTGAGTACGTCGTCGCGTTGAAAAGTATTTCTTCAACTCGCTCACAAAATCGGTAGCCGAAACAGGACGCTCGTTTGGTTCGAGTGCAAGGCATTTGTGAATCAGCTGCGCGAACTCAGGGCTAACGGCAGGATTCAAATCCTGCACCGGTCGTGGGACTTGCTGTTGTGCAGTGAGGTATTCTTCTGCCGCTTGCCTCGGCGTTAGACCGGCCGATGGATCGCCGAAGGGGAGCTGGCCGGTGAGTAATTCGTACAGGATGACGCCCAGCGAAAAGATGTCGGATCGAGGGTCATCTGCCAAATCCGCCTCGAACGGTTGCACGTGAACGTCTCGAATCTGTTCCGGCGGCATGTAGAGTAACGTACCGCCCACTCGCCGGCCCCCCATCTCGATGTCACTGGCCAGGTTAAAGTCCAGTAACATCGCGACGCCGAGAGGAGTCAGCAGGACGTTGGAGGGCTTCAGATCGCGATGCAGGATTCCCCGCTCGTGCGTATAGGCGAGAGCTTCCGCTATTTGAATGGCCAGCCGCACAACGCCGTCAACGTAACTGCCGCGCAAGAGGACCGGATCGATGTTGCTCCCCGTGGTTGATCTTTCAACGAAATCGACAACCTGCTCGCGCTCGCGTGCCGCCTCGAGGATGACGCGTGCCGTCGTGGGTGGCTTTCCCTCTTCGAAGCCGATCTCCAAGAGATCCGTCAAGGTCGCACTGCCGTGATATGGCATGCAGACGGCGGTCATGCCGGATTCTTCTTCGTGCTTGACGGAGAAGACGGGGACGACATTCGGATGTGTCAGTTTGCCAAGCGTCTCGGCTTCTTCACCTCCTTGCCGCGAGACCTTGAGTGCAACCAAGCGGCCTCCCAAGGCGGTTTCCGCAGCAAGATAAACGCGCGCGATCGCGCCGACGCCCAATTCGTGCATGATCTGGTAGCCGAGAAACTCGCTGAACAACTCAGGCCAGTTCTCGTCCTCCACTGGCGGCTGATGCTCCAACTGGTCTTGGACATCGATCAGGCGGAAAAGGCTCTGACGGTAGCTCGGATAACGATCGCAGAATTGACTGGCGGTCAGCGACTTGTCTTGCTCGCGGAGCTGGCAATACTCGTCCAAGGCATTGTTGAGCGACTGTTCCTTTTCCAAATGGCCGACCGCGATTTTAACCGGTTGACGCCCATGTTTGGCGACAGATCGCCAAGTTGACGTTGCGCTCGGTAGCGCCAGTCGGGTCGATCGACCCGTGGGATCTTCTTTCATCTACGCGGTCTCGATAAGTGCCAACTTTTCGATGACTTCCCGTGCGGTTCGTTCATGGATCTGGAGTCGCTCGGCGATCTCGACGAACGTCAGCCCGAGCATACGTAGCTCCACCACTTGCCGATCTCGATCCGAATATTCACGCATCATCACTTCGAATCGGTCCTTTGCCATCACGATTTGGCTCGGCGTGTCGGACTTGCGCACATAGGTGGATTCATCTTCCGATCCGGCTCTCAATGCGCGTTCGCGTCCCACGTTGTGCTTTTGGCCCTGCAATCGACGACGCGACTCTTGGATGAGCTTGCGTTGAGCCATCGTTACCAGATAACGGATGAGGTCGTTTGGCTCAGTGAAACTTGCCAACTTCTCACGCTCGGTGAAGAACGAGGCCCAGACCATTTGTACGAAGTCGAGCGAATCGAATTTCGAACGCATCCGTTGATTCAGCTTGCGGCGAACCACTCGCTGAATGTGAGGACCATAGGTGTCGATTAATTCCAAGGTGGCTTCCTCCGACCCATCACACACGCGTTTCAAGACTTCGCGAAACTCAGAGTTATCGTTATTCATGTGCCTTTACCGAAGAGAGACCTTTTGAACTAACTGCGCAACTTAACATGATCAGCCGCCTGGATGCTACGCAATTCCTGGCCCGATTTAGCGTTTTTTACAACTTTAACTCGGGCGACCCATCTCGCGACTGCCTGCCCGGAATCTTCAGGGCGTCGACTTCCACCCCCAAGGCAAGCCATCGGCCATGTGCTAGAATCCTCGCTTCTATAGGAATGCGGCGAGTTATGCAGCGTTGGGAATCGGTCACGATCGTTGGCGTCGGCCTTATCGGCGCTTCCATTGGCTTAGCATTGCGCGAGCGAGATCTTGCTGAATTCGTGATCGGAGTCGGGCGTCGAAGCTCGACTTTGCGGAAGGCAAGACAGCGAGGCGCTGTCACGTCGACGACAACGGACCTGCCTCGTGGGGTTCGTGATTCGCAGCTGATTGTCATTTGCACGCCGGTCGAAAGGATTACAGCATCCGTTCTGGAGTCAGCGGAACATTGCCCGGCCGGTACCCTCATCACGGACGCAGGCAGCACGAAAGCGGAAATTGTGCGAGCCGTCGATCGGGCTCTCAAGAGTATTTCAAACCAAGTCGCCTTCGTCGGCAGCCATCCGATGGCAGGCAGCGAGAAAACTGGGCCCGCACATGCGCAAGCGAATCTCTTCGACGGTCGTGTGGCGGTCGTCACTCCTTCGAAACAGACCAGCGACAAAGCGGTTGAACAAGTCGAGCAATTCTGGCAGCTGCTGGGTTCCAAAGTTGTCCGCATGTCGCCAAAGGACCATGACCTCTCCGTGGCAGCGATCAGTCACATGCCACACCTTGTCGCCTCGGCGCTCGCCGCCGCCACTCCGGACGAGGAATTGCTGCTGGCGTCAACCGGATGGCTCGACACGACTCGGATCGCGGGCGGCGATCCCGATCTGTGGCGACAGATCCTGGTCGAGAATCGCGCTGGCGTCTTGAAGTCATTAGACAAGTTTGAGAAAGTGCTCGCTTCGCTACGTCGCGCACTGGAACGAGACGAGCAAGAAAAACTCCTTCAACTGCTGGAAGCAGGAAAGCAACGCCGTGACTCTTTGGCAAATTGATATCTACTCGGCGGACGGCCAGCCCGATCGACTTGGCACCGCCGTGGCCAGTGACGCAGCCGACCTCGGATTGGCAAGCGACCTTACGATCTGTGCTGTTCGCGGCTTTCTCGTACAAGGAGAGATTGACGAATCACAGGCAAATCAGCTCGCCCGCGAATTGTTCGCCGACGGAGTCGTTGAACGGACGGTGGTTGCTCGCGCTGGTGATCAACGTTTGAGCGAGCCGCCCAACGGCAAGCCGCAGTTGCTGCATGTCATGCTGAAGCCCGGTGTGATGGACCCCGTCGCCCAGAGCGCGCTCAACGCGATTGCGGACTTCGGCCTCAAAGTCGAAGCGATCCGTACCTTTCGCAAATTCTGGCTGCCCGCCACGTCGGCCGACATGGTTTCAACGCTGTCGTCGCGAATCCTTGCCAATGACTCGATCGAGCAAGTCATCGTGGGACCACTCGAACTCGATCACTTACAGCTCGGATCGCCCTACGAATTCGAATTGCTCCACGTGGCGATTCGTGATTTGGACGACGAAGGGCTCATGCGACTCAGCCGCGAAGGTCAGCTCTATCTAACCCTCGTCGAGATGCAGACGATCCAGCACTATTTCCGCGAACTCAGCCGCGATCCGACCGATGCGGAACTGGAATCGATCGCACAGACTTGGAGCGAGCATTGCAGCCACAAGACGCTCGCCGGGCGCATCGCTTACCGCGACGAGAACGGCGAGCAGCGCTTCGAGAATATGCTCAAGGAAACGATCTTCGCCGCCACTCAACAAATCCGCCGCGATCTGGGCGAAGACGATTGGTGCGTCAGTGTCTTCGAAGACAACGCCGGGATCGTGCGATTTGATGATGACTACAACGTCGTCTTCAAAGTCGAAACACACAATCATCCGTCGGCCCTGGAGCCTTACGGCGGAGCCAACACGGGAATTGGCGGCGTGATTCGCGATCCGATGGGGACAGGGTTGGGGGCGAAGCCGATTTGTAACACGGATGTCTTCTGCTTCGCCCCTCCCGATATTTCAACCAGCGACTTGCCGCCCGGCGTGCTGCACCCGCGGCGCGTGATGAAGGGTGTTGTCTCGGGAGTTCGCGACTACGGGAACCGCATGGGCATCCCCACGGTCAACGGAGCGATTTATTTTGACGAGCGTTATCTCGGCAACCCGCTCGTCTATTGCGGAAACGTGGGTCTCATTCCGCGAGACAAATCAAGCAAGGAAGTCAAAGCCGGCGACTGGATCGTCTCGGTCGGCGGACGCACGGGCCGCGATGGCATCCACGGCGCGACGTTCAGCTCCGCCGAGCTGACCAGCGAAAGCGAAAGCCTGTCGGGAGGAGCCGTTCAGATCGGAAACGCCATCACCGAAAAGATGGTCCTCGACGTCATCCTGCAAGCCCGCGATCGTGGCTTGTACAGCGCGGTCACCGACTGCGGTGCGGGTGGCTTCTCGAGTGCCGTTGGCGAGATGGGCGAGAAGACCGGAGCCGAAGTTTGGCTCGACAAGGCACCCCTCAAATACGACGGCCTCTCCTACACCGAGATTTGGATTTCGGAAGCTCAAGAACGCATGGTCTTGTCCGTCCCACCGGGGAACTGGGACGAGTTCGAATCGCTTTGCCGATCCGAGCGCGTGGAAGCTTCGATCATCGGCAAGTTCGTTTCGACAGGTCGTTTGCAATTGAAGTACAACGACAACATCGTCGCGGACCTGCCGATGGAGCTGCTGCACGAAGGCCGACCCCCGATTGTCCGCGACGCGGTTTACGAAGCGCCAGCAACGACGCCCCTCGAAATGCCAGCCGCCAGCTCGCTCGATCTGAATGCCGCGCTCTGCAAGATCCTTGGTTCGTTGAACGTCGCCAGCAAGGAATGGGTCATCCGCCAATACGACCACGAGGTGCAAGGCGGCAGTGTGATCAAGCCGCTCGTCGGGGTTGAAAACGATGGCCCGGGCGACGCGGCAGTCGTTCGCCCCGTGTTGAACTCCTACCGCGGCATCGCCGTTTCGTGCGGCATGAATCCTCGCTACGGCGACTTCGACACGTATCACATGGCGGCCAGCGCCATCGACGAAGCGATTCGCAACTGCGTCGCCGTCGGAGCCGATCCCAGCCGCATCTCGATTCTCGACAACTTCTGCTGGGGCTATACCGATCGCCCCGAAACGCTCGGTTCGCTCGTCCGGGCCGCACTGGCTTGCCGCGATCTGGCGATTGCCTTCGGCACGCCGTTCATCAGCGGCAAAGACAGCTTGAACAACGAGTTCAGCTACGAATCCGCAGACGGCAAGCAGACAATCTCGATTCCGCCGTCGCTGTTAATCAGCGCCATGGGGCAAGTCGAAGACGTCCGCAAGTGCGTGACGATGGATCTGAAAGAGGCGGGCAACGCGATTTACATCGTCGGCCTGACGAGCAACGAACTGGGCGGATCGCACTTTGCCCTCGTCGAACAACTCGCAGGTGGCGAAGTGCCAAAGGTCAACACGGACGTCGCGAAGCAAACCTTCGCCGCCCTCCACCAAGCGATCCAATCTGGCTGCATCCGAGCATGCCACGACCTTAGTGAAGGCGGACTCGCGGTTGGTATTGCCGAAATGGCGTTTGCTGGCGGCCTCGGCGTATCCCTATCGCTTGTCAACGTACCGAATAACGTCGACTCTCCCGTCGATGCCACAATCTTGTTCTCCGAATCCAACTCGCGATTCATTTGCGAAGTACCGGCCGGAATGAAAGCGAAGTTTGAACGACTCGTCAGCAATCTGCCGCATGCCGTCATCGGAGAAGTCAACGACTCGCGGCGCGTCGTGATCGGCGGCAGCACCGGCGATCCGCTGATTGACAACAGCATTGCCGAATTAAAAGAGGCCTGGCAGTCTCCACTGCGTTGGTAGCAATCGCAGATCGAAAATCTTAAATCGAAAATCCTCATTCCCATGCCCACTCCCCGCGTCCTTATCCTCCGAGCCCCTGGCACCAACTGCGATCTCGAATCGGTGCATGCCTTCGAGTTGGCCGGCGGCAACGTAGACCTGGTCCACATCAATCAATTGCTCGCGAACCCAGCGCTGCCGCGCCAGTACCAGATCCTGTGCCTGCCCGGCGGCTTTAGCTACGGGGACGATATTTCGGCGGGACGAATCCTGGGCAATCAGATTCGTCATCACCTACAGGAAACGCTGGTCGAATTCAAGTCTGCGGGCAAGTTGATTCTCGGCATCTGCAACGGCTTTCAAGTTTTAATCCGCTCCGGCATCTTGCTGGCCGACGACGACCAAGGCGAACCGGCGACATTGACTTGGAACTCGTCCGGCAAGTTCGAAGACCGCTGGGTCAAGCTGGGGGTGGACGGCCACAAGAGCGTCTTCTTGAACGGCATCGAATCCATGTACTTGCCGGTGGCCCACGCCGAAGGCAAGTTTGTCACTCGATCAGCCGCGTTGCTTGATCGCTTGAAAGGCGCATGCCAACTCGCGCTGCGATACACCGCGCTTCACGCATCCAACGGTCACGTGCCATATCCCGACAATCCGAACGGCTCGCAAGCGAATGTCGCGGGGGTGTGTGACGAGACAGGCCGCGTCTTCGGTTTGATGCCGCACCCCGAGCGATTCGTCGACCCCACGCAGCACCCTCGCTGGACTCGCGAAGGTTTGCAAGAACACGGCGACGGGCTGCTCTTGTTTCAGAATGCGGTGCGTTACTTCGAGAGTTGATGTCTTTGCCATCCGGTAGCTGAAGGACCTGGGCTTTTAACCGCATTGGAGGTGATCGTGATCGCGGCACGCTCTCTTCGGTCCCGTTGGGAGTTTACTTCCGGGGCTTTACAGCCCCGGCAAGGGTTGTGTCAGCCCTATCGGGCTTATTTTTCAAATATCACAACTCACCCCTATGCAGTCTTAAAGATGTCAAAAGCCCTGGTTGTGAGACTTCGGAAGCCAGAACTCTCACGAGTTCCGCTACGAGCCGCGTCGCACGTCAGTTGCCCGCCGTCGATGCGGAGCGCGGACGGTCGGCTCGCGCATGTGGCTCAGCAGGTCGACGCGCTTTCGAGCTGCTTCCATGGCGGCGACCTTGCTAGAGAAGCCCGAGAGCAGCTCTTCGTGAGCGGGCGACTCGCGTCGAATCGTCACGCTGAACTGATCGCGTTTGATCGTCACACCAACTTGTCGATGCGACAGCTCGACCGTCCAATCGCCGATCTCTTCACAGGCGACGTGCCCGATCCCGGTGTGGGGGACATGCTCCCATTTGCCGCTGGCATTTCGCTTCGAGCCACCATGATATCGATAATGCATCTGCCTACCTCGACAAATCGGGCTAAATGGTCTCTTACCAGTTACATCGGTTCACGAGACATTACAACTCGCCTCTTTTCCGCTACCGAGAAGCCGACGTGGCCTTTGGGCACAATCAAGGTAGGATGGACTGGCAGTCCGTCCTCGATCGCCTCGTGACACGACGGACTGCAAGTCCATCCTACGCCGTCCCACGGTTTCCCGATGAATTCAGCCCCGCACGAACCAACGCGACGAATCGCCGTGATCGGCGGAGGCATTTCCGGACTCGCGGCCGCGCATCGGCTGGTCGAACTTCAGCCGGCCGCAAACGTGACCTTGTTCGAGGCGAGCCATCGACTCGGCGGCGTGCTGGAGACGATCCGTCGCGACGGATATCTGATCGAACGCAGCGCGGACATGTTCACGACGAAAGATCCTTGGGCTTTGGACCTTTGTCGGCGCGTGGGGCTGGCAGATCAGCTACTCAATACCAACGAAGCGTTTCGCCGGGCGTTCGTCGTTCATCGCGGGAAGCTCGTCCCGGTCCCCGAAGGTTTCACACTGATGAGTCCGGCGAAGATGCTGCCCGTGCTCAAGACGCCGCTGCTCAGTTGGCGCGGCAAGGCGCGGCTCGCCTGGGAGCGCTTCGTGCCACGTCGCGATGAGGCGGATGAAAGCTTGCACGATTTCGCGGTACGGCGTCTCGGACGTGAGGTTTACGACCGTCTGGTGCAACCGCTGATCGGCGGCATCTACACGGCCGATCCAACGAAGCTGAGCATGCAGGCCGCGATGCCCGAGTTCGTCGCGATGGAGAAGGAGTTCGGAAACCTCACGCGTGGCGTGCGCGAGAAAGCCGTCAAGACGAATCGCGAAGGAACCGGCGCGCGATATGGCATGTTTGTGGGGTTGCGCGAGGGGATGGGTTCATTGGTCGACGCGATCGCGCGGCGGTTGCCGGAAGGCTGCGTGCAATTGAATTCCCCGATCCAAAGCATTCGTCGCGCCGAGAATCATTGGCAACTGACGTTGGACGGCGAATCGGAACGGCGCGATTTCGATGCCCTGATTCTCGCGGCTCCCGCCCCTCACGCGGCCGCTTTGCTGCAAGAAGTCGACAGCCGTCTTGCGGACGAACTGGCAACCATCCAGTACGCCAGCGCGGCCGTTCCGATGCTCGGCTATCGCCGCGATCAGATCACGCATCCGCTGGATGGCTTCGGATTTGTGGTCCCGATTGTGGAGAGGCGTCAGATCTTGTCGGGCAGCTTTACCAGCATCAAGTTCCCAGGCCGAGCACCCGACGGCAGCGTGTTATTTCGCGTCTTCATCGGAGGAGCCTGCCAAGAAGAATTGGTCGGGCTGCCCGACGATGAGCTGTACGAGATCGCCCAGCGAGAGCTTGCCGAGTTACTTGGTGTTCGTGGCGAGCCGCAAGTCCGTGAACTCGTCCGTTGGAACCACGCCATGCCGCAGTATCATCTCGGTCATTTGGATCGAGTTGCAAAGATCGAACAGATTGCGTCCGACCTGCCGGCCTTCGCACTGGCCGGCAATGCGTACCGAGGTGTCGGCATTCCGTTTTGCGTGCGAAGCGGCGAACTGGCGGCGGAACATGTTTCGGCGGGCGGCGGGTGAAAGCTGACCAGCACTGAAAATGAACGTCAACAGGTGGCGGGATGGCTGCCGCGCGATCAACCTTCAGGATCGTCCAATAACTCTTTCAACCGTAGTCGTAGGTTCGCCGGAAATCGTTCGAGCCAAGACTCGTCGATCATGCCGAGCGAAATCATGTCGAGCAGATGTACTTGGTCCTTTCGACGAAAAGCGTTCAACTTCATTCGTACCAGTGTTTCGAGTGGCAGCGTCCGGAAGTCGTTAGCCCTGGTTGCTGGTTCGATATCCGGATTGGGCTCGCCGTCGCGTTCGACTCGTCCGCAAAGCAAGACATGGACTGCATCCCTGGCTGAAGCGTCAGGATGCTCCACGAACATATCGAGCCCCTTCGTCTGCCGATGATGGAACCCCGCGGCGATCATTGCCGCGATCAAGGCAGGCAAGTCTTCGGGGCGAACGAGAATATCGACATCGCGGGTGGTGCGCAACGCGGCTTCGTCGACTTGAGCAACCCAAGCACGAACTGCATGCCCGCCGATAACCGCGTAAGGGACCTGGGCTGCTTCCAGGATTCGGATCGTTTTTCGCAGACGTTCGTTGACCTTTTCCACAGCGCGCTCCATCCTGGCCCAAAGCTCTTCACCAGTAATCGTAAACTCAACCATGCGGTGGCCTCCAGTTTCTCTGATCGCATTGTAACTGCTGGCTCACTGGCTGACATCATCGACGACAACGCGGCCGTCATTGCGGCAACGCGCCTCTTATAATTTCCACCGCCGCGTCTTCAACTGGTCCAACAACACGGCGATAAGAATCAACACTCCAAAGACGATCATCTGCGTGTAGCTGTCGACTTTGGTCAGGTACATGCCGTTGCTGATGACGGCCAAAATGAGAGCGCCAATCAGTGTTCCCAATACCTTTCCCTTGCCGCCCATCAGACTTGTGCCACCGACGACGACCGCCGCGATGATTTGCAGTTCGTAACCGACTCCGCTATTCGGATTGCCGACGCTGAACAGCGACGCCTCCATCACACCGCCCAACCCGGCCAAGGCTCCGCACATCGCATACACGAACAGCAAGACCCGCTTTACCGGTACGCCCGACAGACGAGCCGCTTCGGGGTTGCCGCCGACCGCGTAGATGTAGCGTCCGAGAGCGGTGTGGCTCATCAAGGCGTAAGCCAAAAAGTAAAGCACAACCATCAAGATCACTGGATTGGAAACACCAAGTAAAGTTCCCGCGCTCAAGCTGTGAAAGGCCTCGGATTTGATTCCGATCGGTGAAGGTCCGTCGGCAACTTGGTAGGCCAATCCTCGCGCGATCCGCATCACGGCCAGCGTGACAATGAAGGCGGGGATGTCGAAGGCGGTCACCATGACACCGGTCAGCAGGCCGATTGCGGCGGAAAGCAGAACCGCGACGAAGCAAGCGAGCGCCAGGGTCATCAGTCCCGGATCGCCCTCGCCGGCAAGGCGATGGATCGCCCAAGCGGCGAGTACACCGGACAACGCCATCAGGCTGCCGACCGATAAGTCGATGCCGGCGGTGATGATAACCATCGTCATGGCGATCGCAATGATCGCAGTCACGGCGACCTGATTGCCGATCGACAAAAGATTTCCGCGCGTCAAAAACGTCGGCCACGTGTAGCTGGACGGCTTGAGAACCTGGACGTTGGCCAGTGACGGGAACTCGTCTGCCAATTCCTTCAACCTTCCTTCGCCCAATACCGTCCATTGCGCGGAGGCGTGGTGTGTGACGATCACGTCGAGCTTCGTACCTGCGGCACCCAGCCTGCGTAGCTCGGCGACGATATCGCGCGGCTCGCCCGCCGCAACGCCGAGCGGTTTCACGCCCGCGGTTTCCAGCGACTGTCGAATCGATGCTGCAAAGGCCCGGTCATCATCGCTGTCGCGAACGACGATCAGCACGTTAGCGTTCGGCAGTTGCAGAGTGATGTAGGTTGCTAGTTTCCGGCCCGTGGCGGCGTCGGCGGGATGTTGCTGGTTTAGAGTCGCGAATGAGTAATAGGCACACAGCAAAACAAGCACGAAGACGACGCCATACTGTGACACGAACTTTTGCATGGTGGTCCTTTAGGCGATCGCCAGATGCATGACTTGTTCCTGTGTCGCGCTGGCAACGTCAGTAATCTCGCCTGTCACGCGTCCTTCGTGCATGACGAGGATGCGATCGCTCATTCCTAAAACTTCGGGCAACTCGGAACTGATCATCAAGATCGCTTTGCCTTGCGCGGCCAGCCGATTGATCAGCAAATAGATCTCATATTTCGTACCGACGTCGATCCCGCGCGTCGGCTCGTCGAAGATGATCACGTCCGCGTTACGTTCCAACCACTTCGCAAGAACGATCTTCTGTTGGTTACCGCCCGAGAGCGTTCCCGCGGACTGGTCGTGGTCGGTCAGTTTGATTTGAAGACTGGCGACGTAAGTGGCAAAGGCCGATTGTTCTCGCCGATGTTGCAGCAGGCCGAAGCGAGTGAATGAGTTGACGTTTGGCAGGCCGAAGTTTTCGAGACAAGTCTGGCCGAGAACGAGGCCTTGTGACTTGCGGTCTTCGGTCAGCAGACAGATCCCGGCTGCGATGGCATCGCGCGGGTGTTTGATCGTCAGCCGCTTGCCATCCAGTTCGATCTCGCCGCGCTCCGCACGATCGGCACCGAAGATCAATCGGGCCGTCTCCGTCCGTCCGGCACCGACGAGTCCGGTCAGGCCGAGCACTTCGCCGCGTCGCACCGACAGTGAAACACCCTTGACGGCGCGGCCGCGACAAAGATTACGGACAACCAGCCGCTCGTGACCGATGGCGGCTCGCTGTTTGGGAAACTCGTCGTCGATCGAGCGGCCGACCATCATCTCGATCATCCTCTCGCGCGTGAGTGTCTTGATCGGCTCGGTGCCGACGTGCTCGCCGTCGCGCAAGACCGTGACTCGATCCGCAATTTGAAAGATCTCGTCCAAGCGGTGACTGATGTAGATGATGCCGATCCCTTCCGCCTTCAGCTCGCGGATGATCGCGAACAGGCTGTCGACTTCTTTCAGCGTCAAGGCGGCGCTCGGCTCGTCCATCACGATGATCCGGGCATCCTGCGACAGCGCCTTGGCGATCTCGACGATCTGTTGTTGGGCGACGGTCAGCGATCCGCAGATGGCTTCGGGATCGAGCGGCACGCCGAGTCGTTCGAAGAGTTGCCGTGCTCGCTGATGTTCGCTGCGCGCGTGTATCCAGCGGAGCGTGCCACCTTCCTGGCCCAGAAAAATGTTCTCGCGAACGGTCAACTCGGGGACCAGATTGAACTCTTGATAGATGATGCCGATGCCCGCGCGTTGCGAATCTTGCGGACTGGTGATGGAAACCGATCGACCATCGATCATGATCGTGCCCGCGTTGGGGACGTGAGCGCCGCCCAGCACTTTGATCAGCGTACTCTTGCCAGCGCCGTTCTCGCCAAGCAAGGCGAGCACTTCACCCGCGCCAAGATCCAAGTCGATGCCATTGAGTGCGCGGACTCCTGGGAACGACTTGGTGATCCCTCGCATTTGGAGCAGCGCTGGCATGGAAAGGCTCGGTTTCAGTGCCGCTACTTCAACTCCGGGTCCTTATCCGCGTCCGCCTTGCGGTACAGCTGGGTTGGAATGAGCGTGACCTGTTCGAAGTCCTCGCCGTTCAGGTACTTGACGATGTTCTGCACCGTGATCTGTCCCATGCGATCGGGGAATTGGATGGGGTCGGCGTAGATCTTACCTTCTTTGATGGCCTGCTTGCCGTCCTGCTGACCGTCGAAGGCGACGATCTTCACCTGGTCGGCCTTGCCAGCTTGTTCCAGCGCGGCATAGGCACCGAGCGCCGATGGATCGTTGATGGCAAAGATGCCCGTGATGTCGGGATCGGATTGAATCGCGGCGGACGTGGCCTTGAAACCTTCGTCCCGCAAGCCGCCACCATCGAGTTCCGCGACGACCTCGATCTTTCCGTCTTCTCGATCTTTGTTATGAGCGTCGATCACTTCCTTGAATCCATCGACCCGTAAGACGCACGACTGGGCCTGGTTGAAATGCAACACCAAGACTTTCCCGCCAGCCTCGCCCAGCGCCTCGATCATCGCCTGGCCAGCAAGTTTGCCGCCGCCGAAGTTATCGGTGCCGACATGTCCCGTGATTTTGGCGTCTTCCGCAACGCACTGCAGGTCCGAAGTAAAGACCGGAATGCCGGCGTCGTTGGCCTTTTTGATCGCCGGGCCGATCGACAGCCGATCGCAGGGATTGATCACGATGGCGGCGACTCCGCGCGTAATGTACGTGTCGATTTGCTCGGACTGCGTTTTTACATCGCGATTCGCGTCGTCGACGATCACTTCGTAACCGTGCTTCGCGGCCTCTTCCTTCATGTTGTCGGCGATGATTTTGAAAAACGGGTTCGTCAATGTCAGGGCCGAGAAGCCAATCACGCCTTTCGACTGGCTCGATACGTCGCCAGCTGCGCTGCTTGGCTCGACTGTGGTTGTTGTATCGCTGTCGCTGTTGACGCGTGCCGAGACGTCGACGCCGCTGCCCTGGCTACAGCCGAGGGCGGCGACGAACAATGCCATCCAAGCCCATTGTGATTGCGATCGGACCATGTCTTTCTCCTCTAATGGGTTCAATTTAAACCGAAGGGCGAACGGGGGACGTCAGTCCCCTGATGTTGGAAGAATCAGGGGACTGACGTCCCCCGCTCGCCTATTTGTGTCGTGTTACCACGGGGTCAAGCCACCGTTGACGCATAAGGTTTGTCCGGTGACGAAGGAAGCTTCTTCGCTGGCGAAGTAAAGTACCGCGTCGCCGATGTCTTGCGGCGTCCCCCAGCGATTCGCTGGAATTAACGCACGATAGCCGTCCTTGGTCTCTTGCGGATCGAGGGCATGACGTTCGGTCGGAATCCAGCCCGGCGCGACCGAATTGACGGTGATTCCGTAAGGAGCGAACTCCGTCGCGAGGCTTCTTGTCAAACCGATCTGGCCGCCCTTGGCCGAGACATACGGTACGAAGTTCCCCACCGAGCGATGATAGGCTTCGCTCGTGATGTTAATGATCCGGCCCCACTGTTTCTCTTTCATCCCGCCCAGGCAAGCTTTGGTCAGCAGGAAGGGGCTCTTGATGAAGAAGTCGATCATGGCTTGGCAGTGTTGCCAGGTGAAGTCCTCGATCGGCATCTGCGGTTGATCCGGCGTGGCGTTGGGGACCAGGATATCGATCGTGCCGAGTTCGCTCGCGACTTGCGCACACATCTCGTTGACGGTGGCTTCGTCCGACGCATCGCCGCGAATCATCATCCCTTGTCCGCCCGCCGCTTGGAATTCTTCGAATGTTGCTTCCGCGATCTGTTGATTATTGAAGTAGTTAAACGCGACCTTCGCGCCGGCGCGACCGAGTGTTTTGGCGACATCTTTACCGAGTCCGCGGCTGCTGCCAGTCACCAACGCGACATGTCCGTCCAGTTGAAATGCCATGAGGTCCGCTCTCGCCATGTGGAATCACGAAAGTTAGAAGTTCATGATTCTAAGCGATCCGGATGGTGGGCACAGCCCACCCCACGAAGATGTCACTTCATGGAGCGGGCACCATCCGAATGCAGACGGGAGATGGAATCTCGATGCTGTTGCCAGTCGGTTCCAACTCGCCGGTGTCTTGATTGATACGGAATACGACGATCGAATCGGTGGATTGATTTTCGGCGAGCAAGTAAGTGCCCACTGGGTCGATGAAGAAGTTGCGGGGCGTTTTGCCTTGCGTGGGTTCGTTTTCGATATAGGTCAACTCGCCGGTATCTTGATTGATCCCGAAGGCGACGATCGTGTCGTGGCCGCGGTTCGATCCGTACAGAAACTTGCCGGAGGGATGGGCGCGGACTTCGGCGGTGCTGAGTCCCTGTTGATCGCGATCGGCATCTGGGATCGTCGAGATCGTTTGCAGGGTCTTCAGCGCGCCTCGCTTGGCGTTGTACTTGAAGGCCGTCACCGTGAGCGCGATCTCGTTGATCACGTAGGCATATTTGCCACTGGGATGGAAGGCAAAGTGACGTGGTCCCGAGCCTGGTTTGACGTCAGCCGCAGCGGGATCGTTCGGTGTCAGCTGACCCTTCTCGGCGTCGAAGGCATAGATCAAGACCTTGTCGAGTCCGAGGTCCGCGGCGAAGGCGAACTTGTTGTCGGGCGAGACATTGATCGAGTGGCCGTGCGGTGCCTGTTGGCGTTGCTGGTTGACGCTTGAACCTTCGTGCTGGATAAACGACGAGGCATCTTCGAGAGTTCCATCGGCTTTGATCGGCAGACAGGCGACGCTTCCTCCGCCATAGTTCGCGACGAGCACATTCTTGCCCGTGGCGTCGACCACGAGATGACAAGGCCCCGCGCCGCCGGATGACTTCTCGTTCAACTTCGTCAGGCTGCCGTCTTTCGGATTAATAGCGAACGATGTGACTCCGCCGACCTTCTTGCCGTCGAATTCACTGATCTCGCCGACGGCATAAAGAAACTTGTTGCTCGGATGAATCGCGACGAAGGACGGATTGACGACTCCTTCCGTGACGCCGATCTGCTGGAGAGTGCCCGTCTTCATATTGAGCTTGAGCGTGTAGATGCCCTTGCTCTTGCCGCCTGCCGTGTACGTGCCGACATAGACGAGATAATCCTGAACACGGTCGGCGGCATTGGTTGCTTCGGTCATGCCAAATACCGTACCGCTGATCAAGACAGCCAAAAAGAGCACATGCCGAACAGGAAGGGAAGGAAGGGAGTGTGTCATCGTTAGTCCTATCGTAAGTCGATTGCATTGAAAGGAGCAGGGAGCCACTGTTGGCGTCGATCACTGACGATGAAACGCCGCCAGCAAGATGAACCGTATTTAAGCTGGAAAGCGGACCAAGATCAAACATCTCGCCGGAGAAAGGTGGATCGATTAACATTGCTGCTCGCACTCTCGATCCGGGCGAGCTAGCATCGATCTCCCCGTTCGCCCCGCCCCGAAGTTCCGCAGGAAGAAGAAAATTCTTGCATTCTCCAAGATATTTCAGATTTTTCTGGGAGGGACAAATTGACGCACCGGAATTGATCTCTATAATAGCCGAGTTACGGCGGAACGACTCGAAGACGTTTTTCGGGTGCCGCCACAAAGTTTCTTTTGAGGAAGTAGACGAATGCCAGAAGGTACAATCAAGCGGTTGACGGAAAAAGGTTTTGGATTCATCGACACAGGAGGAACCAAGGATTTGTTCTTCCACATGTCATCCCTTCAAGGTGGCGCGCGTTTCGACGAGCTCCACGAAGGACAGCGAGTTCAGTACGTGGAAGGACAAGGTCCCAAGGGTCCAGCTGCCGAAAGTGTCACGCCGCTTTAAGCTAAGTAACGCGATCAGAAGCAAACGGACGTAACAGAGACACGGAGCCGACGAGCAATCGTCGGCTCTGTTCATTTCTTGCAAAAATGGCCGCCTCACCTGTCTCCAAGATCGGCGAGCCAACGGGCGAGCGCGGCCAGCGGCCCACCACTGCCGATCTCCGCGACCAGTTCGTCGATCGGCCTGAGCTTAGACCAATGCAGGCCCCAACTTTCCCGTTGTCCGTGCTGAATGGGAACGGGATTCAATTTGCCATCCCGTATTAAGCCGTCGCGATTCGTCCAGCCAGCCAGCGAATGCCGATAGGGTGCGCCGACCAGCAGGACATAATAGGCGTCGTCGATGTACTCTTCGCGCATCCGCCCCGGTGTTTGACGTGGCGGCCGGACGAGCAGGAAGCCGCGTTGCGCGTCCTGGTAGCGGGTGTGTTTTACTTCGACGGGCTGATTCAAACCGGTCCATTGGCGGAGTAAATCGCGACCGCGATTTTCCTGGGATAATTCCGATCGCTTGCGCCACCGGTGGAGCGAGCCGGGACAGAGGATCGCACAAGCCGCAAGTTCCGCCGACAAACCGTCACGATCGATCTCTTCGTCGGACTGCTGGGTCGATTGTTTCCGTGTGGCAAGCCGGCCAGACTGTGTCAACTCCCGTTTGCGGGTGACCTGTGCTTCCATCCAGCTCTGCGCGCCGGCGACGTCGATCGTCGAGATGAGTGCGCCGCATTGATTGCATCGCAGCGGCCCGGTTCGCGTGCGCCCGTCGGCTAGCTGCAATCGTGCCGGTTGGCCGCAGTGCTCAAACGATACATGCATGAAACTCGCCCCGTGGTCTTGCCGCCTCAGGCGTATCCTTCCGCTTGAAACCATCGCCAGCCATCGGCGAGCGATTCTTCGAGCGGACGCACGACGTAGCCGAGTTCTTCCTGGGCGCGGGCGATGCTGTAGTAGTGATACAAATTGGACATGCCCACGGCGGCCGAGTTAACATCCGGCTCTCGACCAGTGATCTTGCCGATCAGGTCGCCGCCGCGTCCCCCAATGAATCGCAGCAGCGGACCGGCTTGGCAAATCGGAGCGGACCCGCCGCTGACATCCGCGATTCGCTTCCACAAGTCAAAGTAGGTGAGGTTCTCGCCGCCCAGGATGTAACGGCGGCCGGCAACTCCGCGATCGAGCGCGGCCAAGATACCGGCGGCGACGTCGCGAACATCGCACATCGTACATCCGCCTGTCGGCGCGAAAGGGGTGAACCGCCGGGCAACTTCCAACAACATGCGTCCCGACGAGGGCTTCCAGTCCCACGGCCCAAACATCAGTCCGGGATTCACGATGACGCCGTCCAAGCCGCGCTCGACTTCGTCCAAGAATGCTTGCTCCGCCTCGCGTTTCGTGATGACGTAACTGCAGGGCACCTTGCCTACGCGAGGCGACTCTTCATCGGCGGGCAACTCGGGCGAGCCGACCCCGAGCGCGTCGACACTCGAGACGTGGACCATCTTCGCATTCGCATCGCGCGCGGCCTTCGCGACATTTCGAGTCCCTTCGACGTTAACCGCGCGTTGCGAGGCGAGCCCCGTCCAGCCGATGTGGACGATTGCCGCCGCATGAACGACTCGCGCCACGCCGGCCATCGCTCGCCGCACCGACTCGACGTCCGTGACATCGCCGGTCACGGCTTCGACTTCCAGCCCGGCCAACGGTCGCGGGTCGCTCGTCTTTCGGGCGAGCACGCGCACCGGTTCCCCCGTGTCCCGCAACAATCGCACGACATTGCTACCGACGAGCCCTGTAGCACCGGTCACCAGCGTTGTCATCGCATTTCCTCAAGCAACGGATCACCCACAAGGCGCGCGGGTCGCGAGAGCCTATTATAGAGAACGCCTGAGCCCTGCGAATGGCCGCCAGACCGATTCACTTCCGCGTTCCGACGAGGCAGTCGATGTCCGAGATCTCCGTGGTCCCCGTCCAGACAAAGCGTCAGCAGAAACAGTTTCTGACGCTGCCGTGGAAGATCTATCGCGACGATCCTTACTGGATTCCGCCGCTGCGACAGAATCAAAAAGAACTCGCCGGTTTTGCTCGGCATCCGTTCTATGATCATTCCCAAGGGCAGGCTTTCCTGGCGATGCGCGACGGGGAACCGGTAGGACGCGTGCTCGCCATCGTCAACAACCCGCATATCGAGCGCTATAAGGAACAACGCGGCTTCTTCGGGTTCTTCGAGTCGATCGACGATCAGGACGTGGCGGCCGGGTTGTTCGATGCGGCTCAAGGCTGGCTGGCCGAGCGGGACATCCACGATCTCCGCGGGCCGATGAACCCGTCGATGAACTACGAAATTGGTCTATTGATCGAAGGCTTCGATAGCTCGCCCCAATTCATGATGACCTACAATCCGCCGTACTACGCGAAATTGATCGAAGGCTGTGGGTTTCGCAAGACGCAAGACATGTATGCGTTTTGGGGGCACGTCGAGATGCTCGAAACGCTCGACAAAAAGTTGGCATTTGTCGTCGAAGAAGCCACGCGGCGCTTCAACGTTAAGCTGCGACGCATGGATCCAAAGAACTTTGTCCGAGATGTTCGTGCATTCCTCGAGATCTACAATTCGGCGCTGGTCGGCACCTGGGGCTTTACGCCGCTCTCGGAAGGTGAAGTCGATCACATGGCGGCGTCGATGAAGCACTTGATTGTCCCCGAGATGACCAGCATCGCGGAGGTCGACGGTCGCCCCGTCGCCACTTGTTTCGGGTTGCTCGATTACAACCCTCGCATCAAAGAGATCGACGGTCGCCTCTTCCCGTTTGGTTTTTTGCGCTTATTCTGGAATCGGCGGGCAATTAAAAATATCCGACTGATCAGTACAAATGTTATCCCCGAGTATCAGAAGTGGGGCCTTGGTGTCGTGATTCTGTCCCGTATCGTCCCGGAGGCGATCGCTTGGGGGGTCAAAGAGGTCGAGTTCTCTTGGGTTTTGGAGAGCAACCACCTGTCGTACAAATCCCTGAAGCGAGGCGGTGCGAAGCTGACAAAGACGTACCGGTTGTATGATCGTGGTCCGAATTCCGAATGGTCGGAGGACGCCTGATTCACTTGTCTCCCACCCGTTTGAAATTCGATAGCCGCGTGCGATAAAGGATCTAGTGCTTTGTCAAAGCTTGATTTTTGGATTAGCCGCTTGGCGATGGCCTGCGGTTTTCCCGCGAGAACCGCACGCTATCGCGTAGCGGCTGATTTCGACAACCCCAACTCTTAGTCCTGACCAAGCACTGGCGCTCCAATCGCTCGCTGCTTGGCCATCGCCTCACTCATCAAAAGGTATTATGTCCGAAGCCTCTCAAATTGTGATCACCGGGATCGGCGTTGTCAGTCCGATCGGAATTGGCATCGAGCCGTTCTGGAAGTCGCTTCGCGAGGGAACCAGTGGTGTAAAGCCCCTCTCGATCCTGCAAGGAACCGAGATGCCGGTGCGGTTTGGCGGAGAAGTCACCGATTTCGACGCGAAGCAATACGTGACGCCGCGCAAGAGCCTGAAGGTGATGTCGCGCGAAATCCAACTCGGCTTTGCCGCGGCGGCGATGGCGGTCGAATACGCAGGCATCGTCAGCGGTACGGTCGATCCCGATCGTTTCGGAGTCGTGTTTGGATCGGAAATGCCCTACGGGCCGCCGGAAGAGTTGGTCGACGTGTATCAAGGTTGCAAAGTCAATGGCGAGGTTGATCCAACGTTGTGGCCCGAACAAGCCGCCAAAAAGAACTTTCCGCTGTGGATGTTGAAGTATCTCCCGAACATGGCCGCCTGTCACATCGGGATCGCGCACGACGCGCGGGGGCCGGGCAATTCGATCACGCATGGCGACGTATCGAGCTTGCAGGCGATGAACGAAGCCATGCACATCATCCGCCGCGGAAACGCGGATGTGATGATCGTCGGCGGTTTCGGAGCGCGACTCAACGTGACCCAACTGCTCTATCGCGGCGATGCCAATCTTTCACATCGCGAAGACGATCCCACGGCGGCTTCCCGGCCCTTCGACGCCGCGCGTGACGGAATGGTCAACGGCGATGGCGCGGGGGCGTTTGTGATCGAACGGCGCGAACATGCCCTACGCCGAGGGGCGACCGTGCTGGCGACGATCCGTGGCACGGGAGATAGTTATGAGGCCCGCATGACATCGGAGCCAGCTACTGGCAACGCGATCCGTCGCTCGATCATGCAGGCGCTCGCCGGTGCCGGTCTCGAACGGGATAGCGTTGGATTCGTCAGCGCTTATGGTGTCTCGACGATCCACGAAGATCCACTTGAAGCACAAGCGATTCGTGATTGTTTGGGCGACGTTCCCGTAACGGCGTTCAAGAGCTACTTCGGCAACCTGGGTTCCGGGGGCGGCGCGGTGGAGACAGCGGCGAGTATCTTGGCGTTCCAGCATAACGAAGTGCCGCGCACGTTGAACTACGAAACCGCGGATCCTGAATGTCCCGTCAACGTCATTCAGGGCGAATCGCTCGTTGGTACGAAACCGGTTGCCATGATCCTCAGTCAAAGCGGCCCCGGCCAGGCCGCTGCGATCATCTTGTCTCGCGATTAACATCGCCGGGGTCGCGATCACTTCTCAAATGGAAACATCGGACGTCGCCGGTGTTTGAAATCGAGGGTGGTCATGTCGGCGGTTGTACAGCCGGGCGTGTTGACTCGAATCAAGTGCGGACAGACCGGCGCATACGCCGCCACCGGGGCGTTCACTCCCTTGGCAACCAACACTTGAAAGCGACGAGGCTCGATTTCGCAGCTGATCAGCTGCTGCAGGCTGAACGGAGGCATCCGGCGCGACGTCAGCATGACGGTCAGGCCGCGATCGGTGCGGACAACCGCAGTTTCTCCTTGGTCGCAGTGGGTAAACCCGCCGTGGCGTGTCTCGTGCTCAACGAACTTGCCGTCATAGATGCCGAGTACGTTAAACTCGCCCACATACGGCTCACCATGCAACGCATCTGTCTTTCCACCCACCCGCATTTCGAGTCGCGCGCCTACTCCCGCGGCGACGGCCTGTGCGACCGACGCTGGATCGTACAGGCAAACCAGCGCACTCGAGAGACCGCTCTGTGCGATCGCGTGAATCAGATGAGTGCCATCGGCCGGCGAACCTCCGCCGGCATTGTCTCCCATGTCCAGCAGGCAGACCGGCCCGGAAAGCGCCGTCGCGCGAGCCATGGCTTCGTCGATGCTGATCAAGTTACCGGCGAAGTCTTCACGATGTGTCGATAGATAATCGCCGAGCTGCTGTGCGAGTGTCACGGCAAGGGCTCGATCATCATCCGTCACGACGATCGCTGACGAACCCATCTCTTCCACGTCGGCATAGGGGAACCCAAGCAAGATGCTGTTGGATAGCACTCCTGGCTGTTGCAGCATGCGGTCGGCCAGATCATAGAGTGGCACGAGGTGAGGTTCGCTGGTCAGTTGCCGCTCGATATTAATTGCGACAGCAGGATAGGCCGCGGCTTGCATTGGTCGAAGCTCGCCGCGCAGCGTCTGTGCCATTAATGTGGCGGCTTCAAGGCCTCGTGCCCGCTGGTCGAGATGCGGATTCGAGCGGTAGGCGACCAGCGCGTCGGTGGCCTCGATCATTTGCCGCGAGAGATTCGCGTGCGCGTCGAGCGTCCCGATGATCGGCATCGATTGTCCAACCCGCTGCCTCAGTTCCGCAAGCCAATGCCCGTCCGCATCGCGATGCGCATCACACACGGTTGCGCCGTGGGGTGCGACGAGTATGCCGTCGAGTTTCCCCGCTGCTTCCAACGATTCGAACATGATTGCCAGTAGCTCATCGAACGCTTCGAGTGGGATTGCTCCGTACGGAACGGCCCGCGCCGCGAAGATGGGAACCGCTTCCACGTGTTCGCGTGCCAAGCCTTCGAAGAATCCGCCAATTTCGTGGTGCGTGTGGGCCAATCGCTCGCGGACTGGTTCGCCTTGCAGCAGCATGTTCTCACGAAAGTGTTCCATCGTCGTCTGTCGCGAAATGAAAGTATTCGACTCGTGCAAGAGTGCGATGATACCGACTCGCTTTGAATCCATGGTTGTCGCCTTCCGGATGCCTTGGGGATTTGCGATGCCTTCGTGTATGTGCTGACGCGTTCGTGTAATCTATTACTTCACAGTGGACCCGTCCACGGACTGCAATAAGGATTGAGGATAGATCACATGGCGATGGAAATCACGATGGCGATGATGCGGGCATCACTCTACTCGGCCGTCGTCTGCGACGCGCTCGATTCGCTCGGGCTCCGGAATCAATCACCGCGAGTACAACTCACGCCGTACGCCGGCGAGTCGTTGCTCGTAGGCCGCTGCATGACGACGCTCTGGACCGACATGTATCACGAAGTTGCGAATCCTTATGAGCTGGAGTTGCAAGCCGTCGATAGCTGCCAAGTCGATGATGTGATGATTTGTGCGGCCAACGGTTCGATGAAATCGGCGCTGTGGGGCGAGTTACTTTCGACCGCTTCGCGAAACACGGGGTGTGTGGGAGCCATCGTCGACGGGGCTGTTCGCGATGTCGCCAAGATCCGGGAGATGGCGTTCCCGGTGTTCGCTCGTGGCACAAGTCCCTACGATAGCCAGAATCGGCAGCGTGTTATTGAGTTTGGTATCCCCGTCGAGATTGGGGGGGTTCGCTGCTCTCCTGGCGACTTAGTGTTTGCCGATCTCGACGGGATCGTCGTCGTCCCTCAGCAAGTGGAAGGCGAGGCAATTCAACGGGCTTGGGCGAAGGTCCACCAGGAAAACCAAGTTCGTGATGCCATCCAGGCCGGAATGCGGGCGACCGCGGCTTATCAACAATTCGGGATTCTCTAGCCATTTGGATACTGGCATCCGCAAATCTGGAAGAGTAGACTGCCGTCTCCGGTCACTGGCGGTCCAAATCAAACGTCATTCTCTCCCTTCTCCGAATTCGAGGTGGTTTCATGACGACACAAAACGAACCGAACGATCAGCAACGATCCAGCCAAAGCTCTCACGCCACGGAGGCGAACGGCGGCAAGAAGCGATTGTTTCTGCTGGTTGGTCTGTTGGCACTGGCGCTGTTTGCATTATGGTACGACTACAAAGTCGCGCGGCCCGCCGTCGACAAAGCCTATGATCAAATCGCCGCGCTGAATGAGGAAATCAACGCCGCTATCGAACATCGCCGGATGACAAGCGTCGATGTTCAAAATGCGCTCGGTCGAAAACCGAGTGAAACATTTGTCACGGGGAGGTACACGGTCGAGGCTTACCGCTGGAGCGCTGGGATGCCGATTGAAATCCGGGGGCTCAGTGGCGACGAATCGCCTGGCATCGGATTGAAGACGCACGACTACTATGCCGTGTACCGCAAAGACGGTTCAGAACTTGCTTTTGCCACACACTTCAAGTTCGATTTGGAGACCGATGAACTGACCGATAAACCAGTCCATGTAGCTGCCGGCGATGATGCATCGGGCGAAGGCGCTGCCCCTGGCATGGGGCCTGGCGGCATGGGCATGGGCATGGGACCAGGCATGGGGCCAGGTGGCATGAGCCCAGGTGGAGGTGGGCCAGGCGGTGGCGGACCGGGTGGCGGAGGCGGCTTTGATCCGGAAGCGATGTTTACCGAACGTGACGCGGACGGTGACGGCAAGCTGACCGGCGAAGAGATTCCCGAACGGATGTTGGAACGGCTGGAAGCGATCGATACCGACAAGGACGGATCGGTTTCCAAGGAAGAACTTCTGGCGCGGATGAGCCAGTCCCCCGGTGGTGGCGGTCCTGGCCTTGGGCCGGGTGGCGAAGGCGAGGGACGCCAACGACGACCACCCCTGGAATCGAGTGATGATGCGCCAGCGACAGAAGCGGCCCCTGGCGACGCTTCGCCTCCTGCTGAATCAACGGAAGCTCCCGCTGACACGACAACAGAAAAAACAGAAGCGCCACCGGAGACAAACGGAGAGGCACCCAAGGAAGAGAGCAGCAGTGAGTCATAACGAATCGGCAAACAGCTCATTAGGCCAGTCGAGCCAGACACCGAAGGAAAGAAAGGGGAAAGCGTTGAGTTCAAGGCCAGCATTGTCAAATGAGCTGCTGGAGCTGCGCCCCCCTTATACATTTCCCGGGAAGAGAAACTTTCTTACTGCATCCACGGCGTGTATCGTGCCGGAAGCGAACAAACCGACGCTTCCGCTGAACCCTAAAGTCAGAAGCAACGATCAAAGTGTGGGTGTCCCTCTTCGCCCTCTCCTTAAGTACCGCTTTTTTTTTCTCGGTTTACCAACAATGGAACGGATGCTGACTTACCTCATGTTGGGGTGCGCGGGGGGCGGCGGAACGAATTAAGAAACTGTGGACAATCTAATTCCCGGACGACGAATTGGGAGGGCGAGGCTCCCGCCGAGCCGAGGCTCCGCAAGTACCGGCTCAGCAGGAGCTTCGCCCTCCCGGAATCCCGGTTTTGAAATCCGCTCGAACAAATTCAGCATTGCTCGAAAGGCATGATTTCGTCACGGATGACAGAATTCTGAAGAACCCAGACCGATCGTGCCGCTTTGATTGGGAGAATGGACGAAGTCGGTCTAGAACAGCGGCATCCCGGTGAGTGCCCTGCCGACAAACTCTTGCAGGTGATCGACCGTGGGGGCCATGACCCAGCCGGCTCGTGCGTCGCGGAACATCTGCTCGACGCCCAGATGCCGCGAGAACGCCGCTCCGCCACATGCTTTCATGGCGAGGTCGGTAACGTCAATGGCGGCTTCCAGAGCTGACATCCGGGACTGCAAGACATAGAGCGGGGTCTGCTCGTTCGGTGCGAGCATCGCTTGGGCCGTGAAGCCTAACAGGGCACGGCTCTGCTCCGTCCGGCAACTCATCTTCGCCAACCGAGCCCGCAAGTTCGGAAGATCCCGTAGCTTGCTGCCGTCGTGTTCGAAACCTGTCCCGGACAAATGTGTTTTGGTAGCGTTGACGGCTGCCAGACAAATTCCGTGCGCCATTGCGGCGGTACCGACGGAGAACCAGGGGAGCACGACTTCGAGCATCATCGCAGCGCCGTCGCCTTGCGGCGTGAGCAGTTCACCCGCTGCCACGCCCAGATCGGTGATTTCGACCGGAGCCGAATCATTGCCGCGCAGTCCCAAGCCATCGAAGCTGTCCGTGACCTTCATGCCGCTGGCGCCGCGACGTGCCACGTACAATGTCGATTCGAGCGGCGACGCCGCGCCGGGCTTCTGCGCACTGGACACGTACGAGTCCGCATGATTCGCGGAAGTCACCCAGGACTTACTGGCACTCGTGACGAAGCCGCCATTCCCGTCTTGTTCGAACTGCGACACCGGAGCCCAGAACTGAGATCGCGACCCGCGTTCGGAAAACGCCAGCGTCGTCAGGTGTTTACCAGCGGCAACATCGCGCAGCAATGAAGCTCGGTCGGCCAGCGTCTGCGAAGCAACGAACGTCCGCGACGCGGAAACGTGCATGACGTAGATCATCGCGGTGGACGGACACGCTCGAGCCAACTGCTCGACCACAGCCGCGAAGACGCCCGGAGGTTGCGCCTGGCCGCCAGCATCGGCCGGAATGCACAGACCGAAGAAGCCTCGTTCCGCAAGCATCGCCAACGATCGCGCCGGAAACTTGGCGTCCTTGTCGACTTCGACTGCTTCTTCTCTGATCTCCGCCGCGATCTCCGCGGCCGTCGCCACAAACTCCAAACCTGTTGCATCAATTCCGTGGATGTTCGTCATGCTAAAAATGCCAGTTGATGACCCATTCAATGCTGTTAAAGAAATCGCCGTTCCTACCGGGAAGCGAAGCGCCGTCGACGCGTTGGTTGACGTACTCGATATACAAATCAACATGGTCCGTCAACGTGACGGTCGCTCCGGCGAGCACCATGTTCTGGACGGCGTGAGGGTGTTCGTAAATCGAATTCGAGTAGGAGCAACGATACGTCACCGCGCCACGCGTGTAATGAATCCCGCCGAGGAAATTCGTCAGCTGATCGCTCGGACCTCCGGAAACGTAGCTGACCGGATTGCGCACGCCGTAGGTTTGCGAACCTTCGACAAACGCCTTCCACGGACCCTTTGTATAGGTCGCGTCGACACCGTATGCCCAGACCGTTTCGTCAGGCAATGCGATCTGGCTGTCAATCTGACCGACCATGCCCGAAGCACCGATCGCGAGCTGCGAGCCGTCCGCGCGCGTCCAGGTTGGGACCAATCGCGCCACGCCGGTGTTCTTCTCGGTGTAGCCATCCACGCTTTCCGCATCCGCTCCGCCAAAGGAACCGTTGCTTTGATCCTCGTGGAAGAAGTACTGGACGTAGCTGTCGACCTTCAGGCAGTCATGAATGTCCGTCGTCTTTTCCCACGACACGCCGTAGTCCGCGTCGAGCTTCATGCCGTCAAAGTAAGAGGCGTTGCCGAAGAAGACTCCGTCCCAGAAGATCCCGAAGCGATTGTAGAGCTGGCCCGCTTTCAACGTGCCGAGTTCGTCATTCTGGATGTATCCGTACAGCTCCCACGTCCAAACCTGGTCGTCGACGAAGGTGCGAAAGGTTTCGGTCTCGCGCAACCGGAGTTCCATGTGACCGCCAATCGTATTTCCCGCGCCGGTCGTGTATTGGGGATCGGCGTACAAGTACCAGAAGTACGTGCCTCGCAGTCCCGGGATACCGTAGCCGCCAGGGCCTCCGTTCAGGTTTTGATGAAACCAGTGCCAGGCACCGCCGGTGATCGGCATCTTGAAGTTACAGCCGTTGTCGATCGCGCCGCCGAGGTTCGACAGGCAGTCGAGATAGGAGTAGCAAAAGATCGGATCGCGCGAAACGGTCCATGGGTCAGCGCAGCAGGCCGAGCAACCGCAGCTCGGATCGTTTGCGGAGCCAAACGCGGTTAGACTTGTTGAGGCGTCCTCGGAGTTGGTTTCGGTCGGAATCGCCGCTGCGCTAAAATGACTTTCGGCGGCGATTGCGGTATCGGCCAGGCAGGTTGCGCCGATGATGGCAAGCACAAAGAGGGTATTTCGAGCCGCTGGACACATTGGACCGACTCCGTTTATGTAGTGCGATAATCCGTGCGACAAGACCGCCAGCGCGGGAAGAAACCCGACCGCCCGCGCATACATGTCGCTGGTACTACCACTACTTTTCGTTCAACGTCCAATCCCACTCGATGATCTTCAGCTTGTAGCCGCCTGAATTGAGCAATTCGCGGGCATCTTTATCGACCCATCGGGTTAGGTAAAGTTCCGGTTTGTCTCCTTTAACCGGACGATCCGGATCCTGCAAAAACTTGGGGCCGTACCACTCGAATATCTTGGATATTTGGATTTCTCCGCTTTCCTTATCCACTTTGAAGTGCCGCTCGTCGCTGACGAACTTCTTCGCGGCGGATTCGAGATCCTTGTCCAACGAATCACCTTTGTAGGCCGAGGCCTTTAGCGGCAGGCAGCCGCGATCCGCACAGACGACCGCAAAGTGGGCCCGCATGTCTTGGTAGTTCGCGATCAGTCGATCGTACTCGATCTCGCTAACGGTCAGTTTTTCGCCGGCGACATCGAATTTCAGCTTGTCGAAAAAACCTTCCACATCCCTGGGCGTGTGTACCGGATAGTTATCGACGATCGCCTTAATGCAGCACGCGTTGTAGGCATTGATGTAAAAAGCGATCTGGTCGCCTCGCGACATCGACTGGACGTTCGCTTTCGCTTGCCACTGCATGAACCGGTTGAACCGTGACAGGTCGTCACCGTTCTTCTTGAGATCCCCGTACTGGAAATAGTCGCCTTTGACATACTTCTTCAGAATGAAGTCGTAGTCGGCGGCAGAACCAACATCCGCGGCTCGCGCGGTGTGGACAGCGATCAGACAGAGAATTGCCAGAGTCGCGAGAACAACATTACGAGTGTGCATCTTTGTTTTGTACCTTGATCGACGGGGAATCCGAAAACAGGGTCTGCGGGGGGGAACCCGGCACGAAAGAAGATTGCGCCCAAGCGGCTGCCGACGAGGATCGGCACGCCCACCTAGGCCGCAAACTGCGGCCACATCTCGGCTCGTCAGAACATTGCACCACAGCGGCCACAAACCAACTTGCGGACGTGATTTTTTTGTCCGCAATGCGCGCAGACTTTTTGTGGTGCTTGTTGTCGATGCACGGCATCAACCGTCGGCGTTGCGTCGTCCACGGCCGCGCAGGCGGGATGAATCTGATGACGCGAGTAGATAAGTTCACCACAGACGGCACAGCGTCGCTGGCCTTCTTCGGTGCGTGTCGAATCTGCTGGCTCGTGAGTCATGAATGAGATTACCATCAAGGAAGTCTACAGTGTGACTTTCTAGTCTGCGTGGTTACGAAAGTCAACCAATGGATCGAGCAGGCAGTGTCCGAATCGCCGGTTGCTGGAACCCGAGTCAGACTGAACTGACCGGGAGATTGCCGTATGACGTCTGGGCGAAGCGATCACGACGATCCCAGCCGCGGTTTCCGGCGCATGATGGTGGACAGAGCCCACCCGACACCACAATTAGCGAAAGCTCACAACGACACTGGTCCGAGAGTCAGCGTCGCCGCTTGATCGCGATAACAGCTCCCCATCCGGCTCGCCCGGATGGAGGCAAAGATTGTTGAGTTAGCTCGTTGGTTCTTCCGATTCAACGGCCTCATCCAGCTTGTCTGGATGGTGAGACAGCTCCGCCTACGTACGCATCTCATTCACCATCCACACGAGGTGGATGGGGTCTTGGCGGTCGTTTTGCCGGTCGTACTAACTCGTTAATCTTGGCTTCCA
>JAQBZB010000351.1 GCA_027622275.1 Planctomycetota bacterium | reverse complement strand
GGAGCGCAACAGATTTCAACTTTCCCCGCAAACCCAATTCACCCAAATTCAGCCAGTTGCATCAGCCCACCGCTGCCGTGTATCCCTGAAAACGCGAAACAAAAAGGTTGCTCGCCAACGCGCGCTTCGTCGTGAACTTCAACTCGCCAATGGAGAATATCTTGTGCCACCGAAATCGACCACGATTGACGAAGCGATTGACGACTACATCAAATATATCGAGACCGAAGGCCGCAGAAGTAAGACCACCGTCCGGTATCGAGGGATTCTCTCTGTCTTTAGCGCCTTCTCGGCTCATCAAGGTGTGAAGTTACTGGCTCAGATTACAACAATCCTCGTTGACCAGTACCGCGCTGAACGGAAGAAAGTGCTTGCGCCGAAATCGATGCGCAACGAAGCAGTCTCGTTGAAGAGTTTTCTCAAATGGTGCAAGCAACGTCGACTCCTTGTTAACAACCCGATGGAGGACATGACATTTCAAAAGCCCGTTCCGAAATCGAAAGGCGGACCATCGCTGGGGCACATTGACTGTCTCCTTGGAACCGCGCGGGGGCTCCGAAGTAGCCAGTTTGCGGTGCTGGCGTCCACCGGAATGCGGTCTGGCGAGTTACAGCGTCTCAGGCCGGACGATGTCGACTTGGTCGGGAACTGGATTCACGTTGTATCCAGGGATGGCGCCGAAACGAAGACGGGCCATTCTCGAAAGGTCCCGATTCACTCAAGGTTGCGGCCTTACCTGGAAGCAATGCCGACGAAAAGTCGTCCCTGGTTCTTCACGGCGACACGCAGCGCGAAGTATCCCGACGGCAATCACCACATTAACACAAAGCACGTGAATGAGGACCTACAGAAGATGTTGACGCGTTTAGAGATTCCTGCCAGCCGCGACGGTGGCTTCACCGTTCATTCGTTGCGGCACTCATTTGAAACGATCTGCGTCAATTCGGGCATCCCGCAGCGCGTCATCGACACATGGCTCGGACATCGTTCTGACACTTCGATGGCCAGTATCTACTACCGTCTTTCCGACGCTGATTCGCAGCGTTTCATTAATCAGGTTCCCTTTGGAACCGGCAATCCGCCGGCTAATGGCGGAGAAGGTGAGTTCTGAAATGTCAAAAGTCACTACATGGACGTGGGTCTACGCGGCATGGATGCTGACGTGCCCAGTCGCGACCATTGAGGCGACGAATGCGGTCGCCAGTCGGCAGAAAGACGTGAGTGCCGTGAACCGGGACAGATCCGGGACAACAAGGGGGTTTCGAAACAGCAAACGACTCGCAAGTTGCTATGAATAGGGCACTTGCGAGCCGTGTTTCGTTTACAGCGGAGGGCAAGGGATTCGAACCCTCAACCCCTTGCGGGGCACCTGTACTCCAAACAGACACCGAAGCCGCGGAATGCGAACAAAAACAGCATGCGTCGACTTTGTGCCAGCAAAATGCCAGCAGCGACGAGCATTCTGACCCGGATCTGCAATCAATCATCGACCATTGGTCCGAGTTACCCGACGCAGTGAAGGCCGGCATCGTCGCGATGGTGCGAGCGACTCAGCGAAAGTAGGTGACGCTCTTACCGCCACGAATCCAATCTGCCGACTTGCGACCAAAGCGACATAAGCGACCAAAGTTGTTGGCGTCTGTGGCAGCGTATGAGAACGAAGTTCGTTCAGACCGCATCCGTCGGCAATCGTTCCGGTGGCTGGCGATTCACAGCGACGAAATCGAGCCAACGCGGTAGAATGGGCGCGATAACCTGCTCTCAAAGGACCGATCCGACCATCCATAGTGGCACAGAATGGCACACATTGGCACACGAAAAGGCGACGCTGACCTGATCGTCGCGCTGGCGTCTGGGCGAACCGTGCGCGATGCTGCGAAGCATGCTAAGGTGGGTGAGCGGACCGCGCACCGCCGGCTTGGTGACCACGAATTCCGTCGAAAGGTCAGCGAGGCACGGGCTGAGATGATTGAGCAAGCGGCAGGGCGGCTGGCTAAAGCTGCGTCCACTGCGGTCACGACATTGCGGAAGCTGCTCAAGGCAGAGTCGGAAGCCGTTCGGTTGGGTGCGTGTCGCGCGATCCTCGAGAGCTGTGAGCGGTTACGGCAGAGCGCCGACTTGGAACAACGAATTGCCGAATTGGAGCGGAGAGATGAAGAACCTGGAAAGACGGGTGGCAAAACTAGAGGCCGCCACCAAGCGGCCACCAACGGGCGATATGTCTCCGGATGACCTTCGTCGGTGGGTCGAACGGCTCGAAGAATTCCCGGCAGAATTGCTCGATGGTGTGGAGAGCGACCGAATCGCCGAAATCAGAGCGGTCTGCAGGGCGGTCGGAATGCGGGTGCGAGCCGGCGAACTACGCACTCACCTAGACATCGTACGCCAGTTGCCGGAGGAAGCGGTGCTGGGCATCGCAGCACTACGCTACCCGGCGTTACGAACCCGCCGAGCCGAGCCGACGGCTAACGCACCTATCTTGCGGCGATCGGAACGCGATGTCAGCTCTGCAAATTGAGCGCCTTTGCGATTTTTCCCGCGGTCTCAGACGTGATGCCACGTTCGCTGCTTGGCGATGCCGATTCGCGTCGACCTGAACGTATCTTGCGGCGTCGAGACGAGGCCAGCGAAACCTACGCATCCCGTGCTGCCGAACTGGGATCGGGGCCCTTCGGTAAACTGAGGTGGGCTGCAGGGCGGTTCGACAAACGCCTGCCCGCCTGTCCCGTGCCCAGTCTAGACATTGATGTGAGCGAGCGGCGAACGGACGACGCGCGTTCGGCTCCACCGACGATACGGTTCTCCCCGTTGCCGGCAAGCCGGTCTGCGGAAGTGGTGATCAGTGCGGGTTCGATGGATGCGTGCAACAGTTGCACGCCAGCCTTTGACGATGTGAGAGGTATTCCGAAAAGTTCAAAGATTGCGAAAATTTTTCGCGATCTTTGAACGCGGCGAGTCATCACCCGAAAAACCTACCTGCGACGCTCCGTTACCACCAAACTGGTCGGCTCGCGTCGAGTTGTCCTCATTCGATATTTAAGGGACATCGCGATCGGTTCGAGGCGTGCAAAATTTGCACGCCTCCAACGAAAACTGCGGTCGCAAAATGCTCAAGTAGTTGTGCCGCAACAGGTTCGATTTGTGCAAAATTTGCACGCGGCGAGTCATCACCCGCAAAACCTACCCCACCTTTGGCAATTGTTTGTCCCAGCCGGCGGATGGGCGCTAAACGGTTTCGGAGCAGGCGATCTTCGACCACGACACAGAGACCGACGCGCGCAAGGAATCCCAGAAATCAGGCGAGCACTCAACGAGTCTGCCGAACTGACTCAGGAGTTGTCGTCATTGGTCGCGAACGCGACCGCCGGAGAAATGGTGACAGCCTGTGTCTTGCGCCGTCATTCTGACACACCAGCGGCCAGCGTCGGCCAGCTCGAAACTGCCGTTGTCGATGCGACTTAGTTCATTTGGCAAACCGCGTTTGTCACGACAGTGTGGCTGAGCAAGTCGACAGCTGCGAAGTGATCGAGAAGCACCTCGACATCTCTGATCTGCTGAGGGAACATTTCGAGCATGTTCACGTCACCGACGCGTTGATCCAAACCGTACATTCAGCTAAGTTATGTGGTGTTCCAAGGGCCTTTCGTGATTTCACTGAAGTGGCTCTTTTGGTTCGTTTTGGGAAGTGAGGTGTGCCATGAATCGATCAAAGCATTGGGGTGCCGCGCTGATCTGTTTTTTTGCGGCCATTCAGACCGGATTTGCCCGCGAGTGGGAAGACGTCACTGGCGCGTTCCGCATCGAAGCGGAGTTCGTTGAATACGAAGATGGCCAAGTCGTCTTGAAGCGTTCCGATAATGGGAAAATCATCCGGGTGCCGCTGAGTAAACTCTGCGCGCGGGACCGGCGTTTCGTCAGCAGTGCAGTCCGTACCGAACGAGGAAAACCTAAGGACCCAGTGGCGGATCCAAAATCGGAGAAGGCGACGAATGTCATCACGAATTCGCTCGGCATGAAATTCAAGCTGATCGAACCGGGAAGAGTCGAACCGGCGGAAGGGGAGCCGGTCGAAATCACCAAGCCGTACGCCATCGGTGTTCACGAAGTCACGCAGCAGCAATGGTTGGACTTGATCGGTACGAAGCCATGGCGTTATTTCGACGCGATGGAAAAGCTCAGGTCCTTTGAAAAGGAAGGCAAGGCGAGCGCGTCGCTTAACTTGGCTTTCAGTAGCACACCAGAAGTGCGGGCTCGATTTCTGACTGATCCAGCTTCCGCCGTACATTTCCGCGCGTTGGGTGGAACTGCAGGAGAACCTCGCGAATGGCCTACGATTCCCGTGAACTCGCTGACGTGGTGGGAAGCTGCCGTCTTCTGTATCCGCCTGTCGGCTAAGGAGGGCAAGCTCTATCGTCTGCCGACGTCCGAAGAGTGGGAGTATGCGTGCCGCGCGGGAGCGACCACCAAGTACGCTCTCGGCGATGATCCCGTGGACATCAAGTTCCATGGCTGGTTTAGCCGGAGCGACCAATTGCATTTGCAAGAATTGCGAGAGAAGCTTGGTGCCCAACTGACTCCCGACTCCCCTTTGCCGGTTGGCGCATTGACGCCGAATGCGTGGGGATTGTACGACATGCACGGCAACGTGGCCGAGTATGTGCTTGACCCAAGTCACAGTGCAAGCCCAGCGAAGCCCGGATCGATTCGTGGCGGGTCGCTTGGCCATAGTTTTGACCTTTTCCCTGAGAATGCCTCTGCTACGTGTTCTTATTCACGAAGCGTGGAATACAATCATATCGACTCCCATACGGGGTTTCGTGTCGTTCTGGATCCCACCGGCAAGCCGCCAACGGAACTGAGCGATTTGCCGCTGCCGCTGCGGCTGCACAATTTGGAGTGGCACATCAAGAACAAGGTTGAAAGCAGTATTGCGTTGCTACATCGACTCGAAGGCGACTCTTTGGTTTTTGGAGTTCCCCCTCGAAGAAACGCGCCGATCGAAGATTTTGTCGAGAAGGAAATTCCTCTGTCCGCGTTCGAAAGCCAGGGTCGGGAGTATGTCAATTATATCGAGATGCTTGCCGACGCGATGTCGAAGTGATCGCTTTCGCGAGATCAGCCGTGGAGTGTTTGCTCCCCAACTATCCGCTCATGCGTGTGCGACGCATCCTCTGACGGTGGTCGGGACAGGCCACAACACCCTCATTGCTCACGAGACTGGCTAGCATCGAGGGGCATCTTACGTACCTTTACCCCTCTTCGGTTTGGCATCCGAAGCAGCGAGTCAAACTAATTCACGTCGCCCAAATTCGGATTTTGGCGCGCAGTCACAATGATACTGCCCGCGATTCGCTAAGTGACCGAGGACAAAACGTCAGGAGCGCCGAACGCCGTCGCGCCGAACTGACTGCGGAGTTGTCGTCATGTGCGCGCAAACGGGGCGACCGAAGCAACCGTGATCGCCTTTGTCGTGTGCCATCATTTTGATGGCACGAGCGACCCGCCTCGGCCTGGTCTGAACAACCAGAAACTGCCGAGGACGATGTGACCCGTACCGATTGGCAAACTACGTTCGTTACCTCGGTCGTGAACACGTCGCCCCCACTGACGCGTCTCGGACTTCCGGGAACGGTTGGCCTCGTTCTGAGCCAACGCTCGCAACGGAGCCAGCCAAACTGGGGCGGCGCGTCGGATCGCGTTTTCAAAATCCGGGCGTTGTCCTACAATCCATGTTTACAGAACCACCCTGCGTAAAGGAGTACGAACTATGATCGACGATGAACAGGACGTTTATGAATTGATCAAGGCGATGAACAAACACTTACCGATGCTGGCCTACGCGACTCCGCCGCTGGTGAAGGCGGTTCGCCGGGAGGGGGCGAAAATCGAAGTGAACGATGCGGTCGAGATCGATTCGGTAATGTATCTGGGTGACGAGGGAGGTATTGGTTGTGCAATTGGAGAGTGGGGCGGCAAGACCGTTGTTGTCACGTCGCTTACCCACCTGCGCATTGACCGCGATCATCCACTCGCCGAGCGAATTCAAACGTATCAGTGGAGACGCTCGCAACAACTTGGGGGCCCGATCAGCCACAGCTCTCGAAAGGCACGAGCGAATCTTGCCGTGCAGCTGCAACGAAAGCGGAAGGCTCGGCGCTAGCCGCATTGCACGGCTAGGTTTAACCGAGGATTTCAAGGGCGAGTCGCCGCTTACGCCGTACGACTCCGACTTGCAAGTATTTGAACTGCCGAAGATCACGGAGGTCACCATGACACGAAAGTCGAAGAAGACAGACAAGATAAGTTCGCTGAAAGCTCGTGCTCGCAAGGAGGGCCGCGTTGCTTCTCGACCGACCCCTGCGCCCACCGGCTTAAGCTCAACCTCATTGGATCGCCCGCAAGACCGCGGCTTATTTGCGTCCCAAACCGTTCGCGTCGATGGGGACGAAGAGGCGAAGCGAAACGATTGGCTTCTACGTTTTCGAACGGCGTACAGATTCTGGGGATTCGGCGAGTACGAGCGGGCAGCCGAGATCTTTCGAGAGATGTTGGAACTGGATCACGATGATCCGTGTTGCGCCCACTATTGGTTGGCGTCATGTTTGTTCCAGTTGGGTTCGTCCGACGAACTGGACGAACTGCTACAGCAGCACGACGACGAATCGGGAATCTGGAGGTTTGCTCAGGCGCTACACGCTTTCCGCCAGCAGGGCGACACCGAGGATGCCCAGCGCATGCTGGTCGAGGCCGACCATCTGGAACCGGGATTCGAACGCTACCTGTTGCAAGACGAAGTCGTCGACGCCCGCCGCGAGGTGCGGTTCGACGTGGGGCCGGCTGAGCGAGCATTTGGTTGCGCCCGCCTGTTCTTGCCAGCATGGCGCGGGGTGCCAGGTGCGGCATCGTGGGCGCGGCGGGTTCTCAAAGTCCCGCCCACCGGTGCCGATCCGGACGATGTACCGCGACGGTTTCCAAGGGCCGAACTGCGGTCATTACCGTTGCGGCGTGAGACTTGGCAAGTCGGCCTGATGCCGTGCCGCGACGAGCCACACGATGACGAAACGCCAATGTGGTTATTCGGTGTGGCCAATGTCGAAGGCCAGGAACTCCGAGCGGCGACCGTGATCGACCAGCGACTCACCGAAGCCGTCGCCTGGAATGGGTTGATTCAATCATTTCTCAGTCCGATTGACGGCGACGAGGCCCGGCCAAGAACCTTGGTCGTGTGCCGCCGCGAGTTCCATGACGCCTGGAAACCGCTGCTCAAGGAAATCGGAATCCGTTGCCAATACGAAGACGATCCCCAGCCGGTTGGCCAGTTGCTGGAAGCGATGGGAGACGTCATCAAACAGCAGGAACTGCCACCGGCCGAAAACGTCGATATCCGCGAGTTTCCCCAATCCGATGCGGTGTGGCAGGCAGATTTTATCCGGTCGCCGGCGTGGATTATGAACGAGCAGGAAGGATCATACCGGCCGTGGTCGGTACTCGTGCTGGAGAAGTCCCGGTCGACTGCCTTGATGACAGCGCATGCGCCGGGCGATCCCGCGCCGGAGATGCTGCTGGAGTTTCTGGTCCGCACGATGGCCCGGCCCGGCGGTGCATCAGCGCAACGACCACGGCTGGTCGAGGTTTCCGATTCAGACTACTACGACCACTTGCGACCGCGGCTGGAGGCTGCCGGCGTTGCCTGCCGTCTGGTTGATGAACTGAGCGAGTTCAATGATTTCTGCCTGGGTTTGGCAAGAAGTTTTGAAGGGTCGGAGAAGTGTGCGTTGGCGGACGGACAAGACGTGACGCGTGCACAAATGGAATCATTCTACGAAGCGGCGGAGTATTATTTCAGACAGGCCCCGTGGCGTCGCGTGCCGGGCGAAGTGCCGATCGAAATCCGCTGCGACGATCCGGCCATGGGCACGCGATACGCGATTGTATTGGGGCGGACCGGTGTGCAATTGGGATTGTGCATTTACGATGACTGGGAGATGACGCGAGCGATGCTCAGCGGGTATGCCACGCCCGAGGAGAATCGTGCGCTGGCAGTTTGCTACGACGAAGCCGAGATCATGTCAGCCGTCGATTTGCAATTGATCGACCGTCTCGGCTGGCCTATCGCGACGCCGGAAGCGTGGCCGGCGGTGATGCGGCTACAGCCAGGCCGCACGCCGCGTCCGGCGAACGCGAAGGAGTTGGTGTTTCTGGACGCCTGCCTGCGCGCAATCCCAGATTTCCTGAAGACGAAACTAACCTCGCAGACTTGGCAAGTGGAAACCGGAACGCGCCCGGTTGAATTGCAGTTGGCGTGGGACGGGTAGAGCAGAGGCACGTCGCCCGCCGTTTCTTTACATAGGTCGATGGTGTGCAGCCAGGCGCACCGGTCCAAGGCATTTGTCCCCGACGATTCTGGGTTTGTCTTGCGGGCTAGCCACACCCCAGTTTTCGCGCTATCAAAAACTTCAGCGGTGTTGTCGTCATGTGCGCTTTGACGGTAACGAAGTTGGCCGCACAGGACCTGCACTTGCGCCATCATCTTGACACACCAACGGCCAGCGTCCGCCTGGCGTTGGGACAGATCCCCGAATACCTGGAGTCCGAGTACCGGGAGTCCCAAGGGGAAGCGACCCGCGAGTTGCAGTTGGTGCTCG
>JAQBZB010000035.1 GCA_027622275.1 Planctomycetota bacterium | reverse complement strand
GACGCCACCTCTTCTCGATTACACCCGAATCCCCGCCCAGCGCTGGCGTTTTCAAACGCCGTTCACACGGTTCGTCGCAGCCCACAGGATCGAACTGAGGAAATGAGCAACAGCCAGAACCACGCCTGCAGCCGCAGCGGACATCCGAGGTCGCATAGAAAAAGGAGTCCTCCGGGCTTCAACCAGCGGTAGAAGGCCGCCAGAGTGGCCCGCGGATCCGCCATAGTGTAGAGCGCGTGTACGCAAACCACCACGTCGATCGTACCCGGGGAGAACAGGTCGTCTGTGAATTCACATTCCAGGATGTCCAGATTTCGAATTCCGCTGTCGACAAGAACTTGAGCAGTCGATGAAAGCGACGGTCGTGCAATACGGCCATCCGCGTGCCTTCTGCGATCGTGTCGCCCAGCAAGGCTCTCGGCAGTTGCGTGTACTTCATCACCTCAAGCGAACCCTCTGGCCATGTGGTTAATCTCAGAGTTCCGACTGCTCGTCCGACATCGTCTTCAGCAAGAAGATGATAGGTGTTCGCTGCCGAATCGAACTCGTCTTCGCCCGGAACCTGTTCGATACCAAAGTGGCGAGCATATCCCGCCTTCCGAACTTTCAAGCACCGTAGGAGTTCGTCACGATTTCCAACCAATCGTATTCGAAAGGGAAGTTCATCCTGCAAGAACCAGTCTCGTGACTTTTTGATCATGATGTTGTTGCTCGTTCAGTCAGTACGTGGGGTGAGTTGCGTAATGCCTCAACTCCAAGCATTGCGGAAGTAGACCAGCAATTCGTACTCGGTGTCGCCGCTGCGCGTTCCGAGGGAGTGAACCAGTTCCGCATCGGCCAGAATACTGCGTTCTCTTTCGGAGGGCGCGGTCAGCGTCTTGGTCAGTAGGGGAATGACATCGTCGTCGCCCGTGAACAACTCATTGGCATCGGACTCATAGCCGTAGAACTGGACCTGGAGCGCCGAGCCCGGAGTCACCGTCGTCGAAGCAACCGGGTGGTGGAACGGCCCGTCCGACACGTCCAGTCGCTGAGCGTTGGCGATTGCGGTGCCGTTGACGATCAGCGTCATCGCCCACTCGCCCTGACCTGCGAAGCTGCCGTCCCCATCGTTGATCACGCGGACTTTAAAATCCGCGACCAGCCGAGGTCCGCCGACTTCCGCGGAGATGAGCTGCTTGATCCGGCCGGCAACCGCAGGCGTCATCTGCAGACTCCACTTCTCTTCGCCGATATCAAACTGATCGTTTTCGTTAGGGTCTTTTCCAAAAGAGTGAACAGCAACGATCACGGGCGCCCAGCGGGGTGTGCTGCTGGAACTATTCAAACGCTTGACCTCGAACGCGGGGCCTCCCGAATCGCCGCTGGCGAAGGAGGCTTCGCTGCCGTTCCAGCGATTGACGATGTGCAGTCCCGTTGTGGCATGCCCGGTTGTGAGGTTCCCCGCACTCCGTTGCCCGAGCTTGTCGAGAACCGTGTAGCCGAAATTGAAGCTTCCGCTATTGCCGCTGTTGTCGGTGCCGTAGCCGGCTACCAGGACGCTCGCGGGAACGGCACCGTTCTCCGAAAGAATGCCGCCTTGGATGCGACTATCGACCCTGCTACTGAGTCTCAACAATGCCAGGTCCAGCCCGGCCTTGGGATTGGCGGAATCGAGCCACGTGAATTGCTCACGGCCCAGGATTCTTTCCACCCGGAGTCCGGCTCCGCCCGGTCCGAGTTCCGGCAAGTCGACCGTGACCTGAGAAGCATTCACGGGGCTGCCGTTTGCGTCTTCGACCACGTGAGCAGCGGTGAGGACATAGCGGTTGCCTCCCCATTCGAGCAGGGTGCCGCTGCCGACAAACTGTTCCCCGTTCACCGTGGTATTGATTCTCGCGACCGCGCCAAGAATCGCCTTCGATGCGGACTGCCCAAACTGGTTATCGAGGTAACTCGATGGCAAGGTACCTCCGATGATGCCGCGGCCGTTCACCGGCGGGGGTACGGCGTTGGAGGCGTCCTCGCTCTGGGCTTGAGCAATGAAGCTGTTCAGGTCACCCCAGCTAAAGGTCGTCGCGCTCGTGCCGTCACCGTAGCCCACCTTCAGCTGGCCATTACGGAAGCTGTTGGCGTACGGATCCTCCGGCTTGCCATCCAGGAAGGATACGTATCCGTAGCTGCGTCGCTGCAAGACCACGATGTTCTTTCCGAGGAGGTCCCAACTGCTGTCCCCAGCCGCTGGATCGGCCGATTTCGTGTCTATGCTGGACAACCAGCCATTGGTGTCGAGCCGGTAAAGGATCTGGTCGGCGTCCAGTTCGAACTGCTTTACGTCTTGGGCAACCGTCCGGGCAAGCCCGTTTTTCCACGTTCGGAGGGCTCCAGCTTCGGACAAGTAGTAGATCGTGCCGTCATTCTGCACCTCAAACGACTCGACGCTGCCTGAGATGTATTGCCACTGGCCGTTGCTGAAACGCCTCACGTCGCCGGTCCCGTTCAAAACGTAGAGCGATCCGGAATCGTCGATGGCGAAGTCTTGGACACTGCCTACTTCCGAGTCGCCGGGGCTGATGGAACTAAGCTGGAGGCTCGGTTCCCCCGAGTCGGAGTGGCTGACGATACCGCGGTAGAAAACACTTTGGCCCTGGTTTCCACCATCACGATCGAACAAGTAGAGGCTGCCGTCATTTGCCAGTGTGAACCAATTGATGCCGCCATGCAATCGAAAGTCGTTGTCCCAGGCATGTTGCCAATCGGAATCCGGCACTGCCCCGGAACGCAGGTGGAAATCGCGATTCCAGTTGAGATAGTAGATGCCATCCTCGTTGACATCGAACTCTTGTACGGCCTGATCGAGGACGATCTCGCCACCCGGGCCATACACGTCACCCTCCATGTCCAGCCGGTACGTGTCGTTGCCGTATTGCCTGGAGTACTTCAACTGATCGGCAACCGTGACGTAGTACGATTCGGTGCCCGCATCCAGACCATCGCTCGCGGAAATCTCCACCTCGAACGAGCCGCCATAGCCGTCCGGGGGCGTCACCGTCAGCACGCGATCAAACTGGTGGTTTCCCGTGATCGTTTCTTTCTCGGAAAACTCGAACTTCACCTCGGGGACCGCCCCGCCATCGGCAGGCGGAACCACTCGCGCGGAAAACGACAACCATTCTTCGTCCTGGTAATCATCGCTCGCGCGAAACGGGAGCTCGAGTCGATGGTCCTGCCAGACTTTTTGGAAGTGTCCGTAAATGAAAATTTTCGGCGCGGCGTTCTCTGGATCGTATTCTTTAACATTCACAACAAATCTGTCGAAGAACCAGTTTTTTTCTTCGTCCGACGTGGACACTCTCACCACGAACTCGCCAGCGGCACCCTCAAAATCAATCGTCATCTGATTGCCATTGAATTCGGCAAAATACAACCCGTAGCTCCCATCGCCGATGCGGCCGGACGCATAGCCGTCCAGTACGAGTGAAGCCCCATGAGGATGCGAGGTCGCTACTTCGATCGTCAGAAGTTCGCCCTGGAGAATTCTTCGATCAGAAATCGGTTCGATGATTTGTACTGACTCGACGGTAAACGACCCAGTGTCGATGGCCAATCCGTCGGACACCTGAAGCTCCACCGCAATCTGACCGGTGTATCCATTGGGGTCGACGTTCAGGCGGAAACCTCGCATGCCGATTTCAACTGGCAGGGGTTGGCGAGAACTATCTAAAGGGTCAAAGGCTTGAACCGAGTACTCTAACCTGTCGCCATCTTGATCCTCGAACGGCATCTCAAATTGTAGAGTGGCGTCGGGTTGTATGAGATAATCTCTAATAGGTTTCAATACCGGCGGCCTCTGGACGGACTCCAGAGCGAATCGCTTCGTATCGCTGGCCGTGCCGTCGCTGACCGTTAACTCGACCGTCAAAACGCCAATGAATCCATTGGGAAGCACTTCCAGGTAGGTGGGGAATTGATCGGTGAACGTCGCCGTGACGGACAAATCTTCGCCGACTTCGCCGTTGTTGGAGGGGACACTTAGATTGAAGAAACTCACGGTGACGGGCAACTCCGCACCCGCTACGCCGCCGGCTTCGAACACCTTGGCGGAGAACGTCAATGAATCGCTCTGGTCGGCCACGACTGGCACCTTGAGTCCGAGGGAGTAGTTGCGGCCGATTGTCTGGTCGTTGATTGGAGAAAGTTTCAGAGGCGCAGGCTCGATCGCTACGTCGAATTCGATCTGGCTCGAGTTCCCTGTTTCATCGGTCGCTGTGATCGTAACGGACTGCGTGCCGAGGTCCGCCTCGTCCGTCGCCATCGTCCATTCCCAGGTGCCAGCGTTTGTCTCGCCCCAGACGATGGAGCCGATCGAAGCCGCCAGTTCCACTCGGCTCGAACCCGGGTCGCGGAACTCGCCCTGGTTGACAGCCATCGCGCCTCGCAACAGTGTCAACTCGGCGCTATCTGCGGTAAGCGATGGTGGCAGGTTCTTCGCCCCTGATTCATTCAACGCATTGATCAACACCAAGGCGTCCACGGGCGAGACAAAGTTGTCCCGATTTACATCACAAGCAGCGCAGTCGCCAACGCCGTGACCCGGGCCTTTTGGCGGCTCATTGAGATGGTTGATAATGACAAGCACGTCGACGGCTGTCAGTCAACCGTCATCGTTAACGTCTTCGCGCGGTTGCGAGATCAGTTCCGGCGACCGATCGACCGCGTCGGAGAGTTGGGCAACTGCTGCTGCGTCCAGGGCAATGCGTTCGGTGAGTGACTCGATAACCAAGACGCGACTACGACGCGAACGTCGGCGGCGATCTCGACGCGATCTTGTTTTCAGCAGACTGAGGAGCGATGTGTTGAACATTTCGGTTTCCCGCTGGCAACAGCGGCCCATTCAGGTAGAGAAGATCGGCTCTCGATCGCGATTTGCGTTACGGGTATGTTCGAGCGGATCTGGAAAATGGTTGAGGCCTCGAAAAGACGCTAACGCTAAGTTTCCGTCGGCAGCGAGGCTGGGTGCTCCGCCAGCACCGCCGTGCCCCCCCTCGCCTCCATTGGCGCCAATGATTTGAGTCGGCAGATAACGCGTCTCAAGCGACTCGAATAACAACTTGCGATTCTTGCGGCGAGTAAACTCGGTTGCGGGAATCCGAAATCTCATCAGTTCAAATCCTTTAGCAATGGAGGATCAGAAGGCTGCCCGGCGAAGCTGGATTCAGCACTCCAACCAATTACCTCCCGCCCTCCATCGGCACTTGCGCCAATACTTAATAGCCGCCGCCCATCTGGCGAGAACGATGCCTGTTGAATGGACCCGGAATGTCCTTCCAGATCGAACAGAAACTGACGAGTGGGTAGATGCCAGAGCTTAAGCTTGCCGTCACTACCTCCGGTGGCTAGTGTGCGTCCATTCGGTGAGAATGCCGCACAATTAGGCGGGCCGAGATGTCCGACCAAAGCATCTAGTTCTGCGCCATCTGACACTCTCCATAACTGCACGTCATTGTGGCGGCCCATAGCCAGGACTTGACCATCGGGCGAAACAGCGGGATGTCGCAGCCAATCATCGGTGTGCAGTTGCAGCGGCAACCTTGTTCCCGTCGCGGGATCCCAGGCCGTGACCTCATTGTTGCATCCAGTCAGCAACATTTGGTCATTGACGAATCCGACAACTTGGTTCACCGGATTGGTATGTCGTTGGCGCAACGGCAGTAGGACGCTCACCGACGTTTCAAGATCGTGAACGACAATGCGGCCGCCGGAATTGCGCTCCGCCGCGGCAAGGTATCTTCCTCCGGGCGAGATATCCAGGGAGCCAATAACACCTTCCAACAGCTGTATCGAGTCGGAATAGGTGCGAGATGCAAGATCCAGTTTTCGCACCGTTCCCGAAGCGTTTCCGGTCCATATTGAACCATCCGAGGGATTAAATGCGAGCGACATCACAGTTTGGCCATCGGGATCGGGGAAGTCACCAACTGCTTTCCCAACAATCGCATCGACGACGGACACGACGGTCCTCCCGTCTCGAGTAAATGCCATGAGCGAGGACGAGTCGTTGACGACGATCTCGCTACCCAGCTTAACAACGTGACGTCGCTCGACTGCTGAATCGAGGTTCCACATGCAAACCGATCCATCCTCGCAGCCAACGGCGATCGACTGATCATCTGGACTTGCCGCCACCGTCCAGAGTCTGCCGTTGCCGGGATTGCAAATCTTCGATGTCGTTTTCGTATCGATATCCCAGACCCGTGCCGTGCCGTCATCACTCACCGATGTAAGGATTTTCCCATCTCGCGAAAAGGCGAGGCTTCGGGTTGCTTTCAAATGCTCGCGCGGTAATTCTTGTTCGGATAGATCACTCAATTTCCACAGCTTGACTTTGCCCGCCTTACACCCGGTGGCCAGCGAGGCTCCATCCGAACTGAAACACCCGCAGGTGACATGCTGGACGTGGCCAGGCCAACTCGACAACTTCTCCAAAGCTGGGATTGACCACAGGCTCACTTCCCCCGCCGGCGTACAAGCTGCCAGGGTTTGGGTATCGCGATCGAAGGCCAGCGCTCGATAGCCTTCGGCCGACCTCAGCCGCTCCCGAGTCTTGTAATCCCAAGTTGAAATGTTGCCTTCATTAGTTTTCCAATCCACATCCGTTACGACTAGCGAGCGACCATCGCTTAAGAAGAACACGTTTGCGACCGGGTATTTGAAACCATCGATTCTTGAGACTTCGTCGCCGCTTTCGATATTCCAAACACGAAGAACGCGGTTCTCCTCTGCGGTCGCGAGGTTCGTGCCGTCCGACGTAAAGGCGATTGCATTCACATCGTCACTAAACTCTTTTAGTTCGAGCTTTCTCTCTCCTGTCACAGCATCCCATATGATCACCTTGTGACTTCGTCCAGCGGAAGCCAACCATTGTCCATCGAGCGAAAAAGTCACGTCAAATACGTCCCGATCATCACCACGAAACTCTCGATGGTCGTCTTGGCACAGATTCCACAAATAGTGCCACTCAAAGCCTCGAATGTCGCCAATTCCGTCTGGCTTGACGTGCCGTTCGAGACGTCGGCGGGCCGCTTCCAACGCACCGCTGTGGTACTCGCGCGAGGCCAATTGAATGTCGGACGCGTAAAGATACTCGCTAATAGTTGCCTCTCGCCGGCGAAGTGCTTCAGCACGTTGCTCGGCCCGCTCACGATGTCTGATCGCATCGGCTCGCTCTTGCAAAATGACAGTCGAAGCGATGACGAGACCAACCATTCCCGCGAGGAGGAACGACGCGGTCAGTGACAGAAAAACAACGAAAGGTTTTCTCCTCTTGGCGAACTTGCGGAAGCGATAGGCGATTGATGGCGGTCGGGCTTCGACTGGCAAGTCGCTCAGATACCGTTCCAGGTCAGCGGCCATCGCGCTAGCCGACTCATACCTTCGCGTGCGATCTTTCTCCATCGCTTTCATAACGATCCAGTCCAGATCGCCTCGGATCGCATTGCGCAGCTCGTGGGGCTCCTTCGCACGTTCGCGGGAAACCGTTGAGAGAAGCTGCGCTCCCAAGGTACTAAGACGAGAACTTGGCATAGCCGGCTCGTCACTGCGAATGATGCGTCGCATCTCGTCGAACCCGGCTTGCTTCAGAACGTCGCGGTCAAACGGCGTCTGCCCCGTGAGAAGTTCGTACAACAGGACGCCGAGCGAGTAGACATCGGAACGGGTGTCAACATCCAGCCCACTCATCTCCGCCTGCTCTGGGCTCATGTAAACCGGAGTACCGATCATTACATTCAGCTGAGTGTAGACGGTTCGCTCCGTCAACTCTTGATTGATAGACTTGGCGACTCCGAAATCGATTACCTTGGGAACGGGAACTCCGTCGTGTAGCGTGACCATCACGTTAGTCGGCTTAATATCGCGATGAATGATTCCTTTCTGATGGGCATGCTGAACCGCGCGACAAACCGAAATAAACAGAGCTAAACGCCCGGAGATCGAAAGGTTACGCTGATCGCAAAACTTGGTGATGGTGACGCCACGTACCAGTTCCATGACGAAGTAAGGTCGCCCGCTGGCGGCTGTCCCTGCATCCATGACCCTCGCAATGTAAGGATGATCCATCAGGGCGAGTGCCTGACGTTCGGCCTCGAATCGGGCGATGACTTGTTTGGTATCCATGCCCGGCTTGATGATCTTAACTGCCACTTTGCGTCGAACTGGTTCCGTCTGTTCGGCAACAAAAACGACGCCCATCCCGCCTTCACCGATCTGCTCACGAAGCGTGTATGGACCGACAATCGTTCCAACTTCCTCGAACTCGCCATCGTGGGTTTCGCAGGTTTCTTGCGCGGACGTGGCCAGCGACCCCGTTGCCTGGTCCATAAAATCGCCGACACGTTCCCGGACTTTCAGTAGATGCTCGACACGGCTACGCAGAACGGGGTCATCTGCACATGCAGCCTCAATGAACGATGAACGCTCGCTTGGGCTCTTTAGCTCCGCAGCCTCTAGGAATAGAGATTGTTCGTCCATGGCTGATAGTTTTGGGTCAATGAAACCTTCTGCTATCTATTAGTGCGTAGAGAATTGCCGCCAGTGCGCACGAAATCTGTCTATTGGGCGATAAAATCTGGGGCGTCCCGTCGAGCTAGTCATCTTTCTCGATCTCACTTAACAGCCAAGTTCTCGCGTAATCCCAAATCTGAGTTGCTTTGCGGGGCGAAATGCCGAGCAAGTCCGCAGCTTCTCGATTCGCGAAACCGGCGAAATATCGATACTTGACGAGCCGCGCTGCCGTGGGATTCCTTTTCTCGAGAGCGCTCAGAGCGGCGTGAACGGCTAGAATTTCATCCGCTTCGCTGTGTTGAAGCGTGTCGAGATCGACGGCCAGCCTCTGGTATCCGCCACCTCGCTTGTGAGTCGCCTTGCGTCGGGCGTGTTCGACCAAAATCCGCCGCATCGCCTCCGACGCAGCAGCAAAAAAATGTCCCCGGCTGTTCCAAGTTTGTTCCGCTTGGCTGCCGACAAGTCGCAGATACACTTCATGCACTAGTGCAGTCGCTTCGAGAGTGTGCTCCGATGACTCGACTGCCATCTGCCTCGCCGCCATCTTGCGCATCTCGTCGTACACGAGCGGGAACAATCGCTCGGTGGCACCAAGTTGGCACTCTTCGATCTGGGCAAGGATTTGGGTAACGTCAGACATCTACTCTAGCGTATCTCCTTGGGCGCTAGATTTCCATCACTTCGCGTTTCCGCCAGTGCGGCGAAAGGCATAATGGTGCCTCGAATTGGCGAAGTTTACGATGTTCACGTCGGTGCAGCAAAGATCGAACTATCGCGCGGAGCAAGGGTCGGCGCTGAGTCGCGCAAGAAGAATGGATCGGGAGCCTCAAATGTAGTACATATTCTCCATTTGCTCGGCCGCACGTTCCACGAGATCCGCGAACGTGACCGCCTCGAGCATTGCACGTTCAACCGCCGCCACGTTTTGCCAGGACGCCATCAACGTCCGCGATGCGGCAGACTCTTGCGCGACGCTCGTCACTGGATCCGACGGCCGTCCATCACTGACGGCCATGACCGCCGCCAAGGTGACGTCGCCGGGCGGCTTCACCAGTTGGTAACCCCCCGCCGCGCCACGTGTGCTGCCGACGATTCCGGCCGACTTCAGCTGCAACAGGATTTGGACGAGAAACCGGGACGGAATGCCGTTCGCTTCCGCGATGTCACGAATCCGAACGGGCTTGCCTTGACCGTAGCGAGCGGCAAGTTCTAGGACGGCGATGCACGCATATTCGGTCTTGGCGGAGATGTTCACGGCGAGTCGATCTCAATCGTCCTGCGAGTGCAAGCCGCACTCGGTTTTCTTAAAACCGCTCCACCGCCCTGCCCTGTCGTCTTCGCCAAACAACGTCGCACGGGTGCATGGCCAGCATCCGATGCTCACATAGCCCTGATCGTGCAGCGGATTGTAGGGAATCTTGAAATCGGTGATCAACTTCCAAACGTCCTGCTTCGTCCAATTCGCGAGCGGACTGACCTTGACCAAACCGAACTTCTTGTCCCAGCCAACGATCGCTGCCTTCGCTCGATCAGGACTTTGGTCGCGACGGATCGCACTGGCCCAGGCGTGCTGGCCGACGACTGCGTCGTGAAGCAGCTTGATCTTCCGATCAGCACAACATTGATCCGGCTTCGTTTTGTACAGCGGCCCGCCGTGCAACGTCTCGTACTGTTCGACGGTCAACTCGGGGAGCTTGTATTCGACTTCGATCCCGTAGCGATCTTTCACCCGCTCGCGCAACTCCAACGTCTCTTTGAACTGATAGCCGGTTTCCAGATTGAAGATTGGCGTATCGGGTGCAATCTCCGCGAGCATGTGAATCATCACCATTCCTTCCGGTCCGAAGGCTGTCGCCATCGTGAAGTGAGGGGCGAAGCGCTCAACCGTCCAACGGAGGATGTCTTGCGGCGAACTAGCTTCCAGTTCCTGGCTCTTTGCCGCGAGTTCACGCAGCAGGTCTTCGGTTGGCGCAAGCGCCGTCGGTGCGATGGCGTCGTCCGATTTATTCGTGGCGATGACGGGAATGGGCATCGAATCTGGGGTCGTCGTTCCGGATTCTTTCGGTTGTTCGCGCATGTTGATGGTGGCGGTCATCATACTCTCAGCCATTGGCACGTAGTTCGATTAGCCAGCATGTTACCTATGTTGACCAACAAAGTCAACTATATTGCCTCGCCTTAATCATCATCGGTGCGGGTTACGTCGGGCATGAGAGTTCTTCGCATCATAATGCCAAGTTGACGGACTCTTGACGGTTGCTGGCTGGCCCGTCACGATGCGACTCTGCTTAGCAAGCAATGCGATCATTCGGTGGACGGAAAAGATTACATGGCAGACAGCTCTAACGTCTATTTAGCGGTTGATTTAGGGGCCTCCGGCGGTCGCGTTGTTGCGGGCGTTTTCGATGGAAGTCGGTTGAAGATCGAAGAGGTTCACCGCTTCGACAACGGTGGGATTATTGCCAACGATCGGATGTATTGGAACGTTCTCGAACAGTGGCAGCACATCACGAACGGGTTGCGGGCGGCCGGGGAACGCTACGGCGACCGTGTTTTGAGTGTCGGTGTCGACACGTGGGGGGTGGATTACGGGTTACTCGGCCCGGGCGACGAGTTGCTTGGCAACCCCTACCACTATCGGGACAAACGGACGAACGACGTGATGGAGCAAGCATTTGAAGTTGTCAGCCGCGAAGAGATCTTTGCGGAGACGGGGCTTCAGTTCATGCAGTTCAATACGCTCTTTCAGCTCTTCGCGATGAAGCAACAAAACCCCCGGCTGCTCGACGGGGCCGAATCGTTTCTGATGATCCCCGATTTGTTTCATTGGCTTCTAACGGGTGAGAAGGCGAACGAGTTCACCAACGCTTCGACGACACAATTCCACAATCCCGCAAAGCACGCCTGGTCCGAGTTGTTGTTCGATCGATTTGGGCTGCCGAAGAGAATCCTTGGCACAGTCCTCGCTCCGGGCACGCGGCTCGGCGGCCTGCGTGCCTCGGTTTCTGAGGTGACAGGGTTACGAGACGTCAACGTTGTGTTGCCGGGAACACACGACACGGCGAGTGCGGTCATGGCAGTTCCGGCAAGTGGGACGCCGACCGAGCATCCGAATTGGTGTTACATCAGCAGCGGGACTTGGTCTTTGATGGGAGTTGAGATTCCCGCGCCGGTGATCAATGACAAGTGTCGCGAGTTCAATTTCACAAACGAGGGAGGCGTCGGCGGAACCACGCGGCTGTTGAAGAACATCGGCGGCTTGTGGCTCGTGCAAGAGTGTCGAAGAATCTGGAGGCAAGAAGGTCACGAGCTTGGTTGGAGCGAGTTGGTGGATCGCGCTTCCGCGTCGCCGGCACTTGCCGGTTTGATCAATCCCGATGCTGCAGAGTTCGTCGCACCGGCCAACATGCCGCAGGCGATTCGTGAGTTCTGCAAAGCCTCGGGGCAAGAAGTGCCTGAAGGAGTCGGAGCGGTGATCCGCTGTGCGCTGGAGAGCCTGGCGCTGCGTTACCGGATGGTGCTGAACTGGACTCAGGAATTGACGGGTTCGAGAATCGACACGATTCACATCGTCGGGGGCGGGGCGCAGAATTGTCTTCTCTGCCAGATGGCGGCTGACGCGTGTAAATGCCGTGTGATTGCCGGTCCGATCGAAGCAACCGCGCTCGGAAACGTGATGATGCAAGTCGTCTCGTCAGGCGAATTGGACTCGATCGAGCGGGCCCGCGAAGTCATTCGGAACAGTTTCGCAGTCGAAGAGTACACGCCTCAGCAGACACAACGATGGGACGAGGCGTTTGTTCGATTCGAGAAGCTTGTGTAAACGACCTATCTGAACGGAGAGGCAAGATGTTGAAAGTCGGCTTAGCCGGTGTTGGGTTCATGGGTTGGATTCATTACCTCGCGTACCAGAAAGTGCGCGGCGTCAAGCTGGCCGCAATCTGCTCGCGGGATGCGAAGAAGCGGGCCGGCGATTGGCGAGGCATTCAAGGGAACTTCGGCCCGCCGGGCGAGCAGATTGATGTTTCCACGATCCGGCCCTATGCCAGCGTCGATGAATTGATCAACGATCCGGAGATCGACCTCATTGACAACTGCTTGCCTCCGCATTTGCACGCGGACGTGTCGGTTCGCGCGCTCAAGGCCGGCAAGCACGTGTTTGTCGAGAAGCCGATGGCGCTGACGGCGGGCGATTGCACCAAGATGGTGGCGGCAGCAGAAAAGGCTGGCAAGCAGATTCTTGTTGGACATGTCCTGCCGTATTTCCCGGAGTATGCACACGCGCGGAAGGTGATCGATAGCGGCAAGTATGGGAAAGTCGGCGGCGGCAGCTTCAAGCGTGTGATCTCGGACCCTCTGTGGTTGAAGGACTTCTATGATCCGCAGCGAGTTGGTGGTCCGCTGGTCGACTTGCACGTGCATGATGCTCATTTCATTCGTTTATTGTTTGGGATGCCGACGGCGGTCTTTAGCCAAGGAAGAATGCGAGGGGAAGTTGTCGAGTATTGCAACACGCTCTTCCAGTTCGCCGATCCCAGCCTCGTCGTGAATGCGACCAGCGGCGTGATCAATCAACAGGGACGCCCCTTCACGCACGCTTACGAGATTCATCTCGAGAAGGCAACGATGCATTTTGACTTTGCGGCCTTCAGCGATGCGGCCGAACTGATGCCACTAAAGATCGTCACCAATACAGGAAAGGTAATTCGACCCGATCTTGGTGACGGCGATCCCGTCCGCGGCTTCGAAGGCGAAATCCACGAAGTAGTTCGCTCGATCCGCACCGGCCAACCATCCGCCATCCTCTCCGGAGAACTCGCCCGCGACGCAATCGTCCTGTGTCACAAGCAGTCGGAGTCCGTAAAACGCGGTAGATTAGTCAAAGTGTGACGTTTGGCGAGCAGTTCTGCTGGCCGAATCGAGCCAAGTCGGGAATTATGCATCAAGAAACATTGATATGTAGAGCCGATTTGGTGTAAAAAGAAAACACTTGAGTCGAGGAAGTTCCGCCCTACCCCGTTGCCCTCTGGAGTTCGCTATGTTTCCCATCTGGTCAAGTAGCTCGAAGCCTTACTGTGACGGCGTCTCTCGACGTAGTTTTCTCCAGGTCGGTGCCCTGGGGATCGGAAGCTTGACCTTTGCGGATCTTTTGCGAGCGGAAGCGACGACAGGAATTGGCTCGTCGAACAAGGCGCTCATTAACATTCATTTGTCTGGTGGGCCATCGCACCAGGACATGTTCGACTTGAAACCCGACGCTCCGAAGGAGTTCCGTGGCGAGTTCAATCCAATTCATACGAACGTACCCGACTTCGATATTTGCGAGCTTTTCCCAAAGCTCGCGCAGATGACGGACAAGTACGCCGTTGTCCGCTCGTTAGTCGGAATGATCAGCGATCACTCGGACTTCCACACGCAGACCGGACATGAACGGAGGGATCTTCAAAACGTTGGCGGCCGTCCGTCGCTTGGCAGTGTTGTCGCGAAAGTGCTTGGTCCCTCGGGCAGCGGCGCTCCGGCGTTCATTGGTTACAACGGCAGCTATCCCGGTTTTCTCGGTCCCGTCTATAAGCCTTATAAACCGCAAGGCGGTGATTTGCGCCTGTCGGGTGCGATGACGGCCGAGCGCCTGGAGTCCCGCACCGAGTTGTTGTCTTATCTTGATCGAATTCGACGTGACGCCGATCACACAGGCCAGATGGAAGCGCTCGACTCGTACACGCAACGGGCGGTTGATGTCGTCACCTCGGGATCCGTTGCGGACGCGCTGGATCTGAACAAGGAAGACGTGAAAGTTCGCGAGCGTTATGGCAACAACGATGGCCAGATGTTTCTGACGGCGCGGCGATTGGTCGAAGCCGGTGTGCGGGCCGTCAACTTCAGCTGGGGAGGCTGGGACACGCACGGCAATAACTTCGTGACCTTGCGAAAACAGCTGCCCAAATTGGACGTTGCCATGAGCGCCTTGCTGCAAGATCTCCACGAACGCGGCATGGACAAAGATGTCTCGGTCGTCATGTGGGGTGAGTTCGGCCGAACGCCTCGCGTCAACAGTGGCGCGGGCCGCGATCACTGGCTCCGTTTGGCGACATGTTTCCTCGCGGGCGGTGGAATGCGTACCGGGCAGGCGATTGGAAAGTCAACTCGCTATGCCGAGGACGCGATGGATCGACCTGTCCATCTGCAGGAAGTCTTTGCGACGCTCTATCACAATCTCGGCATCGACGTCGACCGCATCACGCTTCAGGATCCCAACGGCCGGCCGCAGTATCTTGTCAACCGCCGGCCGCCGATTCACGAGCTGATTTGAACGGCTTCTAGCGAAGCGATTGCGCGAGTACGATGGCAAGCGGAAGCACCGAGACGGCGACCGCCAAAACGGTCACGACGGTCGGCGGCGGCAAGCGCCGGAAGCGGTACACGAACGGCGTGAGCGACAAGCAAACGAGACCCGTGATGGCGGCTGTAAAGAGCAGCAGGTTCGGGAAGACACGGATGGATGCGGGCATCGAGTTGCTGAGGTGTAGCACGATTCGCAGAAGTCCACCGACGACTTCCGCGCCGAGCGTGGTCATCGCGGCGAGCATCCATGCGACGGTGATGACTTCCGCCCGGCGGTCTTCAACGGTGGAGGAAACGAGCGTCGGTTGACGTTTCCTCTTTCGTTTCTTTGCCACAGGGCGATTCACTGGGGTAGAGACGGTCGGGTATCGGTCTCTCGCGTTAGACGCCGTAATAATGAACGGTCACGTCGCCGTGATGTCCAACGACGATGCGAACGGCATAGCCGCAGCACCAGTTGTAGTTCGTGATACCGCGTCCTAGCAAACCGTTGCGTCCGCTACACTGCGGTGGCCCGGTGCAGCACGACGGCAGGCAGACGGGCACATCGATCTGGCAACAAGTTCTCGGATCAATGACGGATAGTACGGTTTGGTAGGATTGACCACAATCACAGCAGACTTTCCGATGTGTCCGGTGTTGCACGTAGCGAACACATGTCGCGACCACGGCACTCTTTTGATACGCCCCCTTTTGCACGGCTTGGTAGGCACCTTTTTGCGCCGCCTGGAAGGGCATCTTCTGAGCGGGAGCGTACCAACCTTGTTGACTGGGGGTCGGCGGAGCCGGAAGCGGTTCGACTTCCTGGGCGGGATCAGGTTGCCGATTGAAGAGGTTTCGTGCCTCGGCATTGGTGGTCGCGGCGGCGAGAAATCCCATCGCGGTTGCAGTCAGTATGAATTGGCGAATCATCGGTCAGCTCCTGTTCATTCGTTGTCTTTTGTCTAAAACGCGGATGCCGCATAATCGGGCACGCTTTCGATGTTTCCCTATCTTAACTAGAGTGCCGCGGATTTGAACAGGTGCCCTGTGTTGGCGTGTTGGCGGTATACCCCCGCGCAGCTCGCGAATTGCGAATCCTCCAGATTTGCGTCTCGAGCATTTATGACCTAGATTTCAGATGGTCACGAAAAGAGACGACTTATCTTTGACGAACATCCGCTATCTCAGCGATTGTTGGCCGTTCCTGTCGAGGTTATCTTGCACGCAATTCCTGAATCAATTCAGCACGCCATCCGGGACTTTCGCTCGGAGTCCTCCGAGTGGGAGAACGAAGTTCTGGAGCTGTTCAATTACGTCGATCGGTTTCTGGCGACGGACGGGCGAGCGGGCGGCGGAGCGGGGACTGCGACCGTTGCGCAGGATGTTGCGGGCCTGAAAGGGCTCGTCGAGCAGCAGACCGAGGTGTTAACGGCGCTAGTCAATGCGTTGACAGGACAATCCGCCGTGGCGGACGCGGTGAGTGAAGGCGCTGATCGGACAAACGATCAGGCCGCACCGGAAGTCGATCCGTTCGAGCGTCTTCAGCAGGCCGTTGCCGCGGCTTCTGGGGCCAGTTGATTGAATGAACATCATCGCAAGGGGCAGCGGGGATGCGGTTACTTTGGAGATCGACTTCTGATTCGGCGAATCGGCAGATGCCGGCGGGCGTCTTGCCAACACAGCCAGCGTTATTCGAAGTCGCATCCGGCTCTCCGAACGATCGCGCGGCGCTCGTCGACGCGATGATTAGTAGTCATCGTAGCGCCTTGCTCTTACGGCCGAAATTGGCGCAGGATCTAGAGCTAATCGCGTCGCGAACTGCGATCGCTTGCTTTCGCCAGGACACTTGTCTTGTGTCGGCTGGTCGAGTGCGGTTGAATCGATGGCAAGTCGACGCGGAAGCGGACTCCGACACCATCGATTCGACAGACTGTGTTCACGTTGACGAGTTGTTCCTGGAGCGATGTACGATCACCAACGAGAAGTTTCAAGCGTTTGTCGAACAGGGCGGGTATCAGAAGAAGTCGCTGTGGCATGCATCGGTTTGGCCGTGTGTGAAGGAGTTTGTCGACCGCTCCGGATCGTTGGGGCCTCGATTCTGGTCGAACGGCCGGCCCGGCCCGACAACGGCCGACCATCCAGTTGTCGGGATCAGCTGGTTTGAAGCCGAAGCGTACTCGCGTTGGATCGGAATGCGTTTGCCAACCGACGCCGAATGGGTGCGGGCTGCTTGCTCTCCAATCGAGGCGGAGGGGACGATCTTGCAACGGAAGTACCCGTGGGGCGATTCGTTTTCTTCGGAGCGAGCTAACCTCTGGAGTAGTAGCGCTGGTCGCACCGTGCCGTCCAACTCTTATGCCGAAGGTGACAGTGTCGGTGGTGCGCGGCAGATGGTTGGAAATGTGTGGGAATGGACGTCGAGCAACTTGCAGCTTTGGAATGGTGAAGACGTGGTCGAACTGGTCGAGCCGATGAAGAGCCTGCGAGGGGGAGCCTTTGACAGCTATCTCGACAACCGGGCAACCTGCCAGTGTCGCAGCGCGGACAGTCCGCTGGCACGACGACACAACATCGGTTTTCGATGTGCCGTCAGTGCGTGCGACGTTGTTGAGGTGCCCGGCCACGTTGACGGCCGGTCGACGCCGTGGGACACGAGTGAGGAAACGCGATGACTCGCCTCGTCTACTCACCACTCGACTCCTACGAGCTGCGGCACTATGCCGTCGATATACCGTGCTTTGTCTGTGACGGAGGGAACCGGCATGATGCCGAGCGATGCCGTCACTGTTATGCGCCGTTGGCATTGACGTATCAAGCAGCCGATCAGCGGACGAAAAAGCCACAGATGTTAGCCGTCCTTGGCCCCCGCGGCGCGGGGAAGACCTCGTATCTTGGGATGCTTTGTGATTGTCTCTCGCGTCAGCGTGACGCTTCCCAGGCAGTCTGGCGCGGCGCGTTCTCGGTCTCGCTGCAACAACAAGTGATTGCGCAACTGGTCAGTCAACACTTTCCACCCAGCACTGCGGACGAGGCAGAACGTTGGAATTGGAACCACCTTCAGATCACTGGCCCGAACCGACGCCGGGTACGAGAGTTGATTTTTCCGGACATGTCCGGTGCCGTGATGGAGCGGGAACTCGATCATCAGGCTTCGCCGATCACCCGTGCGTTCCTCAAGAAATGCGCCGGTGCGATCATCCTGCTGGATACGCAACGAATCGACCGGGGTGATCCAGCCCCCGACTTCTTTGCCATGAAGTTGCTGAGCTATCTTGGTGAATTTAGCACGAAGCGAGGTGTCTCGTGGTGCCACAAGCCGATTGCATTTCTATTCACCAAGTCGGATCGCGCTCAAGCGTGCATCGACTCGCCGCGAGCGTACGCGGAAGCGCATGTGCCGGGTGCGTTTCGCCAGACGATGTCTTCACTCAGACGATTCGAGTTCTTTGCCGCCTCGGTCGCGGGGGCGACGATCGACTTGGAAATCGCCGGCGCGCCGATATCCTTGCCGTTGCGGATTGAACCACGCGGAATTCGCGAACCGCTGGCCTGGATGCTGAAGCAACTCGGCTGATCGCCGGCTACTTGGCACCGACCAGTTGTGCTTGCTTGCGATCGGCAACGATCTCTTCTTGGATATTCCGGGGCGTTCGGCGATAGCACGCCAACTCCATCGAGAACACGCCCTGCCCTTGCGTCATGCTCCGCAAGTCAGTCGCGTAGCCAAACGTTTCGGCAAGGGGAACTTCCGCGGTGATTCGTGAGGTGCCATCTCGAATGTCGGTCGATGTGACGATGCCTCGACGTGACGTGAGGTCGCCCACGATCGGCCCTTGATACAGCTCGGGTGCTTCGATCTCGAAATTCATGATCGGTTCGAGCAGTGCGGGTTTCGACTTCTGAAACGTCTCGCGGAAGCAACCCCGAGCCGCCGTTTGGAACGCGCGATCCGAACTGTCAACTTCGTGGTAAGAACCGTCGGTGACCACCATCTTGACCAGCACCACGGGGAATTCGGCAACGGGCCCCTTGGCGAGTGATTCGCGGAAGCCCTTCTCAATGGAGGGAATGTACTGCTTCGGAATGCGACCACCAACGACTTTTTCCTCGAACACAAAATTCTCGGGTGAGTCTTCTGGCAGCGGTTCGAGGCGGCCGACAATGTGAGCATACTGACCGGAGCCGCCGGTTTGCTTCCTGTGTTTGTAATTAAATTCGACAACCTGAGTGGGAGCTTCGCGATAGCTGACCTTGGGAGCACCCACTTCGCACGCGACGCCGTACTCGCGGCGAATCCGTTCGACGTAGATGTCCAGATGCAACTCGCCCATTCCCGCGATCAGAACCTCGTTCGTCTCGGCGTCGCTCGACACTTGAAACGTGGGGTCTTCTTTGCGGAATCGCTGAAGCGCCTTGGCGAGCTTGTCGCCATCACTGCGGCTGAGTGGGTTGATGGCAACTTTGAGCACGGGCTCGGGAACAAAGATGCTTTCCAGCGAGCAGTAGTCTCTCTCGGCCGCGTAAGTGTCACCGCTGGCACAGTCGATGCCCATGATCGCAACGATGTCGCCGGCGGAGGCGGAGTCGATCTCCTCACGCTTATCGGCATGCATGCGGACGATCCGGCTGAAGCGATCTCTTCTTCCCGTCCGCTGGTTGTAGTACATGTTCCCCTTCTCAATCGAACCTTGGTAGATCCGCAGGAAGGTGAGCTGGCCGTACGGATCTTCGACGATCTTAAAGGCCATGCCGACAAAGGTTAGTGTTGGATCGGGAGCCAGCTTGACGCTCTCTTCCGGGTTGTCAATCTTGCTGGCCTTGATCTCGCGATCCAGTGGCGATGGCAAATAACGCACGACGGCATCGAGCAGTGGCTGGACGCCTTGATTCCGGTAAGCCGTTCCGAGGAACACAGGCGTGGCTTCTTGCTCTTGGACCGCGTGTTCAAGAACTTCGTGAATCAGCTTTTCCGGAACCTCTTCCTCCGACAGCAGCAGCTCCATCAGCTCGTCGCTGTACATTGCCAGCTGTTCGAGCATGGTGCCGCGAGCCGTTACCACTTCATCTTGGTACTCGAGCGGGATTTCTTCGTAGGTCACGATTTCGCCTTCGTTGCCGCCGAAGCGAATGGCTCTCCTTTGAATGAGGTCGATCACACCCGAAAAAGTTTCGCCCGCGCCCATGGGCAGCTGCATCAAAATGGTATCGCAACCGAGCTTGGCTCGCATCTGTTGACACACACGCAGGGGATCGGCTCCGGTGCGGTCCATCTTGTTGATGAATGCCAATCGCGGCACGTGATATCGCTTCATCTGCCGATCGACGGTCATCGATTGCGACTGCACACCACCGACGGCACACAGCACCAGCACGGCTCCGTCTAAGACACGAAGGCTACGCTCCACCTCGACCGTAAAATCAACGTGCCCAGGGGTGTCGATCAGATTGATGGGGTGACCGTTCCACTCGACGGAGGTCGCGGCGCTGGTGATCGTGATACCGCGCTCCTTCTCCAGATCCATGTAGTCCATGGTCGCGCCGGCACCACCACCCTTGACCTCTTCCATCTTGTGAATACGTCCCGTGTAGAACAGGATTCGTTCACTCAAGGTTGTCTTGCCCGAGTCGATGTGAGCGGAAATACCGATGTTTCTTAGCTTTTCGAGTTTCATCTTTGGTTCACCACAAGCCTCTGCAGGTTCTGATGGAACGTACGCGTCCCACAGCAATTCAAGTTGTAACTTTCACGATTCGCGGTTCCGCCTGTAGCGTTGACCGCTTCGGCCGGGCTACCCGTCCACAGTCCTCATCACTTCACCCACAAGCCGTCTCGCCAAGCACACCGTGAAGAGAGTGAGAATCTGCTCAAATCGTAAGGAAATCAGCGACTTAGCACGTCGCTTTGGGGGGGCATTAGCTCCGAGTTGGTAGGTGCCCAAACAGCAATACCTCGCCGATGCTAAAAGCTAATCTTACACGTAATCGACGAACCTGAAAGGCTAAATTAACCCGTTTGGCTGATCGGGAACGAATTTTTACTAAATATTTGCGCGATCGTTCAAGTCTCTGGGTGGCACCCGGCTAGCGCAGCACCCGGCTAGCGCAGTTCCGGCGATTCCGCCTGTGCCGTTTGGGCGAGTTGCTGGCGGTAGGGACGCTGGCTGTTGTACAGCTCCAAGCGTTGCGTGAGCGGGCTGGAGGCGTCAGCCGGGGCCAGCTCAATCGCCTTCGAGACCGTGGCGATGGCTTGGTCGAAGTGCTTCGCGTTAGCCTGTGCGGCGGCGAGCGTATCCAACAGCTCGAAGTTGTCTTCGCTACCGAGTTCAATCGCACGTTGCGCGGCCTGCAGGCCAAGTTCCGCGTTACGGAAGTGCTCGTCGGGGCACGTCGCCATCAGCCAGGCAGCGCTGGCATAGGCTCGTGGGAGCGTAGCATCGAGTTCCACCGCGCGACGGAAGTCGGCCGCCGCTTCCTTCCAATTATCCAGTTTCTGATGCGCATCGCCCCGGTTCGCATAGGCTTCCGCGTTGGCTTCGTTCAGTTGAATCGCGCTGCTGTAGTCGTCTAAAGCCTCGGTGAACTTTCGCACCCGAAAATAGGTGTGCCCACGGCTCGTGTAGGCTCCGAAGTCATCGGGGTTCAGTTCGAGCATCTTGGTGTAGTCGGGTATCGCTTGCTCGAAGTGGCCAAGCTCATAGCGGATTTCGGCTCGATTGAACCAGGCATTTGGATAGTCCGGTCGAAGCTCGATGACGCGCGTAAAGTCCGTGATCGACTTTTCGTACTTGCCCGCGAGTGCATAGCTGACGCCGCGGTTATGGATTGCCTTCCAGCGGGTCTCGTCGTTTTCGACGGCTTTCTCGAAGTTGGCCAATGCTTTCGTGTCGAACTCGGACGCCCGTTCTTTGTCTCCGGATTCGAGGGCGGTGGCGGCTTGCTCGACATACGCTTCGCCACGGCGATTGTAAGCCCAGGAAGCCAGTTGTCGCACGTATTTGCTTTGGGCCGGTGTGAGGTTCGTTGCTTCGGCTTGCTGACAAAGGTCGATCACGGCGGTGTAGTCCGTGACCGTCTTGGCGGTTTGCGTCTTTTGATAGGCCGACGCGAGCAGGCTCTTCGTGTCTTGTTGACCAAAGCTCAATCTTGGAGCCGCGATCAAGATTGCGAACAAGGCGCAAACTAAAAATGCGAAACGCTTCATGGCCGATCCTCCGTGATCCAATTAGTTGAAGCTCCAAATCCCAACGATCATTGATCCTCCTTGGTCATTGGGATTTGGGATTTTGTCATTTACCCTTGGGGTTCCGTCATGCTCATCGGGTCCAACGCTTCGTTGAGCGTGTTCTCCGGTAAAACGCCTTCCTCGCGACAAAGTTCGCGAATCGTCTTATCTTCCTTGAACGCCTTCTTCGCTAACGCGGAGGTCTTCTCGTAACCGAGGTGCGGGTTCAAGCTCGTGACCATCGATAAACTCTGCTCAACCGCCGCTTCGCAAGCCTTTTCATTGGCTTCCATCCCTTCAGCACAGAAGTCGACGAAAGCCCGCGTACAGGAAGCGAGCAGTTGGATGCTCTCCAAGACCGTCTGTCCCATCATCGGCATCATGATGTTTAACTGGAACTGGCCGCCTCCCGAGCCGGCGATGGCGATCGCCTGGTCGCTGCCCATCACTCGAGCCGCGACCTGCATCATGCTTTCGCACATGACCGGGTTCACTTTGCCCGGCATAATCGAACTGCCCGGCTGGAGATCGGGAAGCTGGACTTCGTAGAAGCCACATCGCGGGCCGCTACCGAGCCAGCGGATGTTGTTGGCGACGTTAAAGAGCGTCGAGGCGATCGTCTTGAGCTGGCCGTGGCATTCGACCAAGCCATCGCGCTGTGCATTGGCCTCGAAGTGATTCTCTGCCTCCACGAACGCGATGCCCGTTTCGCTGGCCAGACACTCGGCAACTCGCTTGCCAAATTCGGGATGTGTGTTGATTCCGGTTCCCACCGCCGTGCCGCCAGCCGGCAACTCCAAAACGGCTTCGAGGCCGCGCTCGGCGCGCGTGACGGACAGTTGCAACTGTCGGGCAAATCCTCCGAACTCCTGACCAAGCCGCAACGGCGTCGCGTCGGCCAGATGCGTTCGGCCGATCTTGATGATCTGATCCCACTCCTTGGCCTTTTGTGCCAAGACGTCCGCGAACCGCTGTAGCGCCGGAATCAGGTCGTTCTTGATTTTGCTCGCGGTCGCGACGTGGATCGACGTGGGAAAGATATCGTTCGTGCTCTGCCCCATGTTGACGTGGTCGTTCGGATGAATTGGCTTCTCGGCTTGGAAGCGATCGCCGCCGGCAATCTCGATCGCGCGGTTCGAGATGACTTCGTTGGTGTTCATATTACTGGAGGTTCCCGAGCCCGTTTGAAAGACATCGATCGGGAATTCGCCGTCGAGCTTGCCTTCGGCGACCTCACGGCAAGCCGCGAGCATGGCATCGACTTGCGCATCATTAAGCGTCTTTTTGCCGGTGCCCGTAAGCTTGCCCAAGTCACGATTGGCAACACCGCAGGCGTACTTCACCAATCCGAGTGCGTGGATCAGATCGGCCGGCAGTTGCCAGCCGGAAATGGGAAAGTTCTCGACGGCTCGTTGCGTCTGGGCTCCGTAATAGGCGTTGGCGGGGACCTGTACCTCGCCCATCGAGTCGCGTTCGGTTCGTAGCTCGCTCATTTGTTCGTCCGTTGGAGAAGTTGCTAGCAAGAGGTTTTGGTAGTGAGTTGGTGCGCGCGTATGATAGCCGGAAGTCCCAAGACCTCCAAGGCGATTCGGCGAGAGAGCCGGGACGCTAAACGGCCCGCGAAATGGGGCGGGGCACTCGGTAATGCCGGTTATCCGTCGCCAATGCGCTTCGCGATCAACATCGGTTGCAGCTCGTCGACGAAATCCCGCACGTCCTCGAACTCGCGATAGACGCTGGCGAAGCGGACAAAGGCAACTTGATCGAGTTCCCCGAGATACTGCATGACGAGCGCGCCCAGATGTTCGCTGTCGACTTCCGTGTCGAATTTGGCATAGATTTCGCTCTCGACTTGAGCGACTACGCCATCGATCTGTTCGTCGCTGATCGGGCGCTTCCAACATGCTCGGGCCAGGCCGTGGCGCATCTTCTCGCGGCTGAACGGCTCTCGTCCACCGTGCTTCTTGACGACTTTGAGCGACATCTCCTCCAGGCGTTCGTAAGTGGAATACCGGCGCTTACAGTCCAAGCACTCCCGGCGGCGACGGATCGCGAACCCGTCGTCGCTGGCACGCGAGTCGATCACGCGGTCGTTATCGAGCCGACAGAAGGGACATCTCATGCGAGTCTTGGCCGAAGTTCCCGTTTACCGAAGTTTCTTAGCGACAGCCTCGAATCACTATACTACAACTGACGATTCGCGGAATAGATGAGGTGTCCCAGCAGGCGTCCAGTGGCGTCCGCAAGCAGGCAATCCAAGAAGCTCAGCCTGCTAACGAATCCCCGAACGTGCCGTTATAATGCGTCACGTCATTGAGCAGTCTCGCCCATTTACATCGTCAGGAGCCTGTGCCCATGAGCGCCGACACACCCAAAGATCGATTCAAAGAATCCGCCGAAGCCCGTCAGGCGGACAACGCCGAGGACGAGGAACAAGATCTTTGGTCGGGAGGCTATTCGGCCAAAGCCATGTACGGGACGTGGGTTTTGGGCGGGCTCGTCACGATTGGCCTGATCGCCGGCATGTTCGCCTTTCCACCCGTTGGACTCGCCATTCCCGTAATCTTCGTCTTGCTGGTCAGCATGTTGGCCTACAAGAAAATGAGTGTTTACTATCAACTGACAACGCAGCGGTTCATCCACAAGTCGGGCATCTTGAAACGCGTGACCGATCGGATCGAAGTCATCGACATTGATGACGTGACTTACGAACAAGGGGTCGTTCAGCGGATGCTGGACGTCGGCACGATCCGCATCAGCTCGACCGACCGCACGCATCCTGAACTCGTGCTCACCGGCATCGACGGCGTTGCCACCGTCGCCGACACGATCGACGACGTCCGCCGCAAGGAACGGCGAAAACGCGGATTGCACATCGAGTCGATTTAGAACTTCAGCTTTATCTGCCCCAGCCGCTTCTTTGTCTCGGCCATTAACGCGTCCTCTTCAGTTTCGTTCGCCGCTTCGTAGGTCACCGAGAAACGCAGGAACGCGCCGGCGTCGTCCCACGGGACGGTGACGATCGATTGCTGAGTGATCAGGAATTGGCTGGCGGCTTCGGCGTCGGCAAAGGTCTCGCCGCTTGCCGTTCCCGTGGGCGACTTGGTGTACAGGAAGTAGCTGCCGCCCGGCATCGAGCATTGAAAGCCGCAGCCTTGCAGCGTCTCGACCAGCTTCGACAGGCGGCGGCGATACTTCTCACGAGTCCGTTTCGGAATCGATTCGTCGTCGAGCGCCGCGGCGGCCGCCTTTTGGATCGCGATGAATTGTCCCGAGTCGCTGTTGTCCTTGACGTCGGCATAAGCTTGCACGATCCGCTCGTGTCCGCAAACCCAGCCAATCCGCCAGCCGATCATGTCGAAACCCTTCGACAGCGAATGCACTTCGACACCGACATCCTTCGCGCCGGGAATGCTGAGGAAGCTCATCGGCTTGCCTTCAAAGGTCAGCATCATGTGAGCGGCGTCTTGGACGACGACGATGCTGTTGGCTTTCGCGAAGGCGATGACGTTCTCGAAGAACTCGCGCGGTGCCACTTTGCCCGTCGGGCTATTGGGATAGTTCAGCACCAGCAGCTTCGTCTTCGCCACGATGTCGGCCGGAATCGCATCGAGATCCGGCAGAAAACTGTTTTCGGCCAGCAGCGCCAGCTTATACACGCTGCCGCCGTAGTAAGCCGTATGCGTGCCGGCAACCGGATAGCCGGGGACGGTCATCAGCGTGATGTCGCCGGGATTGATGAAGCACGCCGGGAGCACCGCCAGCGCCGGCTTCGAGCCGATGCAGTGATTGATCTCCTTTACCGGGTCGAGTTCCACGCCGAGTTCCCGCTTCATGAATCGAGCCGCGGCTTCCTTGAACTCGGCGATTCCGTTATCGGCATAGCCGCGATTCTCCGGCTTGTTGATCTCCTCAGCCATGACTTGACGCACCGACTCGGGAGCCATCTCGTCATTCTCGCCGATGCCGAAGTTCAGCAGCGAGCGATCCGGATAATCGGCCGCCGCCTTCCGCTTGGCCCGCTTGATCTTCTCGAATTTGTAGATCGCGGTCCCCTTGCCATAGTTGGCTCCGCCAATCCGGTCTGCAAACAATTGCTGGAAGTAAGGGTCGCTCATGACGATGTTTCACCTGCTTGGGAGTTGGTTGTTCATGCGAACCGATTAACGTACCCAAGCCCTCGAACCTGGACAACCGGGTGAGTTTCGCGGTTCGAATGGCACTCGGCGCAGGTTTCCGGTCCCCAACGGGCTCGCCCCGTTCGGAACCCAAGATTGTTAAGTTAGCTAAATGTCTTCGAGTAACCCAAGACCCCCACGAGCTTGTCTCGTGGGTGAATGAGGTTCTGCTCGCTTACCTCGCCGCGCCGTCATCGCCTCGAATCTCATTCACCAAACGGGACAAGCCCGTTGGGGTCTCGACTTTGCCGCCGTTCATTTCTAACTCACCAATTTTTTGCTCCAACGAGACGAGCTCGTTGGGGGCAGGAGTAACTTAGAATAATCGACGCGCGCGGTGCATCGATGACCGTTCAAGCCGTGAACCCGAACAACCTGACCGCTGTTCCGCCCAAGATCTTCGCTCGCTCCGACTCGGTGAGATGGCCGATGAACGACTCGGCTCGCTCGAACGCGGTACGATACGAATCGCCCGTCGCATCTGCTCCAAACCCACCGCCATAAATCATGCGATCCGCACCATAGCTCTCGGTCAGTTGCTTAATGATGGGAGCGATGTCGCGATGCGGATAGCTCGCGTTCGAGGGAATCGACGACAGCTTCATGATCGTGTTCGGAAACCGCGACCATTTCACGACGACCGCATGTTCCTCCGGCGTCGCTTGAAACGGACGTCCCAGATGATCGATGATCACGCGCGTCTCCCGAAACTCGCGAATCAGCGGCTCGAAGCCCGCCGCGTAACGCGGTTCAAAATGCAGTTGCACGGCTAGCCCGAGATCTGTCGCCATCTGCCACAGTCGCCGCAGTTCCGGTTTCCCAAACGGCGGCAATCGATCGGGCGCATAGGCATGCACGCGAACCGCAATCAAGCTGAGTCGCTCCGCCAGCTCCGGCAACTTCTCCAGCGACCCTACCCGATCCGCAAACACCAGCGCCGTCCCCTTCAGCCTTCTTCCACCAACGGCCAGGCAATGTTCGAGATATCGATGGTCGTCTTGATACGGTTCCGGATGCACAACGACCGCAAAGTCGACCCCCGCCTCGTCCATACATTTCAGCAGGTGCTCGGGTGTCGCAATTTCTTCCGGCGCGTACGGTCCTCGCACGTGATACGGGAACCTCAAGTCGTGCTTCCCGGCGAAGCAGTGGAGATGCGAATCGACGCGCGGCGTGCTTGTCGGCGCGGCATTCACGCGACAACTGCCGTAGGCGGCCACTACAGTTGAGGCGGCAGTCGCTACGAATTGCCGGCGGCTGAGTTCGGTCATGTTGAAGTCTTCCTCTACTTGGAAGGATCGGAACGCGACGAAGAAGCTTTAACGCAATGTGTAGGTGCCTTCGCTGTATCGCTCTTTTGCAAATGGATCTGCAGCCTCTTTGAGCAGCAAACGAACGGTTGCTCCGGCGTCCACGCCAAGAACTTCAAGCGGGATCGCCATTTCCACGCCATCCTCGCCGTGTGCAATCAGAGCACCTGGATCTTGGGACGACTGAGACTCGACTGGAGCGCTCAGGGTGAAATCACCATTCTTGTCGGCCCGCAACAGGGCGTAGGTTACGAATGGCCCATCGCCATCCGTACCGGAATAGACGCCCACAGGAATCCACGCCTTCATTTCGTAGCCATTGATCTGGCCGAAGTCGAATCCGTCGACATCCTTGCAACCGGTCTGAGCGTCATTGTCCGTGTCGAAGTACAAGTCGCACAACTCGCCGCCCCCCGGCGCACGCGCGTAGCGTGCTTGAAGGGATGGATTCGTGCGCAAACATACATACAAATGCTCCTTGTCATTGACCATGTAGACCTGTTTGATGTCGATGTCCGATTCAAAGGGCCCTGGCCCCGCAGCGCCAGCTTCCTCCCACACCGGCGGCGTACCCAGCCACTCGTTCGCCTCTCCATCCAGCGTCACCGTGATCGATGCGGTATCACCACCTGTAGTGCCGAGCGGTTGTCTCGCACCGGCGGGGGTTTGCTTCTGCTCCGCTTGACTCGGTGAGGTTGCCGTCTTACCGCAACCACCGGCAATGAATGAGATCAAGCATACGGTGAAGACGACATTGCGGCATGCATGGGACATTACGGATACCTCGGGATGTTACTTGACTTCGTCGGCACTCATGTTCGCCCGACAGTACGCACCGTCTCGAAACCAGGTAGTTCGACGACTGCCACCATGATAAGATCTAAGCGTGGCAACGGAACACCCGCACCAGCACATTCGCGAATCTACACCTTTGGAGCCGCACCATGAAAGCTCGCGCGTTCGCTGCCTTAACGCTGATGGTTGTGGCGGCTTTGGTAAACGCTGTCGAGAATCGCGCCGCCGAGCGCCCCAACATCATCCTCGTCATGGCCGACGATCAAGGTTGGGGGGACATGGCGTATAACGGGCATCCGGTGATCAAGACGCCTAACTTCGATGCTGCTGCCGCCGCGGGACTGCGGTTCGATCGGTTCTATGCGGCGGCTCCGGTTTGTTCGCCGACGCGGGCGAGTGTCATGACGGGGCGGCATCCTAATCGGATGGGAGTTTTCAAGTGGGGCTATCCGATGCGGCCGCAAGAGACCACGATTGCCGAAGCGCTGAAGACCGCCGGCTACGCGACCGGGCATTTCGGCAAGTGGCATCTGGGATCGGTGCGGAACGACAGTCCCGCGCATCCCGGCCGCAACGGCTTCGACGAATGGTTGAGCGCGCCCAACTTCTACGACAACGACGCCATCATGAGCCGCCAGGGCACGGCCGTACCGATGAAGGGCGAAAGCTCGATGATCGCTGTCGACGCGGCGTTGGAGTGGATGAAGGAGAAGACGAAGGGAGACGATCCATTCCTGGCGGTCGTGTGGTTCGGCTCGCCCCACAGTCCGCATGTGGCTGCCGAGGAAGATCGCAAGTTGTACGAAGAACATTCGAAAGCGTTGCAGAACTTCTACGGCGAAGTGACTGGCATGGACCGGGCGTTTGGGAAGCTGCGCGATTCGCTGACGGATCTCGGCATTCGCGAGAACACGATCCTGTGGTATTGCAGCGACAATGGCGGTCTGCCCAAGGTCGGTTCGACCGGCGGCTTCCGCGGCAACAAAGGGCAAGTCTACGAAGGCGGCTTGCTCGTCCCCGCGATTCTCGAATGGCCGGCTCACATCAAGCAACCGCGGACGACGGACATGCGTTGCAACACGTGTGATATCTATCCAACCCTGTTGGAGATCGCGGGCGTTCACGTTGAACGGCAAGCGCCCCTGGATGGCATCAGCCTTGTCGCTTTAATCGACGAACAGACAAATGACCAAACACGGGCGATGGGCTTTTGGGATTACACGGCTCCTGGAATCGGCACTCCTTCCGCCGCGTGGATGGCGGATTTATGGAAGGCTCAGCAGGCGGGCGGCGATCTCCCGCCGCACGAATCCAGCCAGAAAGCGGCCGAGTTGCCGAACCCTGCTTATTCGACAAGCAGCTTCCCCGGCCATTCCGCTTGGACCGACGGCGATTGGAAGCTGCATCGCATCGAAGGCAAGAACGGTAACGCCAAATGGGAGTTGTACGATTTGGCGGCCGACCCGAAGGAAACGGAAGACGTCTCGGAGTCCGAGTCTGACCGCGTTGCCTCGATGCGAGGTGACCTCGACAAGTGGCTCGTCTCGGTCGTGAACAGTCTCAATGGCGAGGATTACGCGAGGTGAGTTGCTGCGGACGTGGCCTTTCGCTCCGCGAAATCAGCCGGTACGCGCTAGCGTCCGGTTCCCGCGGGGAAACCGCAGGCTAGCGCCCAGCGGCTGATTTTTTCACAGCCTCTCCGCGTATGAGCCGAATGCGATGCTGTTTCGCGGAGCGAAACGCCACATAAATGACGTGCCGAGCGAGTTCGGCATCATCGCAATTTCTTCCACAAACAGTTGAATTCCTCTTGGAAGCGGCCGGCGATCCGCGGATCGTGCGTCACGAGGATGTTTTCTTCGTTGAACTCGGCGGCGCTGCGTGTCCAGTTGTAGCTTCCGGTCAGCGTGATGCACCGATCGAAGACCGCGAACTTGTGATGCATGTGATGCTCGCTCTTGTCGATCGCGACTTCGATGCCCGCCCGCCCGCTCGAACCGCTCGATGTCGGAACCAAAGTCTTCTGCCTTGTCATTATCCGAGATGACCCGCACGGCAACTCCTCGATCTCGCGTTTCGACGATACGGTCGCTGATCCGGTCATCGGTGATCGTGAACACGCAAATGTCGACCGCTTGTCGTGTGCGTTCGAGCAGTCCGGTGATGGCGCGCCGACACTCGTCTCCAGGACTGAAGAAGACTTCGGCGCGGTTGCTTTTAGAAGTTGAGTCGGTTGGTTCGTTGGCATCCAAGACTTTCACGATCGCTTCCAGCCAGTCAAGCACACCATGTGCCTGCGGACCAAGCACCTCGCCGCGCGCCAGTTCGAACGCGCGGTGACGGAGGAAAGCTCGCTGCTGATCGTCCGCTCCGAGTTCCTCGAGGATGCGCTGAAGAACTCGCTTCTCGCTGCGCGAAACATTAAAATCTTCGAGGGTCTTCTTGAGGATGCGATCGAGTGGTTCGTGTGTCATGACCATCATGCCGTTGAGACACTGGCTGTATTTACTTCAAGCTCGCCTCGATTATGAGTTACTCACGCCGGGGCGGCAACGATGGCGGTTGTTGGCCGCGAAGGGCTCTGACGCCTCCTCGATGCCAGCGAGTCGGGAGGGGAACGGCAATTCTGCGGTATTTGATTGAAAACAGCGTGCGATCCGGGTACCGTACTGGGCACGGCTGTTATCGCAGCGCGGCAAGGTCGTGAATGCGGAGCCTTCGGTGCCCAAGTCAAACAGCGAGTCGAAAATGATATCGATGATGATAGGTCAGAATGTCCGATTGTGTGTCTCTTCTGGTGTGCTGGTCCTGGCTTGCATGGTCGCCCTTCCGCGCGGCGAGGCTGACGAGAAACGCAGCTTTCGAGCGGGGGCCGCGACGGCTGATATCACGCCTCCGTTAGGCGAAATGGTGGTCGGTGGCTTCGCCCCGTTTCCAGCAACCTCGATTCACGACAAGCTGCACGCGAAGTGCCTGGTGCTCGACGACGGCGAGACTCAGATCGCTTTCGTGATCTGTGACAATCTCGGCATCGTGCGCGAGGTCTATGATCAGGCTCGTACGATGATTGGCGAAGAGACAAAGCTGCATCCCGAGAACATCCTGATGGCCGCGACGCACACGCATTCGGGAACTCGCTCGAGCACAGACCGCTACGCCCCGATCCTGGCGCGGGGCATCGCCGATGCCGTGAAGGCCGCGTACGCCCATCTCGAACCGGCGCGGATCGGTTGGGGCGGCGTCGAAGAGCCGTCGGAGTTGTTCAATCGACGCTGGTTTGTCACGGAGCCGGAGCAGTTGAAGAATCCGTTCGGCGGCATCGACAAAGTCCGCATGAATCCGCCGCGCGGCAACGCGGCCTTGGTCGAGCCGGCGGGGCCCGTCGATCCCGAAGTCTCGTTCCTCAGCGTGCAAGCCGCCGACGGTCGCCCGATCGCTTTGTTGGCCAACTATTCGCTGCACTACGTCGGCGGTGTGAATCAAGGGGACATCTCGGCCGACTACTTCGGCATCTTTTCCAAACGCATCAGCGAATTGCTGGATGCCGGTGCGAGCGATCCGCCGTTCGTCGGCATGATGAGCAACGGCACCAGCGGCGACGTCAACAACATCAACTTCCGCGCTCGTGGCGGCAAGAAATACGAGCAATACGAGAAGATGGCCGAAGTCGCCGAAGTGGTCGCTCAACGCGTGAAGGCGGCTCACGATCAAATTGAGTTCCGCGACTGGGTTCCCTTGAAATTCGCTCATCGCGAGTTGACAGTGAAGTTTCGCAAGCCGGATGCGGCGATGCAGAAGTATTTTGCCGAAGTGCTGGCCAAGCCCGCGGACGCAGAGAAGTTCCATCGCTACGAAACGAACTACGCCGAACGCGTGCAGAAATTGCTCGACGGTCCCGACGAAGTCTCGATCCCCTTGCAGGTCGTCCGGATCGGAGACCTGGCGATCGCGGCGATTCCGTTCGAGGTCTTCACTGAGATTGGCTTGGAGATCAAGGAGAAGTCGCCGTTCGGTGATACCTTTACGATCGAATTGGCGAACGACTCGCATGGATACTTGCCAACGCCTCGGCAGCACGAGCTAGGCGGATATGAAACCTGGATGGGAACGAATCGTGTACAGTTAGATGCATCGGATCGTATCACGAAAGTCATTCTCGAGTTGCTGGACGAGCTAAAGTAGCCATCACGCTCCGCCGTGATGAGCCTAATAGATGCGAGTTGGAAGTGTAAGTGAGCGGTCATTCTCAGATCGGCCTCCGTGCGGGAGGCTCATCACGGCGGAGCGTGATGGCCACAATTCGCCGTGACCTTTACCAGACCGGATTCCTCACAATGAACAAGACGCTCGCGTCGTCAGTAGCGATCTATTTTCTCGCATGCATACTGAGTCTCGCATCCGTATCGGCTGCGTCAGACTGGCCACAGCTTCAGGGGAATGCTTTACGATCCGGCAACGCTCCCGAAACGGCGCTGTCCGACTCGCTTGGCTTACTCGCCGCGATCCCCATGACCGATGGCATCTACGCTTCGCCAGTTGTCAGCGATGGCAGCGTCTACGTCATCGACGGTTCGGGCGTTGTCTTCGCCATCGACGCGACGACCTTTCAAGTGCGCTGGCGGCTTCAGACCGCCGGCGGCGCGGGGAACTGTAACAACGTGGCGGCTCCGGCGGTTGTCGGCGAGTACCTGCACGTGGGGACGACGGCCGGCTACTACTACGTCCTGAATCGTGAGACGGGAGCGGTCGTGAAGCAGATCGATTGCCGAGAGCCAATCTTTTCCGCGCCGGCTGTCGGTGCCGAGCGAGTCTACTTCGCAACGCTCGGCGCGCGAGTGTACGCAGTCGAGCCCAGCGGCGAAGTAGCGTGGACTTGGGACTTCGTCAAGGAGGTCGTTAAGTTTGATGGCAACCGCTGGAGCGGCGAAGAGTGGCTGGCCGCTCGTGGCGATCGCGTTACGTGGAAAGACCACTTTGTCTGCTCGCGCGATATCTGCCTGGTCGACAAGACCGTGGTCATGCCGGCGGGCGGACGCACCGTGTTCCTGGACGACGCCGGCGCTGCGCCGAAGCTGCGTGCGGTTGCCGCGGTTCCCGATTACGCCGGCTCCGAATTCCCTGCCACATTCGGCCAGAGCGCCGACGACGCCGGCAATGTCTACGTCCAGTGGCATCGCCGCGACAACGCCGGACGCGTCGAGATCCTGCGTCTTGCCGGTGACGAAGTGCAGACGAGTTACGTGCAGGGCACCGAGACGGCGATTCATCTGCCGGGCTTGTTGAGCTTTGCTTCGGTCAGCGTGCGCGGTCGTGACGTCTACCGCGTGCGGCCCGAGGAAGGCATCGGATTGTGCCGACATACGATCGGCAACGAGCAGCCGGAAGTGCTTTGCGCGGCCGCTTCGGTTTGCCCTCCCGTCGTGACTCGTGATCACGTCATGTACGGCGGACTCGACGGAAAGTTGTATGTCGTGCCGCTCGCGGGCGGCGAAGCTACAGCATTAGCAACGGCGTTCAAGACGCCGATCACGGCTCCCATCGCGGTCGCAGACGGCCGCATCTATGCCGGTTGCGAAGATGGCTATCTGTACGTTTACGGTGAGGCCGGAAAGGCCGCGCTGCCGACGAAGGATCTGCAAGTCGCCAAGATCCGCAGCCCGCTGACCGATCCGTTCGCGGATGCTCGCTACGATTGGTACACGAACTACGGCGACTTCGGCGGCACGAATGCGAATCAGCAAGGCTTGAAGCCGCCGCTGCGAATGCGATGGGCGCGGCGGTTGGAAGGCACGGTAAAGCATCTGCCTGTCTGCGGCGGCGGGCGGCTCTATACGCATACGGCCGAAGGCCAGATCATCGCCGTCGAGCAAGACACCGGACGATTGTTGTGGCGGCGGCATTGGCCGGACGTTTATCTCTCGTTTACCTCGCCGTTGTACATCCAGGGCAAACTGCTCGTCCCGCAAGCCGGCATCAAACGCTCGTTGATGCGCTGTCTCGATGCCGCAACCGGCGAGCTGCTGTGGGAGGCACCGTTCACTGGCTCGCCCAGCTGGAGTCGCCAGTTCCCGCCGGTTGTACATGGCAACGTCGCGATCTATGCGTCGGGCTCGGGCGAGTACGCTGCACAGGGCACGGAAAGGCCGTTCACGTTCAAAGGCGAACCGATTCCTCAGCCGAACGGCCGCGAGGTGATGGCGTGGATTTACTCGAACGAGAATCCTTACTACCCGAAGGATCATCACCCGCGAATCTGGGCGTGGGATCTCGATACGGGAAAGGTCGTGTGGGAGAAAGACTTCTACGAGTACGGTCGCGGCGGGAATGACTGCGGCATCTGTATGCTCGACGGCAAACTGTTCTACTCGACGTTCTTCGGCTACGCAGCCAGTCAGCGGCAACGGCGTGGTTTGCCGGCGGACAATAACGGGCTGACGGCTTGCTTGGACCCGGAAACCGGCGAGGTCATTTGGAAGACCACCGACTTCTACGTCACATCGAAATGTACGCTCAGCGCCCGCGACGGCCGGCTGTACATTGGCGGCTACAATCGTGCGATCGAGGGCACCGACGATCGTTTCGTGTGGTGCTTGGACGCGAAAGACGGCTCGCTGGTCTGGAAGTCCGACGCGGTGACATCGGCCTTGAACGTGGTCACGGTTGGCGAAGAGTTCATCTTCTCGAACGCATTGCGAGGCAAAGGCAACGTCTTCGATCGCACGAGCGGCAAGGTCGTCAGCAGCATCGGCCACAACTACGCCTGCTGCCGCTTTACGCTTTCCGAGCCATACGTGCTGGGCGCGAACATGGACATGATCGATCTGTCGTCCGAAGGCAAACTCGTCTCGACCGGTCCGGCGATTGATTCGCGCGAGTGTCTCGGCGCGGTCGTCTCGAACGGCCGCATCTTCTACACCTCGCAAGCCAGCGGCTTCGTTGTGTCGCAAACGTATGGTGAAGACTCGCGGAAGTTGCCTGCCGTGTGGGAGCGAGAGTGAGCAAAATGCGCCGCTATGACCGCAATAGAATTGCAAAGAAGTTTCCATGAATCTTCACGTCGGAGTAGAATGAAAACCGTGCATGCGTGTTCATTCTAGAGGTAGTCGGGGATGTGGATCATTTGGAATGATGACCCCGGCGACAATGTCGAACACATCGCCGAACATGGTTTGCTTCCAGATGAGGTTGAATACGTATTGGTGAACTACGAGTCCGCGGGCCTGAGCGATTCGTCAGGACGTCCGTGTGTGTTCGGTTTCACTGAAGACGATCGTTACATTATTGTGATTTACGACCAAATCGACGAAGACACGATTTATCCTGTAACGGCTTACGAAGTCCCTGAACCGTGAGGAGATATGGCAATGGTTGAAAAGTTCAAACGCACGAGCCGAACGCTAAACGCGGAGCAGAAGCAAGAGTTCGATGCAATTCGAAACACGGCCCAGGCAGAGTTTCCGCCATCGGTTCCCGCTCAAGGGCCATCCGCGAAGGGACGGATCGCATTGACCATTCGCGCAGCCCGAATGGCACAAGGACTTACGTTGGAGCAACTAGCAAGCCGATCGGGCTTCGCAAGTGTGGATACGGTGCGCGACGTCGAGTACGGTTCCGACGCCAAAATGTCGGATCTAACCGCGATCGCCGCAGCACTTGGCTTGAGCGTGGAATTGGTTTCATCCCCATCATCTTGACGTCAACAACCGGAGTCCTCGACATGCAGCTTGAAGACTATTTTGAGTTTGTCTCGGACCAAGAGATTCGCCTGTGCGGCTCGCGGGTTGGGATCGAGGCGATTTTGTCCGAATACCTGGACGGTGCGCTGCCTGAAGAGATCGCGCTGAATTATCCGCCGGTCACGCTGGAACAAGTCCATGCGGCAATCACGTACTATCTCAGCCATCGCGCGGCCATGGACGAGTACCTAGCCCGCTGGACCGACCGAGGCGAGCAGGCGCTGCGTCAGCAAAGGGCGGCTGGTTCCAGCGTGATTGACCGGTTGACCCAGGCGCGGCGTTCCCGGACACACCCATGAGCCAAGTTCTATCAGCCGAGTTCACCATTAATTAATTAGCTTTGCCCAGTTTTTTTGATGTCGTGTTGGCTTCTGACGTTTCTTCTTGCTCATTGGGACCACGTCCTATGTCGTCCTGCCCGTCATTCGTGTGCAACTAACGCGCTGGTGAGACGCGGATCGGGCCAAGGGTTCACGCTGAATCCTTCGCTTAATCACGCCGCCCCCGATGCCAATTCGTCGAGCGAGATGCCCAGGGCCTGCGCGAGCCGGGCGGCGATGGAGAGCGCGGGTTCGCGTTCGTCCTGTTCGAGTTGCGACAAATAGCCTTGCGAAATACCCGCCGCTTCCGCGACGACGACTTGCGATGCTCCGCAGGCCTCTCGAGCAGCACGAATTCGTTGGCCGAGCGTCTGGCTGCCCGTCTCGCTCGCCTCGGCCTTTCGCTTGTCAGCCATTCGCTGGCGGATGCGAGCGTTGATTTCCGGCTTCTCGTGTTCGACCTTCTCCCGAATGGCGTCGTACTTGGCCGCTTCGGCTGGATTCAGGCGGCGATTGCGGGCGACTCTTTTCATGGTTCCACCTCGTAGGCTGTAATTGGGTAAACCGTGTCCTCGTCGATCGCTTCGAATACCACGGCAATCAATCGACCGGTGCTCGTCTCGCCGAATGCAATCGGGGAACCGGAAGACCGGCTCGCTTCGATGCCCGAGGGATTCCTGAGCACCTCCTCGACTTCCTCTTTGGCAACGTCATGTTCGGCGATGTGCTGAACATTGCCTTTAGGATCGTCGTGCCTTTAGGATCGTCGTGCCTTTAGGATCGTCGTGCCTTTAGGATCGTCGTCCAGATCCCAAATTGCCGTCGCGAATCCCATCAGCATTCCTTTGTTGGATCGCATCGATATTGCTATCGCAATATTACCGTGCGACGGATGAAGTGGCAACGCCGGCCTGAGAACTTCACGGGATCCGCGCGGAATCTGATGTGCTTCGTAACCCTCCTCCCACGGCTGGCCCGTGTCGGACACGATCAGCTCTTTCCTGACGATCAACCGATCGACCTCAAGCACTTGCGTGGGCTGAGGAGCAGCCTGCAAGATTCCCCACGTTGTTGCGACGGAGATGAGGACAGTAAGGCCTCGCCCGCAAATAAGTTACCGATTTAGCGGAACGGCGCGAGCCGTCCGGTGCCGTGAAACCGGAGGGCTTGCGCCCTACCGCCACTCGTTGATTCGGCAACTTATTTCCGTACAACTCCTAACGATGCGATCTTTCATAAGAGAGTCCACCTTTGCTGAAGTGAGTGACGTGCGATCCACGCAGTTCCAAGTACCATTCGAGATGGGGACTGTTCGCGACGCTCCGCCTCGTCGATCCGCGCGGTGACACCCAGGAGACAGATGTTCCCCGGATTCCCACCATTGCGAATTACAGGTTGTCGTTCAGCGCAGTCCCATCGACCGCAACAGTTCGTCGGCCCAAGCGGCGTCCGAGGCATTCAGCGGCGGGACGGGATCTGCTTTGTAGTCGAGGTCGTCGTAGCGGCCGTTGCGGTAGCATTGGTCGATCAGCGGCTGGATTTGCAGCGGCACGTCCGGGTCTGTTTCCCGCAACGGGATGCGGATCGCCGGCAGCGGCTCTTCGAGCGGCACGCGGTACACCTCGACGGCCCCGGATTCGTAGCCGCGCCGCACACAGATCTGGTACGTCGTGCGATGCGACGGCGGGATGCGATACGAAGAGTACGACAGGGCTCGCTCGCCCGTCCGCGTCAAGTCGATCTCGACCAGGCTGACGCCAGCGGCGATGCATTCCTCCTGCTTGCGGAAGTATAGATCCTGGCCTCGTCCCGGAACTTTGTTCGATGGGCTGATGAATTCGATGACCGTCACGAGACGATTGCCCGAACCCACGTCAATGATTTCGATGAACCCCTGCGACGCCGGCTCGTCGCCCAAGCGGATGACGAGCGGCTCGGCCAAGGCGATGTCCGTTTCAGCGGCGAGCGCCACCGCATGCGTCGAGCCTCTTTCGACAACACGCACTTCGGGATAGATGCCGCGATTTTCCCGCACGTCCGCATCGACAAACATCCGCTCTTCCACGCGTGCCCGCAGATCGGATGGCAGCCGTCCCTGAATTTGGTCGTGCGTGTACGTGATCAAGTGATGATGCACGTCGCGCCAGTGCTTTTCCAAATACGGGTCCATGCCCGGAAAGGGACTGTTCATCGGCAAAGCTCCAGCTATAGGTGGTCTGGGGAGGTAGAGAGCATCGCGTTACGTGTCATTCTAATGAAGATCAGCGGGCAAGTCAGGCGTGTTGCCGGGAAAGTGGTAATGGCCGACGAGAAGCGGCAGGCCGTTTGACGGTGCATTCTTCACGATCGATACTAGGCTGCCAGCGTGAGTTTCGACTTGTCACCCGAATCCGTGCGGGAAAGAACCGATGCCCTCGATTCAATGGTTTGCGATACTGGCAAGTGGAACATCGGCTTCGCAGCGGGCTCGCGGCCGACAGCGTAACCTGGCAAGTGAAGACGCGAGGCGAGTTGCTGAGTTGGAACGGGCGTTCGAGTCCTGGTGCCGTTCATTCTGACTGACCCTGCCAATGCTGCCTCGGAAGTCTGTGAGGTCGCTTGCAAGGTCGCGGAATTTTAGTGACCATGTAGGCTGACGTGTTGACCATGTTCGATATCAAGTTGCCCTGGTTTCCTCGGAATTCCCATGTATTTCAAGCTCACCTGTCCTCACTGCAGCAAGTCGCTGAAGGTTCGCGAAGAGCAGGCGGGCAAGAAGTGCCGCTGCCCGTATTGCAAACACACCTTCGTGCTTCCCGTTCCTTCCGGCGTTGACCTGGGGTTGTCGGACAACAGCCCGCTGGATTCTTTGGCCGGCGACGCTGGTGCCGCATCCGCGCCGGCGGGCTTTCCGAATATCAATGTTGGTGGCGCGACAACTCAGCCGCAGCCGGCGAAAGGCCCGGCGATACAGACGCCTGCCGACAAGCCGAAGATTAGCGCGGCCAAGCCGACGAAGACGATCCCTAAACCGATTGCGGAGCGGGCGGTGCCGGCACCGAGCCATGGCGCGAGTCATTCGTCGGACGGCAGCGACGTCAGTCTCATCACCAGCGGCGTAATTGGCTTGATCGGCGCGGTGGCCATTTTTGGATTGCTCTATCCGCTGTGGATGTCGAACGTGCGGGCCGGCAAGTTGTTTTGGGACAGCTTCAGCATCAACTTTCCGACGACGCTATTGATGTGCTGGTCGTTCGCCATCTTGTTCATCAAGTCGCGGCAGTTGGCTCAACAAAAATCGGCGATGCTGTTGGACTTGTTGCCAACCGAGATCTCGCACGAGATTACGCTTTCGTCGCTCGACAAGTTTGTCGCTCACATTCATAGCCTGCCGGGCGAAGCTCGTGACAGCATTCTGGTGAATCGCGTGCTGCGCGGCATCGAGCACTTTCGGGTGCGCAAAAGCGCGGCGGAAACCGTCACGATGATGGAATCGCAATCGACGATCGACGCCAGCAACGTCGCCGGCAGCTATACGATCATCAAGGTCTTCATCTGGGCCATGCCGATTCTTGGTTTCATCGGCACCGTGATGGGCGTCAGCAGCGCGGTCAGCGGCTTGTCGTCCACGCTCGAAAACGCCGCCGACGTATCGGCCGTTACCGACTCGATGAAAAGCGTTTTCGGCGGACTGGGAGTCGCGTTCGATACCACCTTGCTGGCATTGGTCATGAGCATGCTCGTCAAGATACCGACTTCGGCGATGCAAAAGAGCGAAGAGGGGCTGGTGACGATCGCCGACGAATACTGCAACGAAAACTTGCTGCGACGATTGAACGATGGCCGCGAAGGGGGCGCCGAGCGCGGAGCCGGAGGTGGTTTTGGCGGCGACGCCAAAATCTTCCGCGAAGCCGTCGAAGCGGCGATGGGGACGCACCACGCCGAGTTGGAGAACTGGCTGCAAAAGCTCGATGCCATCGGTTCGAAACTGACCACGCAAGTGGCCAAGGGCTGGACCGACATCAACACCAAGATGAAGGAGCAGCAGGAACAACAACTCGCCAGCTTCAAGCAGCAATACGTTGAGCACACCACTCTGCTACAGCGGCAACTTCAGGAGATGAACGTATCCGCGGTGGAGATCCAAAGAGCTTTGGCCGATCTCGGCGGCCAAGCCGCGGCGATGCAGAGCGATGTGACGAAATCGGTTTCCGGTTCGACGGCGGCACTCCAAACACACTTTGCCGGCTTGGAACGTGGGCTCACCGAGTTGAGCAGCGTGCTCGAATCGTTGAACGGAAAGCAAGTTGTCGTTCAGCAGGTGGCGCCGGAGCCTCGTGGTTGGTTTGGCGGCAAGAAACGTAAGGGACGACGCTAGATCATGGCTCGACGACCACTTCCCGAAGACGACGACGTTTCGCTGTTCCCGTTTCTCAGCGTTATCTGCGCGATCATCGGCGTGCTGACGCTGATGATCGCGGCCGTCACTTTGGGGCAGATGAACCAGGATGACGTGAAAGAGGCGGTCGAGAACGCGATCGCCATGGAGCACATCCAGAAGGAATTGGCGGCGGCAGAAGACGCCGTGGAGCAGATGTCGATTCGACTCGAACAGGAGAAAGCCAAGTTGCTGGATAACGCCGGCAGCCGCCAGAACGAACTGGTTAAGACACGGGCGGAACTCGAGGCTCTTATCAAAGAGCTTGCCGACGCGCAAAAAAGGGTCGAGGAGCAGAAGAAGATCAAGATCGTCATTCCCGAGATCCCGCCAGGGCAACGTGAAACCGTCGCGGACAAGCAGGCGCAATTGGCCGCGGTCAAAGAGCGTTTAGCCGTCTTGCAACGCAGCTTGGACGAAAGGCAAAAGCCGCCGGAGGAGGCTCAAGTGTCGGTGCTTCCCGGCGGCACCGGCTTGAGTTTTACGCCGAACTTTGTCGAGTGTACCGCCGCGACGATCGTGCTGCACATCGAAGAACCGCCGCTGACGATTCGCAGCGCCGAAATCGCGGCCAACGAGAAGTTCGTGGCCTTGCTCGTAAAGGTGGCGAACGACAGCAGCCAGACGATCATCTTCCTGCTGCGGAGCGATAGCCTGGCAACCTATCAATTGGTCAAGGCACTCTGCGACCAACACAATGTGCGTAACGGCAAGTTGCCGGCCGTTGGCAGCGGCCGGTTGGACTTCCAGCATTTCAGAAACAAGTAGCGGTGATCACGAGCATGCAACGCAAACCCCGGAAAGAGGAAGACGACGGCGGTGGACTCGACTCGCTAATGGACACGTTGACCAACGTGGTGGGGGTTCTGATCATGGTCCTGATCGCCACGCAATTGGGTGTGAAAGACGCCGTCAGCCGGATCTCGGATTCCGACGTCGTCGATCCGGCCATGGTAGAAGCCGCGAGGGGCAAGCTGTTGCTCACCAAGGAACAGCGCGCCGCGATTGAGACGCAGTTAGGCGACTTGAAGCCCGTTGATGATAGCGCGATTCAGGTCCAACTTGCCGATCTCCGGCGTCAGGTGGACGAGAATCAGGCCAAGCTCCAGCAAGAGAACGAGGTCGCGAATCAGTTCGCATTGAAGATCGAAGCGGATACAAAGGAGGCGGATGCGATCAAGAAAAAGATCGAAGAGATGGCCGATGACAAGGTCCAGCATGAAGCACTGCAAGCGGAACTCAACAAGGCGTTGGCCGATGAGGCGACGCTCAAGGCGATGCTAGACGAGACGCGCGTCCAGAAAGCTCCACCGCCAAAGATCGTCACGCTGCCCGATCCTCGCCCCGCGCCGGATGGCGCGCGAGAAGTGACCTTTCTCTGCACGAACAATCGCGTCTATCCGATTGCCGCGGACGACTTGCGTGAAATCATCCGCAAGCAGGTGGAGTTTTTCGTGGGCGCTCGACGATTGGATGGCGGCCCCACGGTCGGCGTGAACGTCGAGAAGTTCATGAACGATTTCAAGAAGTCGAATCGTCGATTAGGGGACGATTTCTTTGAAGTGGAGATCTATGCCGACGGCATCTATCCCCGGCTGAAATTCATCCCCAAGGAAAACGCCGGGGCCGACGAGGCGGAAATCTTGCGGCCGCGTTCACGTTTTCAACGGGCGCTGTTCGTACTGGACAAGAGCAAGTACTACGCCCGCTTCATTGTGCTGCCGGACAGCTACGAAGTCTATCTCGCGGCGCGCGCGATGAGCGCTCAAGCGGGATTGCTCTCCGGCTGGGAACCGGTCGGCGAGGGGTGGGAATACACGACGCACCTTGGCGGCTCAATTCTCTTCGGACCACAGCCTCCGCCTCCGCCTCCCCCCGACCCAAACGCCCCACCTCCTCCGCCCCCTAAGCCCGCGAATGTCATTGACTAAAGCGACTCGCGACAGGCTGCTCGAATTGCCGTCGCAGTCGAGGTAGGATTGACCATTTCGACGGTGCTAAAAACGCAATGAAGAACCCTTGGCACGATCTTCCGGATACAGCACCATACGTCTTGCCGTGTGATCGCGCCGTTGTAGATGCCTACAACACGGCTCGTGTCGGCACGCCAGACGCCGTTCTCCAGACGCATCTGCTTCCGGAGCCATTCTTCGGCAGAGCCAAAGCAAATGTCTGCGTGCTCGGCCTGAACCCTGGCTACTCGCCGCCGGATGACAAGTGGTACACGGACGCTGCGTTCACCGACGCAATTCGCAAGAACCTAACGCATGCGAAGCTGGAATACCCGCACTACTTTCTTGACCCGCGTTTCGAGGAGTCGCCTGGTGCCGGCTGGTGGCGACGCAAATGCAAGTGGCTGATTAACGACTGCGGGCTCGAAGCGGTCTCGCAGAATTTGTTTTGTGTGGAACTGTTTCCTTACCACTCCAGGAGGTTCAAGCCGATTCCGAAATCAGTCTCGCCGGATGGCTGGTTCAAATCATCGGCGTACACCGCCCATCTAGTCCGAGAGGCAATGAATCGAGGCAAAGCGATCGTTGCGATGCGGTCGTTCAAAAGGTGGTGCTGCTTGATCCCTGAACTGCCTGATTACTCAAATCTCTACCGACTGAATAGCCCACAAAATGTTTCACTGTCACCCAACAATATCACCGGATACGATGAGCTTGTCGCCCAGCTACGACGAACGTCACGGATCTAGCGCGACCCGCGATTGCAAAACTGTAGACGGCACACTCCGTGTGCCGAATTCCGCACACGGAGTGTGCGGCCTACATTTGTTTCCGAACCGATTCCGAATGATCGCCGCTGTGCTCGCGTCCCTCGTGCTGACACAGGGTGCCGTTGCAGCGGACGCGGCCAACGAGTTTCGTGTGTGGGCGACAAGCTGCTCCCACGTTCCGGCCGAGAGCCGGCGCGGGCGCGAGAGCTTGGCGAAAGCGATCCGGCAATCGGAAGGGCGCGAGCCAGGTGCGCCCGGCATTCGAGTGGAACATCATGATCGATGCGGGGGACTTGTCGGCCAACCAGACGCCGCCGGGCGATGAAGACGGCCAAGAGTTGATTCGACAATACGCCGCGATGACCAAGCATCGTCGCGAACAAGTCTATAACGTGCCGGGGAATCACGACGCGCCTTATTATGATCATGGTCCGGGATCGTGGTTTCAGAAGTGGGGAGACCCGTTGGGCGAGAATACGCAATTCTCCGGCGTCGATCCGCAGCGCCGGCCCTTTCCGGTCGAGGGGACTTGGGAGCGATATCGCTTTACGGCGGGCAACATTCTGTTTCTGATGCTGGCCGATCGCAACGACGCGCCGACGCCCGTCGGACGGGGGCACAGCAAAGACGCTAATTCGGGCGGCTATCCGCCGGGGGCGGTGACTCGCGATACGTTCAATTGGTGGAAGCAGCAAGTGCTGGCGAACCAAGACAAGATCATCATCACGATGCACCACCATGTGCTCCGCGACACGACCGTCGGCTCGAGGCGCGGCGAAGGATCTCCGCGCTACCACGGCAGCAGCGGCGGGGCCGAAGGATCATCGTACCTGTACTACATCATCGAGAAGGATGATCCCGCGGACTTTCAATACACGAAAGACGCCCACGCGTTCGAGGATTTTCTTGATGCCTTTCATCAACGGCATGGCCGCGGCGCGATCGACTTGTGGATCGGCGGGCACACCCACGTGAAAGGCCCCGACGACAATTTCGGCGACAAGACGATTACCGAAACTCGCTGGGGCGTCGGCTTCTTGCAGGTTGCCGCGCTGACGCAACATCATAGCGGCTCGCATCCGCTCAGCCGCGTGCTCACCTTTACGGACGGCAGTGATAAGGTGACAGCCGACGTCTACTTGCACGAGGCTTCGTATAAGAAGAATCCCATCGGTTGGTACGCGCCAGCATCGAAGACATTGCCGCTGCGGCACAAGTTTGTAAAGCCCCGCGAGTAAGCACTTATTGCGTTGAGCTGCGCTTCGGTCTCACTCGCTGACTCGGCGGACTTCGAACTGCCGATGCTTCCTTGTCCCCTTGATCACTTCGAAGCCAAGCCGCGCGGCGAACGCACTTTGAACGACTTCCGCCTTGCCGTGATCGTAAGCCCCCGAGTGCGCGTGCAGCAGATATCGCAACGTGAGCGGTTCGTCCGTCGTGAGCGTCATGCCTTCGTGCATGCCAAACGAAGCTCCCATCCAGCCGTCCTCGCGAACGTGCCAGTAAGTCGGATAACGAGGGTTCTTCGGATGGTCGAAATAGGTAATTCCTTCGGTCACCGTCTTGCGATCACTTCCCTGACCTGCCCCGACCGGCCCGCTGTAGTCCATCCAGCGAGCTTGCTTGCCGAAGATGTTTTGCTCGTCGACTTGGCCTTCGCTGTTCGTCAGTGTCCCACCGCCGAAGTGAGCCGACAGCGTCTTCGCAACACGAACGGCAAAGAAGCCGAAGTTCGTCTTCTCAAGTTCGACCGTCGCTACGTTCTCCGGCGGACGCATCGTAATTTGGACTTCAAGTGCATGTTCGTTGTCCGGCAGCGGAATCAACGCCGCGACGATTTGCTGCTCCATCACTTCCTTGCCGTCGGTATCGTACCAACCGCTCGCCGACGCCATGATCGCCTCGGCATCGCCATCTTCGTACGCGTACCACATCTTCTGGCGAATTTGAGTCCCCGTGCCGTTGGCCCAGAAGTCGAGTCCATTCACTTTGTTGTGGGCGAACCAGACGGATTGATGGTGGTCGTGGTTTGGTGCCCCAGGATGCCCCATGCGAGTCAGCGATGTGCCCGACGGACCGTTGAACGGAAAGAAGAAAGGTCGCGGGTACTGGTCGCCGTAGTGCCAGCGGATCTTTTCGACACCGTCGATTTGTAGCGACACCTGATGCCCCGCTTGCGGCACGATCTCGCAACGGTCCAAACCACGCGGGCCGTTTGTTTCCTGAGCAGTCGCGAGTGTTGTGACAGCGGCGAGTACGAGAACGAGGGTTAGCACCGTTCGAGGAATTAGTGAGCGGAATGGCGCTAGCCACCGGCTCTTCGTGCGCCGTGAAACACCGGCGGCTAGCGCCGTGCCGCTCACCTGAATTCGGACAGGTATTTCTCGAACGATCCTTAGCTGGTACCTTCGGGCTTGTGCGGACGACATGCTGAGTTCCTTGCTTCACGCGAGATCGATGACTTCGGGACGTTGCCAGTGTACTCAAACCGCTTCGAAAAGACCGCCGATTCATCGCCAATCACCTGGCCCCGAGCCCGGATTATTCATGAACCGATCAGCATTCTAAAAACATACGTTTGTAAAAAGAGTTACGGCTATGTTGCCCAAAACACCGCGCAAATCAGCCGCCACG
>JAQBZB010000350.1 GCA_027622275.1 Planctomycetota bacterium | reverse complement strand
CTCGGTTGTTGACGTTCGTGTTAATCAAATCGATCACGTCACCGATCGTGTCGGCCGAGCTGACAGTTTGAGAGCCAGACAAGGATTGCCAACGGCGTACATTCAGGTCAACATAGTGAATGTGCAGTTTGCCTTTTGGCAAAAAGCATAACGCCCCGCCGAATTGCTGCTCAACGAGATCTGCCGATGATATGCACCCGCCTCATGCCCACGTTGACGATTCTTGCTGGATGGCTTGCATCCGCTACGTCTCTTCAAGCCGCAGACATTCCGCCTGAGTTTGACAAGGCTGGTCGAGCGTTTCTCGAGAAGCACTGTCTCAAGTGTCATAGCGGAAGTAAGCCCAAGGCAGAGTTATCCCTGGCGGCGTTTCGCGATTCGGCGTCTGTGGTGAAAGATCGCAAGATTTGGAATAACGTGCGAAAGATGATCGTCGCGGGCGAAATGCCACCCAAGGACAAACCGCAACCATCAGTCGCGGAAGCAGAAGCCTTCACGGACCTCGTAAAGTCCGTGTTCGACTATGCCGACAAACACGCCAAGCCCGACCCGGGACGTGTTACCATGCGGCGTTTGAATCGAGTTGAATATCGGAACACGATTCAAGACTTAATCGGAATCCAATTTGACCCGACCGCCGACTTTCCGTCCGACGATATTGGGCACGGCTTCGATAACATCGGCGACGTCCTCACGCTGTCGCCGATCTTGATGGAACGTTACCTGGCTGCCGCGGAAACGATCATGAGTCAGGCGATCATGCCCACGCCTCCCGCCGTGATTAAACGTCATCTGTCCTCCATCTATACGGAACCTGCCTCGGGCGATTCCGCGAAGTTGGCAGTGAATGGCTTTCGGCCGATGAGTACTGACGGCAAACAGGCCATCGAAATCGGGCCCATCAACACGCCCTACAAATGGGACCCTGAAGCTGATTATGTTTTCCGCACGCGAGTCTACGCGCAAAGCGGCACCGGTCAGCCGCTGAAGGTGACCATTATGGTTCACGGGAAAGACCTACCCAATCCGTCACCGGATTCACAACTAGATAGATTCTTGGGCAACGTCCAGCGACCGGCGCGAATTCTCAAGACGTTCGATGTCAAAGCGGATAAGCCGGAAAACGCCGAAATCCTCGAAGTCCAAATACCAGCAATGCCGAATCGGCATCGCGTGCAAATCGCGATCGAGAAGCCTGCCGCTGGTGGGCCACATTCGAAATTGTGGGTCGAGTACCTGGCGTTGGAAGGGCCACTCGATCCGCGACCAGCCAGTCACCGGCGGTTGTTGGCCGCCGCCTCCGGCAAGCCGCAAGCCGAACAAACACGTGAAGTAATGTCGAGATTTCTGCGCCGAGCGTTCCGCAGGCCAGTGGTTGCAGACGAGCTAACTCGCGCCATCCAACTCGTAGACTTCGCCCTGTCCGAGGGCGATAACTGGGAAGCGGCTATCCAATTCGCAATGCAAGCTGCGATATGTTCGCCGAAGTTTCTGTTCCGCATGGAATTGGACAGTCAACCGGAGAGCCAGAACGTCACCAACCTGGACGAATTCCAACTCGCTGCAAGACTCTCGTATTTTCTCTGGAGCACGATGCCCGACGATACGCTGTTAGACCTCGCACAGCGGCAGCAGTTGACCGCGAATCTTGACGCACAGGTCGAACGGATGCTAGCCGATCCGCGCGCATCATCGTTGGTTCAAAATTTCGCGATCCAGTGGCTGCAAGTCAAACGCATCGAATTCATATCGCCCGACGGACAGCTGTTCCCGACATTTAACGTAAAGCTTCGGCAGGCGATGCTGCGCGAAACAGAACTGTTCGTTGAATCTATTCTACGTGAGGACCGTAGTGTTTTAGAGCTGATCGATGCGGACTACACATTCCTCAACGAACCACTCGCCAAGCACTACGGCATTACCGACAAGACCATTCGAGGTGACCAGTTCGTCCGCGTCACCCTGCCCGATCGTCGTCGCGGCGGTTTGCTAACCCAGGCCAGTGTGCTTACGGTTACATCCAACCCGACTCGCACGTCGCCTGTAAAACGTGGCCGCTGGGTGCTCGAGCAAATCCTGGGAACACCACCGCCTCCACCTCCGCCGAACGTTCCGGAACTTTCCGAAGAGCATCAAGACTCCAGCGTTACCTCGTTGCGTAAGCGGATGGAAGTGCATCGACGTGATCCTGCCTGCGCAAACTGCCACGCCAAGATGGACCCGATCGGTTTTGCGTTGGAAAACTTTGACGCTGTTGGCGCCTTTCGAACAAAAGACGGAGCGTTTGACATAGACGCCTCCGGCGAATTCTCCGATGGCACTAAATTCTCAGGCCCGGAGGAACTCAAGTCAATCGTGCTGCAGCGTAAAGACGAGTTCACGCGATGTTTGGTCGAAAAACTTCTAACGTATGCGCTCGGCCGTGGCATCGAATACTACGACCGTCCAACGGTAGAGAAAATCGTTAAGTCTCTGCCCGACCGAGAGTACAAGTTTTCTGCGCTAGTTGGACAGATCGTCAAGTGCGACGCATTTCGCCAACGTCGCGGGTTATAAGAAAATGAGTAACCGTTCACGAAAATGCACACCACGGACACGTCTGACGCACAAGACTTAAGGTTCGCAGCCCAAGTCGCGAGACTTCGAGGACGCTGACCAACAACCCGAATTCTTACGAATCCGGCTACCAGACCAAATGCTTCCAGGAGCTTCTCAAAATGAATACGCATGCCAAACTTATATCTCGCCGAGCGGTTATCCAAGGGCTTGGCGTTTCCCTGTCTTTACCTTGGCTGGAAGCGATGGGGCCGCTTAATGCGTGGGCCGAGTCCGCCGACCCTGCCACCGTAGCTCCGAATCGTATGGCGTTTCTGTACGTTCCCAACGGCAAACATATGCCGGACTGGACGCCCAAGCAGGCAGGACCCAACTTCGACCTTCCGCCAATCCTGCAACCACTGACCTCTGTAAAGCACCAGCTAATGGTGCTGTCCGGATTGGCATCTGACAAGGCCAATCCCTACGGTGACGGTGGTGGAGGCCACGCGCGCGCGTTGTCGGCATTTCTAACCGGTGCCCATCCCAATAAAACGGACGGCACCGATATCCGCGTTGGGACATCGGTCGACCAGGTTGCCGCCGCTCGGATCGGCGAGAAAACTCGACTTTCGTCGCTCGAAATAGGCACAGAACCCGGAGCCATGGCCGGCAATTGTGACTCGGGCTACAGCTGTGTTTACTCGTCCACCATGTCATGGCGTTCCGCCACTCAGCCGCTCCCGAAAGAAGTGAATCCGAAATTGGTCTTTGAAAGGCTGTTCGGTTCGTCGGCAGACCCTTCCAAGAAGAAGAGAGACGCGCGGCGGAAGAGCATTCTGGACTACGTGCGAGAAGATTCGAAGAGTTTCGCGAATCGACTGGCGAAGAACGATGTACGTAAGCTCGATGAATACTTCACGGCGATCCGTGATATCGAACAGCGGATGGAACGCGCGGAAAAACTGCCACCCGTGCAGGCGCCCGACTATCCGGCTCCGTCGGGTATCCCCGCGGCGTACGAAGAGCACATTCGCTTAATGTGCGATCTGATGGTGTTAGCGTTTCAAGCCGATGTCACACGCGTGGCGACGTTCGTCTTGGCCAACGAGGCCAGTAATAAACCGTATCCGTTCATCGATGTTTCCGAAGGGCATCATGACCTTTCGCATCACGGCGGTGATGCCGCGAAGCAAGAAAAGATTCGCAAGATTAATGGGTTTCACACGAAGCAACTGGCGTATCTATTGGAACGCATGCAAGAAATTCAAGAAGGAGACGGCACACTGCTGGATCACTCCATGATCGCGTACGGAAGTGGTATTCATGACGGCAACGCTCACGACCATGAAGACCTACCGATCCTTTTGGCGGGCGGCGGTTGCGGGACGTTGTCTCCCGGTCGTCACGTTCGATTCCAACAGGACACGCCGCTAAGCAATCTATGGCTGTCAATGCTGAATCGTATGGACGTCACCGTCGAGAAGCTCGGTGACAGCACCGGCACGCTGCCCGATCTGTTTGATCCCAATGCGAAACCAGCGCCAAAACTTACGCCCAAGATCGCGACCGTCCCCAAACCACTCATGTGCCGCCCGGGCGAACTATTGTTGGAAGACGATTACAGCAATGGGAAGTATGGCGCAGAGTGGTTCCGAATTACTGGGAAATTCGATGTTGCTGGCGCCCAATTGAAGTGTGCGGAACTCGCCACAGATAATCACCACTCGGAACTTTCTACCGGCACGACAGGCCCGTTGAAGTCGCAAGATTTCGTCATTCAATTTTCGTTCAAACTGGACGGCGCGAAAATGCTGGGCATCGGTCTCGAGAATCCTGCAGGGCATGTAGCTCGTGCCTTGGCCACGCCAGACGGATTCGAAATCATGAAGTGGGGCGGTCAGAAGGACCTGCGTGAATTCAAATTCAATCGCGGCACGTGGCACAATGCCCTGGTCGAAGTTCACGGCACGGAAATGGTCGCTCAATTCGACGACCAACCGCCGTTGTATATAGTCGACGAAGGCTTAAACGTCTCCAAGCCACGTCTGGTGCTCATCAATTACGGCCAACATGCGTGGTTCGACAACGTCAAAGTCTGGCAGGCGGAACCAAATGAAAAATGGTCGACGTTGCGCGCCGACTTGAAGGCAACCCCATAAGCGGCTCGAACCGTCAATCCTCGGTCAAGGCAGCGAAGATCTGTTCGCGATTCTTGACGATTTCCTCACCAGTAACCTGAAAACTGGTAGACAGTGGGGACCTCAATTCAGGAACGGAGATGAGAGTCCCGTTAATCACAATGGCAATCTTCAGCCCAGCAGGTTTTGCAGTCGCGGCGGCCAATTTGGCACCTCCGGTTGCCGTCAACGTTACCGTGAGTGATGGCATTTGAGGCGAGTCGCCGGAACGCTCGATGGTCGCCACGTCCGCCGCTGATAGGATCGCTCAGTTCCCACTCGTAACGCCATTCGATTCCGTCGAAATACTGAAACTCGATCGAAGCAACCTCCGCCGCCACGACCTCGCCGACGTTATCCGTTCCCGCCAGCAAGCCGTTGGCGAGTGCGTACTGGCTTACGGCACGATCGAGCTGCCGCCGAACGAGGCCTCGTTGTACGACCTCCGGGTCCGTGGAGGTCAGGATGTCTTGGCTGGTGGCCGTCATCCCGCTCGCCGAAACGGGCGTGCCACCGCTGAGAATGTAGTAGGTCACGGTCTTGATATCGCTTGGTATGTCCGTGACCCCGAGCGTCGCACTGGCGGCGGCGAGCATCGACTGATATTCGTCAAAGCGCGGCAATCGGCTGACATCGATCTGCAGCTGGTATTGATTGCCGTAAATCCCTGGTCTTGCCGGTAACGTGACACTGCTGGCGAGATCTTGCGAGGCAGTTGTGGCTTCCGCGGTAAGACCCAATTCGAGCCCTGCTGTTGAGTCGTCCGACACACTGCCACCGCCACCGTCTGACGACAGGTCGTCGCTGCCGGCTCCCGCGTTTTGCGCCGCGCTGGAGATCATCTCCTCCAGGCCGGATAGGTCTTGTTCATACTCCAGCACCGTGTTGCGAATGTCGTCGGCGATGATTTTCAAGATTGCGCGAGCGAGTTGCGATTCTTCGAGTTGCTTTCGGCGTGCATCAAATGAACGGAGATGCAGATCGATGGCCATGCTGATTGCCAGGAGAATGATGATCGTCAGACCGAGAGCCAGCATTAACTCCAGCAGCGTGAAGCCGGCTTGTTGAACCGAGGACTTCTGGCATGTCGGAGACAAGTTGTCAGGCCGTTGGCCCTTCGGCTTACTCGGGGGCCAGTGCCCCAGCCCATTGGGCTGTGTTAGGAGAACGTCCGGGGTTTTGCCCCTGCAAACGAGGCCATCGGTTTTGTTAGAGAGACGAATTCACCGCCTCCCAAGTTATCAGCTTTAACGTTAGTGAAGTGGCACCGCATAAGGCTTCGCGAGTTTTGGTTGCGAGTGTTCGGCTGTTGCCTGTTGCTGATTGGAGTTTAGCTTGAGGGTGATGATGAGAATATGAACGTTAATTGTCCCACTTGCGGTGCGGAAATCTATTACCATCCACTTGATGAAGGCAAAACGATAAAGTGTCCCAATGGACATGAATTCACGATTCAGTTACCGCGCGCACAGAAACGTGCTCTAGAAAAGAGGATAGCTAAACATCGCACTGAATCCGAAAAGAAGCAGCGTCGGCGAGAAGAGCGCGAGGAGAAGGGGAAGCAAAAAGTGGCGCAGACAAGAAAAGATAGCGCTTACCCTGCCAATTTGCTTGTCTTTAATGCGATATTTGGCTCGGCATCGATCTTAGCGGTAGGATTAACATTTTTGGTCCCACTGATGTCTGGGAGGAATCAAAGGGGGAGGAATCAAAGGGGAGGAATCAAAGGAGGAATCAAAGGAAGGAATCAAAGGGGTCAAACCTCTTTGTTGTCGTCCGAAACAACCACGTATCCTTAAGATCCTTGGTTCGAAAAATTGACAAGCCTGGACGCTTCTGGCATATTCAGCCGAACGAGCCGGATTAAAATCGCTATCAGTGACTCGGTGATCCTGGCCGTTCGACGAAGGAGAGGAGAACCAGAAAAAGTGATGAAACTGAGAAAGAGCCGAAATGGACTTCCCGCAATCTGCATGATTGCGGTGCTCAATCTGTCAATGACGAATGTCGTTGGGGCAGATAAAAAACAGGTCCGAACGGAAGCCAGTACAGCCTTTCATGTCCCTTCGGGGCAACGGCAATTGTTCCTGGATGACCACGGCATCGAGAAGATCGAGAATCTGAGGCGGACGATGCACCGGCCGGACAAGAAAGGCGCGGTCATCCGGCCCGATCCGCAGATGGGGGAGGATTTCATCCAAACTCGCACGGCTCCGGTCTGGGATTCCGAGAAGAGAGTCTTCAAGTTCTGGACCCTTTACGGCCCGGGAGATCTCCCCGGCGTCAGCGGCTACTACGAGAGCAAAGACGGGCTGCACTGGTACAAACCCAACGTCGGCCAGATCGAATACCGGGGCTCACGAGAGAACAACTACATAGCCGTGCAGACTGCCAAGGGCCGGCGCGGAATAACCATGGTGGTCTACGATGCCGCCGCCCCTGACCCTGCCCAGCGGTTCAAGAGCTTCCTGCCCAACGTCGGTTTCGCCGTCTCGCCCGACGGGATCCGCTGGAAGATGCTGGACGTGCCGCCGGTATCCAGCGCGGACAATTTCAGCTTCTCCTTTGATGAGAACTCACATACGTTCTTTGCCGCCGTCAAGAGAGGCGGACCGCACGGCCGATCCGTGGGGCTGGCCACCAGCACGGACTTCACGAACTGGACGGATCACGGACTGGTATTCCATGCCGATGAGCTTGACCAGAAGGTCGGCCTGGAGAACATCAAAGCGCGTTACGCCGACCCCACACTGCACCATCCCTGCTACAACATCCCGTCCACGTACAACGTGGACGTCTACATGAAGTCTATCTTCGTCTATGAGGGGCTCTACATTGGAATGCCGGCCATGTATCACCAGACTGGGAAGGTGCCTGGCAACTGGGGGGGATTTGACGACTTGCCCATATCACCGCACATGCTGAAGTTGTATCGGGCGGATGGGGACTGGGCCGGCTTCCACGACGTCCAATTGACCTGCAGCCGCGACCTGAAGAACTGGAAGCGTCTGGGCGACCGCAAGCCGTTCATCGGCTCTTCGCGGCTCGGCAGCGGCGCCTACGACACGGCAAATATCAAGGCCCCATCCCGCCCGGTCGTACGAGGCGACGAACTGTGGCTCTACTACACGGCCGGAAGGTACTACGGTGTCGTACTGGACCGCCCCTCGCACCGTCTGGCGGGCGCGATTTGCCTGGCGGTGTTGCGGCGTGACGGGTTCATCTCCCTGGATGCGGGCGAGCAGGAAGGCACGGTCTTAACCAGGTCGTTCAAGATCCCGGGCAAGAGACTTTTCGTTAACGTCGATGCCTCCGAGGGCGATCTTCACGCCGAGGTGTTGGACATGAAGGGCAAGGTGTTGGCAAGGTCCGATTCCATGAAAGGCGATCTTGCGCGCGCCGAGGTGAAGTGGCGGCAGGACGGGATTGCTGCCTTCGCGGGAGAAGTGGTCAGCATCCGATTCACACTCCGCAATGCGGAATTCTACTCTTACTGGTTTGACGAAGATTAACAGTTGAGGGACGGCAAGTTCTACGATCTGGTCTTAAGGCAAAAGCTCTACTTATACCGCCGAACATCCGAGATGCGGATCTCGCCGATCTGGCCGAAGAAGTTGCCTGAGCCCAGATAGTTGAACCCGCCGCCGTACTTCGTGTATTTCCAGAGCCGCGTGAATATCGAAAACTGCCAGCGATGCTCATGATCGTTGACCAGCTTCTTACCGTCCGGATTGGTCATCTTCCAGATCAGCTTCCCGTCGAGGAACAATTCATGCGTGTCGGCAGCATAGTCATACTGCTATCAGTATCGCGTGCGGTTTTTTTTCGCAACTGCCAGCTGACAACACCGACACGAATTCATCATCATTTTTTTACAGGTGGATCAAACTGTGAACGGCGTTTGAAAACGCCAGCGCTGGGCGGGGATTCGGGTGTAATCGAGAAGAGGTGGCGTC
>JAQBZB010000349.1 GCA_027622275.1 Planctomycetota bacterium | reverse complement strand
AGACGATCTCTATCGAATCGAGATTTTCGGCACCGACGATCCGAACCTAGGGATCACGGCACTGCGAGACCAGAGCCTGCTGTCCTACTCGGTGACCAACGATACAACCGACGACGGGTTCAACCAAGACACAATTTACTTCGAATTGGACTTGGGGGCCCAAGTCGTTTCCGTCGTTCCGCAGCCGGTGAGTCGTGCCCGCGACGTTTCCTTGACCGGATCACCGACGGGTGGCCAGTTTCAGCTGACGTTCAATGGCGAAATGACGGCTTTAGGCGCGATACCGATTGACGTCACGGGGAAAGCCAGTGCGGCGGTCGTGCAAACGGCGTTGGAGAATCTGTCGGCGATAAATCCAGGCGAAGTTGTAGTCACAGGCAATGGGCCTTGGAAGATCGCATTTCAGGGCAGGTACGCGGGCGAGCAAGTGAGTCTCGTCGGTAACGGGACGCTTTTGACGGGTGGAGCAAATCCGTCCGTCAAAGTCGGTATCGGTGCGCTGTCGCAGGCGCGGAATCAAATCGTCGTCTTCTTCAACGATGACAAGTTGTACGAGTCGATGGTGACGACGACCGGTACGAATGATCCGTCCGTCGTGGACCCGGCTTTCTATCAACTCATCTTCACGAACGAGACGGTTCGCAATACGGATGACATCGCACACAATCCAGTAAGCGTCACCTACGATCCAGCGATCAACAAAGCCGTGCTGACGTTTGCCGATGACATTGCGAAACTCGACGGCTCGGGGGTCTATCGGTTGCGCGTCGGCACGAAAGAAATCCTGCCGCCGCCGCCAGCGTCCGTGATCGTTGCGAGCGACCCAGGCTCAAGCTTCACGACCGCGAACAATCTCGGCCCACTCGGTTCGCAGGAACAGATTCTCTCGTCGGCGATTGATCCGGAAAGCTTTCCGTATGCGTTTCCGGGAGACCAGAACGAGCCTGGGCACCGTGACATCCCCTTTGACGCGCACCTTAACGGCGGGGCGGACGCCCAAGACGGCACCGCGACCATCTTCTACAATTTCCGCTCGGACTACGGGTCCGCGAATGGCATTCCACTTCAGAATGCGATCACGGAAGAACAGAAACACCTCACGCGGCAAATCTTCGATCTCTTCAGCTCCTATCTCGGCGTCCGCTTTGTCGAGAGCGCTGCTTCCGGTTTGACCATCGTCACCGGGGACCTACGCGCGGTGGATCCTACCGTAATCACGGGCCCCGGCGGAATCGCTGGTATTGCGGGCGGTGGGACGGCGGTGATGGATGCGGCGGAAAACTGGGACGATCGATTTGGCGGCAGCTGGTTCAACGTGGCCATGCACGAGATTGGGCATCTGCTCGGGCAAGGCCACACGTACGACCTGCCGCCGCTTACGATTCAAGGCTCACTCAGCTCGGCCGACGCTCCCGCGCTCTCAGCTTCGGGCGAAGCAGTCTTCCCCGGCAATAACGACATCGTTCATGGCCAGCATCTCTTCCGGCCGGATAGCACCGATATCGACGTGTATCGGTTTACCATCGATGTCCCCGCGAACAAGACAGGCTTGTTCACTGCCGAGACGCTCGCCGAGCGGCAAGGTGATTCGAGCCTCTTGAACACGACGCTTCGGCTGTACCGGGAGATCACCGATCAGGCGGGAGCGGTGATCGGTCAGGAGTTGATCGCACAGAACGACGACTACTTCAGCGAAGACTCGTACATCGAGGTTGAACTCGGTGCCGGCACTTACTACATCGGCGTGTCGGCCAGCGGCAACGACCAGTACGATCCAAGTATCGAAGACAGCGGCCTGGGCGGGCGAAGTCAGGGCGCGTACGACTTGCACTTAAACTTCCGGCCGGACACGGACACCAGCATCGTCGACACATCGGGAACGGCCTTGGACGGCGACGCCGATGGGACACCTGGCGGCGTCTATAACTTCTGGTTCCAAACACAGGCGTTGAATCGCAAGCTGGATATTGTCGCGAACGGGAGTGCGTTTGCGAACGGTCGCGTGTTGACCATCACGAACTCGCAAGGCGCGATCCGGCGTTTCGAGTTCCGGACCAGTGGCAGCGCCTCGGCGGGGAACATTCAGATTAACGTTCTCCCGGGCGATACGGGCACCGACGTTGCCACCAAGTTGGCGAGCGCCATCACGCTGGTCGCCGGCTTCAATGTGCTCGCTTCGGCTGTCGGCAGCGAAATCGAATTGAGCGGCGAGCGAAATGTCCTGCTCAGCAGCGGCACGCTCGAGATCGAGCTGCATGGCAAGACGATTTTCGTCGACAAGTCAGCTGCGACGACCGGCTCGAATGGGTCGTTGTCTCAGCCCTTCAATAACATCTCGCGGACCAACGCGATCAACGCCTTTAGCAACGCCCACGATGGCGACATCGTCCGCATCGTCGGCAATGGCGGAGTCGATGGCGACGCTACCACGCTGGGCGACAATCAGGCCTACGAGATTGGATTCGGCGGCCCATTGGGTACGACGTTGAGCGATGGTGCCACCATGTCGGTGCCCAAGGGCGTCACAACGATGATCGATGCTGGAGCTGTCTTTAAGTTGCGCCGGGCTCGCATCGGTGTCGGTAGCTCGACGGCCTCGGTGAATCGAAGCGGCGGTGCGTTGCAAGTGCTGGGGACGCCATCACAGAACGTCATCTTCACGTCTTACAACGACGAGTCCGTAGGTATCGACACGAATTCGGTTCCGACAACCGCCTCGGCGGGTGATTGGGGTGGGATTTCGTTCCGCAAGGATGTGGATCGTAACGAGGGGCGGTTCGGCTTGGAACGGCAGGGAATCTTCCTGAACTACATCAATCACTCCGACATTCGATACGGTGGCGGTAATGTTTCGATTGATTCGGTGCTTCAGGTTGTCAACTCAATCCACGTCACCGAGAGCCGTCCGACAATCACGTTCAACACGATACGTGACGGGGCGGATGCCGCCATTTCCGCAGACCCGAATAGCTTTGAAGAAACAAACTTCCGTGCTCCGCTCTATCAGTTGTCGGGCGCGTTTACATCCGACTACTCCCGAATCGGCCCGGACATTCATGGCAACCGGTTAGAGAACAATTCCACCAACGCACTTTTTGTTCGGATCACAACCACCGCGACCGAAGAGGCCAAGGCCTTGACCGTGGCCGGGCGATTCGATGATACGGACATCGTGCATGTCATTTCCGAGAACTTGGTGATCCAAGGAACGGCGGGCGGCCCGATTCAAGAGCAAAGCCGCCCCGATATCAGCTTGGTGGCGTTTACGCCCGCGGCGGCCGGCTCGTTGATTGCCACGAATTACAGTTATCGCGTAACGTTTGTGGATGCCAATGGCAATGAAGGTTTGCCATCGCTTGCCACCGCGCCGATTGCCGTGCCCGGCTCGCCCGGCCAGGGCACGTTGATTTTGAATAACCTGCCATCTGCCACCGGCGATTTCGTCTCACGTCGCATCTACCGGAGCGACGTCACGGCGGGAAGTCCGTTCGTGTTGGTGGCGAATATCGACGCTTCCACGGCTACGTATGTCGACGACGGCACCGTCCTCGGCGGCAACTTGATCATCCCGGTCACGCTGTTGCGCCCACGCTTGAACGCGCGGCTGGCGATTGATCCCGGAATGATCATCAAGCTCGAAGGCGCGCGAATCGAGACGGTGGATGGGGCTCAGTTTATCGCCGAAGGACGTGAGGGGGCGGAGATTGTCTTTACCTCGCGGCTCGATGATCGCTACGGGGCGAGCGGGACCTACGATACAAACAACGACGACGGCAAAGGTGCCAACGAAGATTTGCCGCGGGGCGGTGACTGGGGCGGTATTTTCACCGGACACGGGAGTTCCGTCAGCATTGACCATACTCTGATCACGTTCGGTGGCGGCATCAACAAGATTGAAGGAGAGTTTGCCGGTTTCAATGTGATCGAGATTCATCAAGCTGACGCCCGCATCGCGCACAGCGTGATTGAGAACAATGCTTCGGGAGTGGGCGGCCAAGCTCCCTCGCACCGGTTCGGACGCGGCTCGAATACCGCTGCGGCGATTTTTGTGCGCGGCGCACAGCCGATTCTCGTGGACAATATCATTCGAGATAACTTTGGGAGCGGCGCGACCGCGGCGATCAGCATTAACGTCAATGCACTTAATAACCACTTGGTAACGGACGATGGCCGGTCGACCGGACCAATTGAAGCGGAAGCGGTTGGCGGAGACAACCGAGGGCCGTTAATTCGCGAGAATCGTTTGTCGCAAAATGGCGTCAATGGCGTCGTCATCCGGGGCGAGATTCTCACGACCGAGAGTATCTGGGACGACACGGATATCGTTCACGTGGTGAACAGCGAGATTACCGTTCCGGACTTCCATACGTACGGCGGGCTCCGTTTGGCAAGCAGCCCCACCGAAAGCTTGGTGGTCAAACTATCCGGCGGCAATGCGGGCTTTACAGCAACGGGGCGGCCGCTTGATATCGACGATCGAATTGGCGGTCGGATCCACATCTTGGGACAGCCTGGCTTCCCGGTTGTCCTGACTTCCTTGTTCGATAGTTCCGTCGGAGCTGGATTCGAACCGTCCGGCGTTCCACAAACGAATACGGCGAACAGCGCTAGTCAGCCACAGCCAGGCGATTGGCGAAGCATCACGTTGGACCAGTTCAGTCACGACCGCAACGTCGAGATCATCCTGGAACAAGAGGCGTCGGATGTCGTCGCTCCCGGTCTGAATTCGAATCCGGATGTTGCCCAGTTCCTTGGTGCCTTGGCTGTGAATGAGAAGTCGAGCGACGAGACGCGCCGCTTGGGATTCGAGATTCATGGTTTCCTGACCGAGGCGAGTGACCTTGACGTCTACAGCTTCGAGGCCTCCGCCGGGACGGAAGTCTGGCTCGACATCGACCGCACAACACAAGCTTTGGATGCCGTTGTCGAGTTGATCGATTCGCTTGGCAACGTCATCGCGCGTTCGGATAACTCAGTCGACGAGAGCGCCGGAACCCCACTGTTCGTCGCGGACCCAGTGGTGCAAGCAAATAGACTCGATAAGTCACCGTTCGTTTCCGACGATCGCTGGACGCTGAATCCGCTTGACGCCGGAATGCGTGTCGTCCTTCCCGGAGCGGGTGGACAGCGTGGGACGTACCATGTCCGAGTTCGCAGCAGCAGTCCAAACTTGGATGTGTTGGATGGCGGCCTCACGCATGGTGTTTATCAACTCCAGATTCGGCTCGGCGAACTCGATGAGTTTCCCGGATCGACCGTCCGATACGCAGCGATCCGCTATGCACAGAACGGGATCGAGTTGTTTGGTCTGCCGGCGCATTCGCCCTTGTTGGGTGAGGCGGCGGAGTACACGAACGCCGGTGCCATTAACAACAACACTCTCGCAGACGCCAATGACCTCGGCAATATCTTGAATTCTGACCGGGCCGCGCTCTCGGTTGCGGGCGTGCTTGCTACCGCTAACGATGTCGACTGGTATCGGTTCGAAGTCGCTTACGATGCGACCCAGGGCACGCAAGACACGACGCACTTTCCCTTGGTGTTCGACATCGACTATGCGGATGGGTTGTCGCGAGCGAACACGAGCCTATGGGTGTTCGACGCCGCCGGGAACCTGATTCTGAACGGCCGGGACTCGAATGTGGCGGACGATCGCCCGGGGCCGAACCAAGGCGCTGATCTCGATGACTTGAATCGGGGGTCCGTGGGGCCGCTTGATCCTTTCATTGGCCCGACCGAATTGCCTGCGAGCGAGGCGGCTCCGGTCGTCTACTACGTGGCGGTTTCCTCGAATGCCCGCATCCCGGCCGAGATGGATCAATTTCTGGTTCCCCTGGCGACCAACCCGCTTTTGCGTGTCGAGCCGGTGAACTCGTTGCAGCGGATCGCGGAAGACCAAGTCTCGACGACGAATCGCTCACAGCTCGCCATCGGGCCACAAGTTGACCTGTTCGATAACTCGAGCTTCGTTCCGTTTAATCTGAATGACGTTAATCTTTTCGTCAGCCAAGACGGTGGCGGGAATGTTTCGCGCCTGTTGATCGTCAATCCATTTACCGGGGCAACGACCAATACGGTCGGTGTCTCACAGGCGAATTTCGAAGACATCGCACTGAATCCGAGCGAGGGATTGTTCTATGGGTTCTCGTCCTTCGAGGGGAACGCGAACGACGCGAACACTGGTAACTATCACCGCATTGATCCGCGAAGTGTCAACGGAACAGTGCTGAGTACAAATCTTGGCGACGACGGGATCGTTACGAGTAACGACGATCCAATGAATCCGGGGACGGCGATTGTCAGCGACGTTGGCGTGCATTTTGATGCATTGACTATCGGCGAGGATGGAACGCCGGGGCTCGCGGGTTACGCGGTCGGTTCCCGAGCGGCGAATAACGGCGTGAATCTCACTCGCAACCTGTTGTACGAGTTCGATGTGGCAACAGGTGCCGGGATCACGAATGGAAACGGGGCTCGGCCCGCAAACACCGGCGCTTGGACGAGCGTCATCGAGCGGGCTTCGCTGGATACCTTCAGCGATCCGTTTACGACAACGGGGCGAAACGTCTTGTTGGTGGAAGAGGCCACGATTGTCGATGCCGCGGGTAACGCAACATTCAACATCACCGACGCGCAGGGATTTGGACCGGACCAAGGCCAAATTGCGTTTACGATCGACGACGGATCTGGTACGACGTTTGATTTCGAATTCAACAGCGGCCCCGAAGTCCGTTACATACACAATCTCGCCTCGGGACGCACGATCCGCGACGGCGATCAATTCACGCTCGATTCGGGATTGCCGACGGAACGAATCTACGAGTTCGACACCGGGCCCTTGCTGGTCAGCACGGCTAACGGGAATCAGGTTCTGGACGGCCAGACGTTTACGCTAACGGATAACGGTCTACTCGACCCGATGAATCCTCAAGTTATCACGCGGACCTTCGAATTTGATCGCCAGGGCGGTCTGAATAACTCGAACGCGATTCCGATTAACTTCGCCACTGGCGACAATGCCAACCAGATTATTCAGGCTGTCGTCAATGCGATAAACGGGCCGGCGGCGTTCAACATCCAGGCGACGGCCCAGGGCTCGCGGATCACGCTCGTCAATGACAGTTTCACCGTCGCCCCCATTGAAAACGTCGCGGGCGGCTTCTTTGTCTTGCAAGGCGCATCGAATGTCACCGCCGGGACGTTCCGCATTCCGGCCGAGGAAACCTTCGACGATGGTCAGTTTGGGGCGGCGATGGACATTGCCATCAACGGCGCGCCGCACGACGCGAGCCGCGATGGTGACCGGATTAACTTCCGGGGGGCGTTGACCGCGGATTTCAGCGGTTCCTCGGACGCCGGTATTACCAATCCGATCTTCACCCAGTCGGGCAGCGATGGCACGGTGACTCCCGGCTTCATCGGCGTGGGATTTAACGCGGCGGACGACGGTGTGACAATCGCCGTTCGCATTGTCAACGCGATCAATGCCGCCAGCATCGGCGTTACGGCCACGGCAGTTGGCGCCGGTGTGCAGCTGGGCGGTTTCTTCCCATTTTTCGCGACCGCTGATGCACCACTCGCGGTTGGCGGCACGGCACCCGGTGGCGACATTACGGGAATGGCGTTTATCAACAATGCGCTCTATGCCGTCACTGCCGATGATCCGACGGTTCCAGGTATTCAAGGGGGTGGGCTTTATCGAATCTTTTCGCCGACCAGTAATTTCGCGATCGCTGACTATATCAATACGTCAACGGACCTGCTGGGCATCCAGTTCGCCGGTCTGTCGGCCGGACCGCGGAATGTCGAAGGCGGACGATTCGCGAACCTGCTGTTTGGCATCGACACGGGAGGACGCCTGTACGCGTTCGATAGGCTTGGCGAACTTCAACCGATCTTTGTGGACGGACAGACGAGCATTCAAACGGGAGTGGGCTTCGGCATCCAAGGTTTGGCGTTCTCGAACCTGGACGTCAATCTCTGGCACACGACGGCTAATCGACAAGGTGATCCTGGGCATGGAACGAATCTAGCATTTGACGGCAGCCGGACGGCCGAGGGGAATAACTCGAGCTTCTACTTTGGGTTCGAGAGCCGCAACGCGAACGGCCTCTCCAATACCATCAACACGACACCCAGCAATGTTAACAATTACGACTTCCCCGGCGGCGCACAGGGCGCGCTGATCAGCAATCCGTTCAGTTTGGAAGGTTACTCCGCAGACGATCGGCCGACGCTCTATTTCAATTACTATCTGGAAACGGAGAACGCGAACGCGGATTTGAATGTCGTGGCGCTGATGCGAGACGCGTTCCGGGTCTACGCCAGTGGAAGCGACGGCAACTGGCAGCTGATCTCGACGAACAATTCAGATCGTGGCGGCGGGTTTGCCGACGACGAGTTTGATCAGAATTCAAACTCGCAAGAGACGTTTGATGTGGGCGACTTTGGAGCACAGAACTCGTGGCGGCAAGTGAGAATCCCGCTCGAAGCGTTTGCTGGCCAGGACAACCTTCGTCTTCGGTTTGAGTTCAGCACGGCCGGTGACTATGATCTTGGCGATGCGGGTACGACGGGCGACGAGCTCCGCGCTCTCGAAGCGTCGCTGCTGCGTGACGGGCAGTCGTTCTTGCTGACGAACGCCGGGAACTTCGGCACGACGACCCGGTTCGAACTCGACTTTGGTTATACGCTCGTCGCGCCAACGGGTGCGGGGATCGAAGAAGGTGATTCGTTCACCCTCGACGGCGCGACTTACGAGTTCGACAACGACGGTTTCATCTTCCAG
>JAQBZB010000034.1 GCA_027622275.1 Planctomycetota bacterium | reverse complement strand
CGGTCGGCGGTTGGTGTTGCAGGTGGCGAAGGTGGTGGCTCCGTTCTGGCAGCGGTTGATCGCCTGTCTGGAACGCTGGCAACTTCCCTCGCGTTTTGCCACTCCGTTGGGAGCACGTGCGTGTGCGTGTGCTTGGCTTCCGCCGCCGCGGCACGCGTTTGCGGAGGAGGTGCGGCGCGAGTGACGTGCCTCCTGTCGGCGTAGTTTCTCATGGGATCAATTCAGCACACGACAACTTGGGGTAGGGGGCCTTACGCCCCGACGCGCCGCCCGCCGACCTCACACGCCCCGCTGTCTCGTGAAGGCACGTCAGCCGGACAGTGCATTGAGGGCATGAATAAGTCAGGATCAAATCTCATTCACCGAACGGGACAAGCCCATGGGGGTCTCGACTCCGGTCACATTTTCTTTTAACTGGCGAATCTTTTTTCCCAACGAGACAAGCTCGTTGGGGACAGGAATTCCCCGACACTGGATCGGCGGAAAGGGTAACTATGCGGGACAAATATGGATCGACGTCATTGGCATCGACAGCACCAGACTGAACACAGGGCTCTGTTTGTTTTAGGTTGCGTACGAGGTAGCATGGCCTCGTAGGCCGTGTCGGGGTCGGCGCGTCAGAAAACGCACGGCCTACGAGGCCATGCTACTCGATTGAACGCGTTACAGATTGAATGAATCAAAACCCTTGAAACTGAACACCCCACGATTGGTCTCGAATTGCCTCGGCGATACAATGTCTTCGATCGATGCGACCGTTCAGCCTTTCCTTCAACCAGGAACGTGAATCACGTGAGCGATGAGACCATTCTGCTGGGTGCCGTAGCGTATGACGCCAAGGTCGTGACGATTTGGGAGGGCATTCGCCAGCACTTTCAAAATGAAGGGGCTCCGATGGACTTCGTGCTGTTCTCCAACTACGAACGCCAGGTTGAGCTGTTGCTGAAGGGGCACATCGATGTCGCTTGGAATACGCCGTTGGCTCACGTTCGAGTTCGACAGCAGACGGACGACCGTTCTCTATCGCTGGGGATGCGGGATTCCGACCAGGATTTTCGCTCACGCCTCGTGGTCCGGAGTGATTCGGGCATCGCCGCGTTAAAGGACCTGGAAGGAAAGACGTTAGCCGTCGGCAGCCGCGACTCGACGCAGGCCCGCATCTTGCCGCTGCATTTTCTCCGCCAGGAGGGCGTTGATTTGGAGCAGGTACGTTTCCTCAAATTCGACACCGACGTCGGCAAGCACGGCGACACGGGGACCAGCGAAATTGATGTGCTGGAGGCTTTGGCGAATGGACGAGCTGATGCGGGGACGGTCGGTGACTTGATTTGGGTGAATGAACAATCGGCGGGCCATGTCGACACGAATCTGATTCGTTCCCTCTGGACGACTCCACCTTTTGACCACTGCATGTTCGACGCGCTGCCCGGACTCGACGTCGGCAAAATCGAGCGGTTCAAGAAAGCATTGTTCGGCATGAGATGGGACGTTCCCGAGCACCGCCGCTTGCTGGAGTTGGAAGGTCTGAAGGTCTGGATGCCGCCGCGCGAGAGCGGTTATGAGAGCTTGCGCGAGGCGTTGGCGAATCCCACCCCTGAGTAACATCGTGCAAAACGAAAATGCGGCGTTGGCGATCGATGGCGGCGATTTGGCTTTGGGAGGCGGTCTGCTGGCGTTGATCCGCCCCGCTTTGGATCTCTTGGAGCCGGGTGGCGTCTTGGCGGTCAATTCGGTCAATCAGGCTTTGCGCGACGACTTGCCCCGTTGGTGCCAGCTGCAACATCACGAGTATCGTGAGCGGCAACGGACCGAACAGGGCTACGACCGGCACTTGATCGGCCGTGGCGCTTTGTCCTTGCCCAGCGGTCAGCGCGAGAGCGGCGTCACGCTACCGCAGCGCGACGGTCACATTTCGACGGAGGATGTTCTGAAGTCGATTCCGATGCCCGAGCATGCCGATCCGTCGAGCGGCTTCGCGCCGCGCGGGGCGCGCGTCGAACCGGGTGGTCCGCGCTACCCCTTTACGCTGCTGGACCGCGACCACGTAGCACCTCCTGAAATCGCGAAACTGTACGATCAGGCCGTCGCCGCGCAATGGAACGCCGCCACGGACATCGCTTGGAACAAGATCCGCAAACTGCCGGATGTGATCGAAAGAGCACTCGGCCAAGTGTTTACTTTCCTCGCCGAGAACGAGCTGTCAGCGCTTTATCTCCCTTCCAAATTCATTTCGCGGATTCACCCAGCGTACGCCGAGACGGCGATGTTTCTTTCGACGCAGATGGCTGACGAGGCACGGCACATCGACGTCTTTCTCAAGCGAGCCCGCGCGGGGGGCGGCGGGTTGGGCGTGTCGTCGGCAACCACTTCGCAGTCGTTGCTCTCGCTTCTTGAGCTGGAAGACTTTACCGAAGCGGCGTTCCTGCTGTCTGTCCTGGGAGAGGGGACGTTCTTGGATTTGTTGACGTTCATCGAAGACCACGCCCCGGATGAAGTGACGGCCGACATTGTGCGGCGTGCCCGCAACGATGAAGCACGTCACGTGCGTTTTGGGCTCGTGCATGTGCGACACGCCTTGGCTCATGATGCAAGCTTGTACGGCCGGCTGGAAGCCGCGGTGCGGAAACGAGCGGTGAGTCTTTCGAATGTCGGCGGTGCGCCGGAACCGCTGCAAGATGGATTGACCGTGCTCGCCGCCGGTAGTACGGATTCAAAGTCGATCGCCCGCGGGCATGACGCATTTCGCGAGTTGCTGCACACCATGCACGCCAGCCGGGTGAAACGCTTGGAACATGCGGGATTCACAACCGAGCAAGCACAGAACTTGTCGGACTTGCACACGCCGAACTTCATGTAAGGAGCGGCGTCGAAATTAATCCGGCATCTTCGCAAAGGCCGGCTCGATCGACGGTCACCTTCGTCACGCCTCGGCCCTTCGGGCCTTCGATTGCGGCACCAGAGAGAGTTACAGGACCTGTCTGGACTCCTGCACCAAGAACCGCCAAGATAGTTCCCGCAGCCATCCGTCTCGCCGTCGTAGTTTTGAGGGAAATTTTCTATGTTCAACCGCCAACACGAATTGCAGATTCTGATGCGCGTTCGACCTGAAGCCGCTCTCATGGTGTTGCTGTGCATTCTGCTTGCTGCGACTGGTGCGAAGGCGCAAGACAACAGTTGGCCGCAACACTTGGGCTCGTCGCGCAATGGGATCTCCGCGGAGAAAGGACTGCTCGACGCGTGGCCCGCTGGCGGACCGAAGGAAGTGTGGCGAGTCAAAGGCGGCGTCGGCATGTCGGGTTTGGCAATCAGCGGAGGCCGTTTGTTGACGCTCGTTCAACGCGAAGGCCAGCAAAGCGTCGTCGCGCACGCGGCAGCCACCGGAGCCGTGATTTGGCGGATCGCCGTTGCTCCCGCGTACGAGAACCAGATGGGTGATGGACCGAGGGCGACGCCGACGGTCGCGGGTAACACGGTGTTTGCCTTTACCGGCGAAGGCGTCTTGGTCGCGTTGAATGCGCCTGACGGCCGCATTCTGTGGTCTCACAACACGGTTAAAGAACTTGACGGTCAACCTGCCGAGTATGGGATGGCTTGTTCACCGCTGGTTGTGGGCACGCAAGTCATCGTTACCGTTGGAGCATCGGACGCGACGGTCGTTGCGTATGACACCGTGTCCGGCAAACTTGCCTGGACCGCGGGTAACGAGACGACCGGCTACTCATCGCCCGCGTTGCTCACGGTCGGCGGCCGCGAGCAGATCGTCGTTCATGCGGGCAGCGCGGTGTTGGGGCTTGAGCCAAAGACGGGTACCGTCTTGTGGCGTTATCCGTACGTGACCGATTACAGCTGCAACATTGCCACGCCGATCGCGGTGGATGGAAAAGTCTTCGTCTCGTCGGGCGAGAACCACGGCTGCGTCTTGCTCGACTTGAAGCCAAGCGGAAACTTGTTTGCCGTCAGCGAGGTCTGGTCATCGCACGGCCCGCAAAGCGTGTTGCGAAACGAGTGGCAGACGTCGATCTTGCTCGACGGTTACTTGTACGGCATGGATAACGTTGGCGGCGCGGGGCCGATTACGCATCTGACTTGCGTTGATGCCGCGACGGGTGAACGTCGCTGGCAGGAGTCCCGGTTCGGCAAGGGGAACCTCATTGCCGCCGACGGCAAGTTGTTTATGTCCACGCTGAAAGGCGAGTTGATCGTCGCGCGGGCATCACCCAACGGCTACGACGAGATCGGACGAAGCACGGTCATCGGGTCAACTCGCCAAGCACCAGCTCTAGCGAACGGCCTGCTGTATTTGCGAGACAATGACGACATCGTGTGCCTCGACGTACGGAAGTAAGAGCGTTGCCACGTTCCTCGCAGGTGACGAGGTTCAGATCGCCGTCTTGATCGAGTTCAGGCAGCTCGATTCTCCGTTGGGGACGGAGGGCAACTCCGTCCTACGCTGAGACGGCGGGCTCGCGCCGCTCAAGCATACGCGCCGCGTTCCTTGGACGGATTGTATTGCCGCCCGCACTTCTCGCAAGCGCTGTGCGGGGCACCCCCTTCACCGGCTCGCCAGACGTGATCGCAAGGGCCGTTCGGCTTCTGACTGGCAAGCCCGCACTTGTGGCAGACTTCCGGTGGAAAGCCTCCCAACGCGCCGTCAAACTCGTGTTCGCAGCCATTGTCGAGCCGCTTCTGGTTGGACTCCTCGCGTGCCTGCCGACGCGTTTCGCCATGCGCGGCCAACTCGTCCAGCTCGCGGTGCAACGACCGGTCCGAGACCATCCCGATCAACCCTTTGCCGAGATGAATGAGGAAGTACAGGATGATTCCGGCGGGAATCATTGTCAGCATCGCGATGAAGAAATACTCTCGGATCATTTGATTGGATAGGGAAAAGTGAGGAAGTGGTTTCGACACCGAGCGTGCAGGTGAGGCCCACACGTCCATCTATTGTATACGCGGATTTGGAATTCCTAGCCCGCGTATTGCCAAGACGGCAAGGCATTTTCGCGTGGTCGGCGCGATTGTGACGGTTGACGCTTACCGCGGTGGCTTGCCAACCGTGGCTTCACCCTCCAAATAACCCAGCGACACAAGGAAATTGTCGAGCGAGACCAGTGTTGCCTCGAAATACTTGTTTTCACTGCGGCCGTAGTTGAAGAAGCCGTGAGGCTGGTCCTCGTAGCCGACCAACTCGCACCGATTCCCGGCCTTCTTCATGGCTGCGGCGAACTGCTCCGCGGTCTTGTAAGGAACGGTCGTGTCCCCCTTGCCGTGAAAGATGATCGTCGGCGGCACGTCTGCTTCGACGTGGTGATACGGCGAAATCGCTTTAGGATCGACGCCCATGCGTTCGGGCAAGGTCGGCATCGTGTCGGCGGGAAGCGGATCTTCGCCATCGACTTGCGCCAGCACCAGCGCCGTGTTGAACAGGGACATGGCGTTTGGCTTCGAGCTGATCGTCAGGTCTTCACTCGACTCTTCAAACCCGGCAATGACTCCGGTACAGCCCGCGATATGCCCGCCCGCCGAACCGCCTCCCGCGACCAGCCGGTTGGGGTCGACCCCTAGCCGTTCGGCTTCTTGACGAACCCAGCGAATCGCCGACTTGGCATCCGCCACACACTCCTTCGCCTTGGTGCCATTGTTTCAATAATCTTTCTCCGCCAGACTGTCCCGGCAGGATTGTTGCCAGTCGCCGAACGTCGCAACCATCTTACCAACAATCTCAGGATGGTCTTGTGCGAGGTCGTTCGATTCGGATCGATCCGCTTGGAGATCAAAGAGCATAAACGATTTCGGGTCGAGCTTGGCCGGCGTCGCAGCGGGCTTCTCGCGTTTGCTGGTCTGCTCCGGGCGGACGATCTTGTAGCGATTGTCGACAAGCGTCAGTTGGCCAGCCGATTCGAAGGCGATGGGCTTGGGGCGGGCTTGCATCTCGCCGGCGAATAGCGGCAGGAGGCTGACACCGTCGATGGGGCGATCGCCGATGGACTCCGCGCCAATGGCTGCGAGGATCGTCGGCAGATAGTCGCTGGTGACAGCCGGAATACTTGTCACGCTGCCGGCTTCGATCTTCGCGGGCCATTCGGCGAGTCCTGGCACCCGCACGCCACCTTCAAACAAGCTCCGCTTTCGGCCGCGCAAGCCGCCTGCCGATCCGGGAGCCTTCTCGTTGCCTTCCGGACCATTGTCCGAACAGAAGAAAACCAGCGTGTGATCGGCGACCTTCAGCTCGCGAAGTTCGGCCCGCAGCCGGCCAACTTGCTCGTCCAAGGCCGTGATGCAACCGTAGTAATGCTGGTGGTATTTGTCATGCTCGGCGTAGAGCTTGGTGTACTCCGGGCCAGCGACGACCGGAAGATGAGGAGCATGGAACCAGACGATCGTGAAAAACGGTTTCTCTAGCGACACGGCGTCTCGAATAAACGGAATCGCTCGGTCCATGACGATGCGTGAATCATCGCCCCGCAGCGTTTCGGTTACCTTCTCGCCACTGGACCAGTACGACGTGCCATACGCTCCCGCCAGCTTGGCATCGACGACCGGGTCCCACCAGTTGTCTCCCTTGACGCCCGTTGGACGAAGCAGCGGGTCCCAAGTTGGCACTTTCGATTCGGTCGAGAAGCACTGATCAAAACCATTCTCCCACGGAGGCGAGAAGTGCTCGACGTTCTTCGGCCCGCCGCGATTGGCGTCTTTCTCGGTCTTGGTCAGCGTCCCCAGATGCCACTTGCCAAAATGCCCGGTTGCATAGCCGTGTTCCTTGAGCAACTCGGCGAGCGTCAGCTCCTGTGGTCGCATGTGTCCTGTGTTGGCGAAGAAGACGCCGTAGCGATAAGGATGCCGCCCCGTGATCGCGCTTCCGCGAGTCGGACTGCAAACCGGAGCCGCCGCGTAGAACCGCTCGAACCGCAACCCCGCCTTCGCCATCTCGTCGAGGTGCGTCGTCCGGATAATCTTCCCGCCGTTAAAGCCAACATCGCCCCAACCCAAGTCGTCGGCCATCATCAACACGATGTTAGGCCGCTCGGCCTCCGCGACCGATGCTACAAAAACAAGGCAAACCAAAATGCAGATGCTCGACCGGTGCCACATGGGCGTTCCTCAAGAGACAGACGGATGCGAAGCTCGCGTCCGCGACGTTGTCCCATGCTACCGCGCCGCTTCCCCTGCTCGATAGACTCGGCCGCTGTACCTTCCCAGCAATTGGCACCCACAGCATCGAGGCGACCGTGATCTTGCCTTATCCAAGGGAGACTGCGTTCTCCACACACCTGCTGTGCGAAAACCGCACGGCTCTGACTAGGTTTCCTCGATCGTATCCCCGGACCCGCTGGTGCTTTGCCTCTTTCAGCCGTCTCGGATTTCTGCTACCGTTTAGCCTTCTTGGGGTCTTGCTCGTGGGGCTTTTACGGGCTCGCCGTCCTCCCTTATTAACCATCATCAGGAACATCCCTTGTCTGTTGTCACTGAACCCACGGTAGAGACTAGCGAGATCAATTGGCGATGCGAATCGACGAAAGCCACCGGTGTGCTTTCATTGCCGACGAAACAACAAGTCTTAGCGGCCATTCCGGAAGACTGTTTCGAGCGCAGTCTGGTGAAGTCGTCGATTTTCATGGTGGCTTCCCTTGCGCTCACACTGGGAGCTGGATTCGCGGGATATTTCTTACTCCCTCTGAGTTGGGTCTGGCTGCCGGCCTGGATTGCTTATGCCCTCGTCACGGGTACCGTGGCGACCGGTTGCTGGGTTATCGCTCATGAGTGCGGGCATCGCGCTTTTACCCGTCATAACTGGCTCCAGGATACCATCGGCTTTACGCTGCATTCCGCCCTGCTGGTGCCTTATTTTTCGTGGCAGCGAAGTCACGCCTTGCATCACGCGCGAACGAATCACCTGGATGAAGGCGAGACGTTCGTTCCGATCCGCGACACCACGGCGGCAGGCAAGGTGTGGGCCAAGTGGCGGGACGTTGTTGGCGACGAGGCGTTTGCGGTGTTCGTCATGCTCTTCAGATTCCTGATCGGTTGGCCGCTCTATTTGATGACGGGAGCCAGCGGCGGACCTGCGCGTGGGATCACCAATCACTTCTGGCCAGCAAGGCCATTCTCGGCGGCGATGTTTCCCGGTAAGTGGCGGACCAAAGTATGGCTCTCCACGCTCGGCGTACTCGCCACCTTGGGTGTCCTTGGTTGGTGGGTGTACGCAGCCGGAGCGATCGTCCCGGTGCTCGCGTTGTATGCCGGGCCTTACTTGGTGGTGAATTTCTGGTTGGTGCTCTACACCTGGCTGCAACATACGGATGTCGATGTTCCACACTTTGAAGACGATGAATGGTCTTGGGTGCTGGGCGCGTTTATGACGATCGATCGACCTTACGGCCGGGTGCTCGACTTTTTGCACCATCGGATCGGCAGCACGCATGTTGCCCATCATATTGACGCCCGCATCCCGCATTACCATGCCAAGCGAGCGACGGAAGCTCTGAAGCGCGCCTTTCCGGATCTTTATCTCTACGATCCAACACCGATTCCCAAGGCCCTGTGGCGTATCGCCGCGAACTGCAATGTTGTTTCGAAGGCTGATATTGGCTGGAAGTTCGTTGTCGAACGGAACAGCGACGCTCCGCTCTGATCGGACGGCACCACTTTGTTCGCATGTATAGTACTAGCGGGCGGCGTTGGCACCTTTGTACGATGGCCTTCCGATGGCCGTCGATTGTTTCACGACGGCCTCGGAAGGCCATCGTACAGGTTTCGTGGTAGCTGCCTGTTGTGTCGGCACGTGGCTTGCATACACTGATGGATGGTTCTGGCGACACGGAGTATTGGCGGAGATAAGGAGTGGGGCCAATGACTGCGGTAACTTGCCCACGCGAAATCCTGCTGGTGGAAGACAACCCGTTCGATGCGAGGCTGTTAAAGGAGTATTTCGCCCGGAACGATCCGCCGCATAACGTCCATACGGTACGCGATGGCGAGTCGGCTCTGTCGTTCTTGTATCGTGGTGTCGAGTATACGGACGCTCCTCGTCCCGATGTTGTGCTGCTCGACCTGAATCTGCCTGAGATGACGGGTTTCGAAGTGCTGGCTGCGATCAAGCAGCACGAGCACCTCAAGGACATTCCGGTAATTGTGCTCACGGGTTCGAGCAACGAGGCGGATATACGACGAGCCTACGACTTGCAGGCCAACTGCTATCTGCAGAAGCCGCACGATGCGGAAGGGTTCGGCAAACTGCTCGAAGTGCTCGACCGGTTCTGGCTCCGCAGCGCGACGCTGCCAAATCGGGGCTGACGCGAATTCGATTCGGCTGGTTACAACAGCGATGCGGTGTCGTCGATCGACAGCGTACGGCGTATCTCGTCACTCTTGAAGCCGAGGAGCATCGGACGTGTGACGTTGGGCAAAACAACGACGTCGTACAGTTCCGCGACGATGCCTTCGATTCGCAACCAGTGAACAACATCCATCGTCCGTAAGTCGATGACTTGCAAACCGCAGCGCGCCTCGGCATCTCGTGCGGCGAGATTGTCGTCGAGCCCGAGTCCTGTAAAGGTTTTGTTTTCACGAGGGCGTGATAGTCCCACCACGGCGAAGTCTTCGATGAATGCCATGCCGCGGAGATAGCCGGCACAGAACACAAGCGGCTCAAAGCTGCCATCGCTGCGATCAACGCGGCCGAAGTGACCCGTTCCCGAATTCAGCAGCCACAGCTGATCCCGGTACACCCGCGGCGAGTGTGGCATCGACAGGCCCGTGGCGACGAGTTCGTTGGATTCGATATCGATCACACACCCACCGTCGCGACGCCGGTCGCGCCAACCGTCGACAACGTCACTTTGACTGACCGCGGTGACGTAACGAGGCCGGCCGTTGTCGAGTGCGATGCCATTCAAGTGGCAGCGGTCTTCCGCGGCGAGTTTGCTAATGAATGGCGGCTTCCAGAGCGGAGCGAAACTGTGTGTCTCGCTGAGCGTCGCGAGGCAGTTGAACAACGTGTTGGCAAAGACAACGCGGCCCGCGGAGGTAACGGCAATGTCATGGATGTCCACGTCGCCCGTCGTGTAGCCGACCTGGGGAACGAACAAGCAATCGTAGCCGTCGTTCACGACTTGCCCTGACTCAACGACATTCTCCAACCGCCAGAGTTGGTAGAGCGTGCTCATCCACAACGTCTGTCCGTTACCGTAAAGCCCCATGCAACGGTTGAATGTTCGCTCGAAGATCGAGAGTCGACCGCTGGGCTGCAAGCCGATCATGAACAGCTTGCCGGTCTGGTAGGTCGTCAGCGCCAAGCTCACTCGTCGCTCAGCCATCCACTCCGGGAATTGTCGCGAGCAAGTGATTTCGAGTTGTGGCGTGTTGGCAGCCATAGGCGGTCATTGTAGCCATCACGCTCCGCCGTGATGAGCCTCGGAAGTTGGACGCCAACTTTGAGCTGGACTCGCGATGTGGCAGGTCTGTCCCGCACAGGCTCATCACGGCGGAGCGTGATGCCTACGCGTCAGGTCGCCGCCACGGCGCGCGTCCGTTCAATGGCACGGCGAACGGTGTTTGGCTTGCCTGATTCCTTCAAGTCGATCTGGTACAGCTCTTGCCCGCGATCGGTGGGATAATGCCCCGTGATACACGCCTGGCAAAGTTGCGAGCCGGGAAGATCGATCGCCCGTGCGATGGCTTCGACAGGCAGATAGCGCAACGAGTCGGCACCGAGTTGCTTGGCCATCGCTGCTTGCACTTCGTCCGTCAACGGACCGCCTTTGAGAAACTTGGGAGCGAACAAATCGTCCACCGTCGGCATGTCGATGCCATAGAAGCAGGGAGCGATGATTGGTGGGCAAGCGACTCGGACGTGAATCTCCTTGGCTCCGCCCAGACCCTTAATACGGTCCAGCAGTACTTGCATGGTCGTCGAACGGACGATCGAATCCTCGACGAGAAAGACGCGCTTGCCTTCGAGGACTTCGCGCAGCGGCGTGTACTTGGTTTCGGCTTTCTTGCGACGCCCCGGACCACCTTCGATAAAGGTTCGCCCGGAGTAGCGATTGCGGATCAGACCTTCGCGAGACGGGATGCCGAGTTCGTAAGCCATCGAGTCGGCTGCTGCTTTGCTGGTGTCGGGCACCGGCACGACGATCGTGTTGCCGTCTTTGTAGTCAATCGTGCCGTCCGCGGCTTCGAGCTTTGCTAACTCGACTCCCAACGCGGTGCGCGACACGTAAACGCTTCGGCTGTCGAGCGTACTGGCGACGTTTGCGAAATAGATCCACTCGAAAAAACAATGTGCTCGATCCGGGCTGCTGACGAAAGGCCGAATGTCGAACCGACCGTCAACGATGGTGATCGCGTGGCCAGGTTCTAGCGACTTGATTTGTTCCGGCGCAAACCCCAGATTCAGCAGCGCGACGCTCTCGCTCGCGGCGGCGAACAGGCTGCCATCAAAGGCATAACAAAGCGGCTTGATCCCCAGCGGGTCGCGCGCCACCAACATCTCGCCACGGGCATTGAGGAACACGAGGCTGTAGGCACCATCGAGACGACCGGCGACGTTGCACATCATCTCGACCAGTGACGGCTCCCGGTCGCCCGACAATTCGTGACAGAATTCGTGCATCAGGATTTCAGTATCGGTTTCCCTCGCCAGATGATGGTCGCCGTCTCGCAACAACGCATCACGCAACTCGGAGTAGTTCGCCAGTTGGCCGTTGAACCCGAAACTAAACCACTTCCGCTTTTCGATGTGATGCCGCTCAAACGGCTGAGCGTAGCTCCGGTCTTCGGTCCCGCAAGTGGCATAGCGAACGTGCCCGATGCCGGCTTGCCCCGCATACTTCTCCATCAACCGCTCGCAAGGCTCGCGATGTGCCAGCCGAAAGACTTCCGTGACCGACCCAATATCCTTGTGGGTGTCGATCAGCTGCTTGCGATCGGTGTTGTAAGTCGTGATGCCGGCGGCCAGTTGCCCCCGGTTTTGAATATCGAGCAGCATCCGAGGCAGGAGCCTCGCTGCGTGTTCTGGTCCAGCCGGGCAAACCTCGCTGACAGGGGCGTTCGGCAGGTGATAGACCGCACAAATGCCGCATTCGTGGTGGAGTACGCTCATCGAAGTCCTCCAGCGACACTGTCTGGTTAAGGGACGCGTGTCACCGGTTAAGGTAGGATGGAAGAAACGCTGAGTTGAACCAGTTCCGGCGGCGAATTCGAGAGAGTGCCTCACGACTCGGCTCATTCTAAACCGGCCGCCCAGAATCCACAAGGAACCGCTGGCCGCGTGAAATTCGAGGGGATTCACGAATGGCTGCCCGTTGTGGACACTCGTCGTTATCGCTACCGTCAAAGCGTGGCTAAATCGAAAATCAGAAATCATCAATCGAAAATCCTCGGATGCCTGATCTACTTCGCCAAGAAGTCATCGCCGCGGCGAACATCGTCGTCGTCAAAGTCGGCACGCGTGTCTTGACACACGCCGACGGCACGCTCGACGAGATGCGAATTGCTCGTTTGGCAGAAGAGTTGAACGAGATCAAGCAGTCGGGGAGACGAGTGATTTTGGTTAGTTCAGGGGCGGTGGGTGCCGGGATGAGCCAGTTGGGCCTCGCGAAACGTCCCACGGATTTGGCGACGCTTCAGGCCGTTGCCGCGATCGGGCAAACCAAACTCATCGAGACCTACGATCGAACCTTCCGCAAGCATGGACGCCATGCGGCTCAGGTATTGCTCACGGCGGAAGACCTCGACGATCGGCAACGCTACCTGAACGTCCGCAACACGTTGCTCGCGCTAACCGAACTGAATGCGATTCCGATCATCAACGAAAACGACACGGTCGCGGTCGAAGAACTGGCCACAACGTTCGGAGACAACGATCGGCTGGCGGCGCTGGTGACGAACTTGGTGCGTGCTCCGTTGCTCGTCATCCTGTCCGATGTTGCGGGGCTGTACACGGGCGATCCGGCGGTGAGTTCGTCACAGCTGGTGCCGCTGGTGACAGCTTTGGACGAGACGGTCGTCGGGTTCGCGGTCGACAAGAAAACTGGCCACAGCAAGGGCGGCATGGCGAGCAAACTGCGGGCGGCAAAGATCGTTACCGCAGCCGGTGAAAACGTGATTGTCGCCAGCGGCCACGAGCCCGGAACGCTCGGGCGAATCATGGCTGGCGAATGCGTTGGCACGTTGTTCGTGGCTCAAGGCAAGTCCATCAGCCCCTGGAAACGCTGGATTGGATTTTCCGCGACGCCGCGAGGAAAGATCCTGCTCGACGAAGGAGCCTGTCGCGCGATCGCTCAGAACGGGAGCAGTTTGCTGGCGATTGGCATCTCGGGCATCGAAGGCACTTTCTCGAAAGGGGACGTCGTCGCGCTGTGCGACCTTCAAGGCCGAGAACTAGCTCGCGGCTTGACAAACTATCCCGCGTCAGAAATCGACCGCATCAAGGGCCTCAAGTCCGATCGCATCGCGCAAGTCCTCGGCCACTGTCCGTATCAAGAGGTCGTTCATCGCGACAACCTGGCGACGGTGTGAGTTGTGTAGGTCTCGCGAAGCCCAGGCCTACGCCAGCGCCCCGACAAACGCTTCGTGTTCCGTCGAATGAATCCCGGTGTTAAGCACATCAAGGACTTGTCGCGCGTTGCCAGCGAGCAGTGCGCTGGCGTCAAGCCAGAGGCCGGGAAAGACTTCGCTGCGGTAGATGCCGTCTTCGCCCGGCTTCAGCGATTCGTAACTGCCGCCCCGCAAGACGAACCAGTCAATCGCGCGGTCCTCGACTCGCCACACGAGATACTCGCGGACGCCATTGCGTCGGTAGGCCTCTTTCTTGTCATGCAGGTCGTAGCTGACGCTGCTCGCCGCGACTTCGCCAACCCATTCGGGACCATTGGCGATGTAGCCCGCTTCATCACGACTTTGCCCGCCGCACTTGGGAACGATGCGAAGCAATGCATCCGGTTGTGGCTCGTTGTCCCAATCGAGACGGACTGTCGCGTTGTCGGAGACTTCTACTCCAGGAGTGTGCGACTCGTAGGCAATGAGCCAGCCGATGAGTTTTGCGTGCGGAGCCCCGTGACTCTCGTTGGATACTGGTGATGGCATATAAACGACTCCCTCAATCAGTTCTGCCTTCTTGACGTCTGGCATGGCGTGGTAACGACGCTCGAATTCGTCGCGCGTCAAGCGATCACCCGTTCGTAGTGGAGGCGCTGTAGCGATGCTGTTGGGTCGGATTTCAGTTGCCATCAGGAAACTCAGTTCGTCTGTTTTATGCCGATGAACGCATGCTCCCATCATAAACGTTCGAGTCGCTTGTTACCACGCAGATTGCCGCGGCGGGGCTGAACGTCAGCGTCGCACCCCCGGTTTGCGTTGAGTGAGTTCAATAGATATTCTGGATTCTGATTCGTCCAGATGACCAGATAGGCAGGAAATTCAGTTGGCGAAGATGCTTCAAATTCCCTCCTCGAATACAACCGCGCGCTTAGTTATCGGGGCCAAGCTGCCTGCCTATGTGTTTGATTCCGCAAAAAGTCTCGCACGCCGCGTCGCCGAAGTCATTGCGAATGTAATCCACGAACGCAACGCACTCGGACAGAATGCTGTCCTCGGTTTGCCAACCGGTTCTACGCCGGTGGGCATCTATCGCGAGTTGATTCGGATGCACCAGGAAGACGGCTTGGATTTTTCCAATGTCGTGACTTTTAATCTGGACGAGTATTACGGCATCCACCCAGACCGTTCCCAGAGCTACCAGCGTTGGATGCGCGAGCACCTGTTCGACCACGTCAACATACCGCCCGCGAACATCCACATCCCGGATGGGACTTTGCCTTTGGTAGAGGTGGATGCGTTTTGCGAAGCGTATGAGACGCGGATTCAACAGGCGGGAGGCATCGACGTGATGCTGCTGGGGATCGGGCGGAATGGGCACATTGGCTTCAACGAGCCGTTCAGCGTTCGTAACAGCCGGACGAGACTTTGTACGCTTGATCCGGTCACGCGAATCGATGCAGCCAGCGACTTCTTCGGCGAAGAGAATGTTCCGACGCAGGCAATTACGATGGGATTCGGGTCCATCCTCGCGTCTCGAAAGATTCTGCTGATCGCACTTGGTGAATCGAAATCCCGCATCATTCGTGAAACGCTCGAAGGCGAAGTCACCGCCAGAAACCCGGCAAGCCATCTGCAAGATCACGAAGACGTCTCGGTCTTGATCGATCTCGCGGCGGCGAAAGGACTGTGCGCGGTGACGACGCCTTGGTTGGTCGGGGCCACCGAGTGGACCGACTCGATGATCAAACGGGCGGTGATCTGGTTGTGTGAACAATCAGGCAAGGCGCTGTTGAAGCTCGATGACGATGACTTCCGTCAACACAACCTGCATTACTTGCTCAGGCATCATGGCCCGGCACCGACACTGGCTCATCGCGTGTTTCGTTGGATGATGGATACGATCGATTATCATCCCGCCGGCCGCGAGCCGAAACGAGTCATCTGTTTCAGTCCACATCCCGACGACGACGTGATCAGCATGGGCGGCACACTGATCCGATTAGTCGAGGATCAACACGAGACTCATATCGCGTACATGACGAGCGGCAACATCGCCGTCTTCGATCACGATGCCCGACGCGTCGCCGATATGGTTACCGAATACAACCGTCTGTTTGACATCGACGAGAAGAAGTCGTCCGAAGTCGAGTCGTTGGTACACGGAGCGCTCACCGAGAAGCTGCCGGGTCAGTTCGATCACGAAGCCGTTTTGAAAATCAAAGGTCTGATTCGTTGGAGCGAAGCGAAGGCCGGTGCGTTGGCGGTCGGCTGCCAGGAGCAGAATCTTCACTTCTTGGACTTGCCGTTTTATCGAACTGGTGCCGTCGACAAGAAACCGGTTGGCACCGAAGACGTCGCTATCATTCGCGAGCTGATCGAACGCGTTCAGCCGCACCAGATCTACGTCGCCGGCGATCTTTCCGATCCTCACGGGACACATCGAGTTTGTGCCGAAGCGATCTTGCTGGCTCTTCAGAAAATCGAGCAAGCGACCGGTTCGCGTCCCGACGTGTTGCTGTATCGCGGCGCGTGGCAGGAATACGAACTCGACGAGATCGAGATTGCCGTCCCTCTGAGCCCTGGTGACATGGAACTGAAACGCGATGCCATCTTCATGCACGAGAGCCAGAAAGACGAAGCCCTGTTTCCCGGTGCCGATCCGCGCGAGTTTTGGCAGCGCGCTGAAGACCGAAACAAGGGTACGGCGGCGCGCTACAATCAAATCGGTTTGCCTGAGTTCTTTGCGCTGGAAGCGTTTGTTCGATGGGACGGCGTGCCACTTTGAGCGGATCTAGCGAACTAGTTCTTGTCCGAAAATTACTGTACATACGCTATTGACTCTGTACGGTTGTATATTATAGATTGTTAGTGATGCATTTGCCCCTGTCTCGCGAAAGGCTCGACTCATGTCTGTCCTCGATCAGTTAACGAAACGCCAGGCCGCCGTCTACGATTTCATTCGCGACAAGATTGTGAATCGTGGCTATGGCCCAACCGTTCGAGAGATCGGCGAGCGTTTCGAGATCAGTTCGCCGAACGGTGTCATGTGTCACTTGAAGGCCCTGGAGAAGAAAGGGCTCATTCGACGAACCCCGAACAAGTCCCGCGCCATCGAATTGACGCGCGAAGCCGTCCGCGAAGCCAGCGGAATTCCGATGGCCGGCACGGTCGCCGCGGGTCTGACGAGCCTTGCCTTCGAGCAGAACGAACGAGTTGATTTTGGCGAGATGTTTACCCGCGAGGGGCTATTCGCGTTGCAAGTCCGCGGCGAGTCGATGATCGAAGCTCAAATTGCCGATGGCGACTATGTCGTCGTCAAGAAGCAGGAACGAGCCGAGGTGGGCCAGATGGTTGTCGCACAAACGGATGATGGTGAAGCCACGCTGAAGTACTGGTTTCCGGAACGGGATCGCGTTCGGTTACAGCCCGCGAACTCATCGATGGACCCGATTTACCTGAACAACGTCAGCGTGCTCGGTGTTGTCGTAGGCGTCGTGCGAAGCGTCGCCTGATCTTGCCCAAAGCACCGCGCAAATCAGCCGCCACGCGCTAGCGTGCGGTTCTCTCGAAGTTCGCGGAACCGCAGGCTAGCGCCAGGCGGCTGATGGGTAATCCGCTTTAAGGCACGATTTCAAATCGTGTCACTTCCCACATCACCTCGACGTTGGCGCCCCACTTTCGAAGTTCCGTGCGATGATAGCGAAGCGGCGTCCCGTTTTGCTCGTCGAAGTAACCACGCAGAAGAATCTGCGGTGTGTTTTGGTCGGCCGTCCCGGCGAGGTGTTTCTCCAGGTTGACGACATCCGAGTGAATGGTTGTAAACATTCCTGGCACGGACCACGTGTCGATCGTTCTGAGTCGTGACAGCACTTCGCCGTCGCGCGTCGCCGCGAGCACTTCGCCGCCGCGAACCTGTGCGTAGTAGACGGCCGCTTGCCGCCCAGTCACCGCAACCTCGATGTTGTAACTTGGCGGTGCGTTTTCCTCCCAACGAGCCTGCGCCTCGTAGAAAGCGTCGGGCGTGAGTTGTGGCAGCGATTGTTGATGTCGCAGAACGACGATCGTCAACAGGCCGGCGATGCCGGCGACGACACCGAGCAATCCCGCGGTCGTATAGCTCGCAATCCGACGCATGCGTGGCGACGGGGCGGCGGAATCAGACGTCAACGATCGGATCTCGGCTGGTGGGTGCGGAAGTCGACTCGCGGTTTGGCGCGAATTCAACTAAATTGTCTCGCGACTCGCGAGTGCGGTCAACGACCAATCCCTCACGGAAGAGCCAGCATGTCAGACGCCACAATTCCAGACGCCCAAACTCAAAAGACCCAGCCGAGTGCCGAATCACGAACGAAGATCGTGGCAACCGTCGGTCCCGCCTGTCAATCGCCAGAAATGCTTCGCGAGTTGATTCGCACGGGCGTTGACGTGTTTCGAATCAACACGGCCCACGGCACTCGCGCGGAACATCAAGCGACGTTGAACGCGATCCGCAAAGCGAGCGTCGACTGTGAACAGACCGTTGGCATTCTTGTCGACCTGGCGGGCCCTAAGATCCGGTTGGGACAATTGATTGAAGATCCGACCGACTGTCCGCTGGGTGCCGAGTTCCGTTTTGTCCGGGGCGAGACGCCACAGAACGCGAACGAGTTCACCTGTACCTACGAATCGCTCGTGACGGAGCTGGCGGTTGGCAATCGAGTCATGTTGGCGGATGGAACGGTCAGTCTTCAGGTTGTTGAGAAAGACGAGGCGTCGGCTCGCTGTGTGGTCACCGGAGCCGGCTTTGTGCGCAGCCGCCAAGGCGTGAACCTGCCCGGCGTCGCGCTAAGCGTTCCGGCGCTCACCGAAGCGGACATCTCGAATGCAATCTGGGCCGCTCAGGCCGGTGCGGACTTCATCAGCCTCAGCTTCGTCCGCTCGCCCGTCGAAGTAAGGCAACTGAAGGAACTCGTTCGGTCACATGATTCCCGCGCGCTCGTGATCGCCAAAATCGAGAAGGGCGAGGCGCTGGAACACCTTGACGAGATCGTGCTGGCGGCCGGCGGCGTGATGGTCGCACGCGGCGATCTCGGCGTAGAAATCGATCTGGCCGAAACGCCCGTGGTTCAAAAACGAATCATCGAAGTCTGCCAGCGTTTGGCGAAACCGGTCATTGTCGCGACTCAAATGCTCGACAGTATGGAAGATTCGCCTCGTCCAACCCGGGCGGAAGTGAGCGACATTGCGAACGCGATCTTGGATGGAGCCGATGCGTGCATGTTGTCCGGCGAGACCGCGATCGGGAAGTACCCGCGCGAGGCGGTTGACGTCATGCACCGGGTGATGTTGAGTACCGAGCGGACGCTGACGCGAATGTCGAGCGAGCAAGTGCCAATCGCGGCGCTCTCGGGTGTGCATCCGATTACGGCGGCGACAGTTTACGGCGCGACTGAAATCGCGAGTCGTGTGAATGCGAAACTGATTGTCATCGCCAGCAATGGCGGTGCTACGGCTCGCGTCAAGGCAAAATTCCGCTCCGCTATCCCGGTCGTTGGGGTCAGCGACAACGAGGGGACATTGCGCCGGATGACTTTGTTCTGGGGGATCCTACCGCTGCCTGGCGCGCCAGTCGCCAATGGACCGAAACTTCGCCAGTTCATCGACAATTGGGGACGTGCCGCTGGAGTTCTCGCCAAAGGCGACCGGGTTGTTTACGTGACCGGTAGTGAAGTGATCGCTCACGCCCACAATGTCGTCGTCGTGCAGGAAGTCGAGTAGTCTCTCGAAGGTCAATGCTTCGTGTCGCGTGCCGCTTGTCGCAGAGCACTCGAAGCGACCTGCAAAAAGCTAGACGCCGCGAATGTCCAGATTCCTCCCAGCACCGCGGACGCAATGACTCCCAGTGCGATGGCGTGCAGCGTCGGACGTTCCATCAGCGTCGTCAAGCCATAGCCGCCGAGTACGGCACCTGCGACGCTGCCGATGAAGGTTGTGATGTGGATTGGCCTGCCCAATGCCGTGCGGTCATGCAGTTGCGACGTCGGCGCGAAGTCGGTCGAGGCGATCGGCGGTCGTTGCTGTTGCAACGCGTCGTGGTTCGCGGCCGGATGTCGATTGCCGTTTTCCCGCAGTTGAGTCCCGAGCGCGTTCCCGGCAACGTGGGCGGCAACTGTCAGCGCGAACAGAATGAGCAGCAACGTCGCGTACGAGCCGAAGTAGTTCATCGCCGCGAACAGAATGCCTAACACCGCCACCGCCAAGAATAACGAGCTGAGACTGAAACGCGGCGGCTTGAGTCCAGGTCGGTGATCGTCAAGGTTTAATGCCACGTTGATTCTCTAGTACGCCTGCTCGAGATGGAGGATCTTGAGCACATGCAGTCACTCATTTTACTCGCGCGTCCGGCGTTCGTCACGACGGCGGATGGCGTCGTAACGGAATTGGTGGTGCCTGTTGAACAGCCTGCGATAAGCCAACAGCACCACGCCGACGCTCCCGAGTGCCGTCGCCGAGGCGATCAGAAACATGATCACGATCTGATACTTGACCGTTTCCATGGGTTCGACGCCCGAGAGCAGTTGACCGGTCATCATTCCAGGCAGACTCACGATCCCGACCACCATCATCGAGTTGATGATCGGCGTCATCGCCGTCGTTAACGCTTTCTGAATCGACGCGCGGGCGGCTTCCCAGCGCGTTGCACCGAGCGTGAGAAGCGTCTCGATTTGATCCCGGCCTGACCGGAATCCATCCAGCACGCCGGCCAATCCAAGTGTGATGCCGTTCAGCGTGTTGCCGAGGATCATGCCGAGCAGCGGTATCGCGTATTGCGGATCGTGCCACGATCGTGAGCCCTGTAATACCGCAAACATCGCGAACGCAAGCACGAACCACGAGCTGGCCCACACGGCGACCATCGTATCGAGCAGCATTCCGGTGTACGCGTGAGCCGAACGGGTGAACGCCGTATATCCGGCGATGCCGGTCATGATCGACAGCAGCGCGACGACGATGATAATCTGTTCGACCCGAAACACCCACTGCAGTACGAGGCCGATCAATAGCAGCTGTAAGATCGTGCGGACGCTCGCGATCAGCAACGAGCGTTCGAGCCTCAATCGAAGCGCCAGCGAGATCGCCGCATTGACGAGAATGAGCAACGCGGCCGCACCGACTTGGAGCGCCGATAGTTCAACGTAGGACTTCATGGATTCGACTCCAGCTCGATAAGTTGTCCGTCCCGAAGTTGTAACGTTCGGTTCGCGACTCGATCCGCTTGGGCGGCATCGTGCGTCACCCATACAAACGCTCGCCGTGAGTCCACGACCGACATCCATTCGCTGACGAGTTCTTCGATCTGCTGCGTGGTGCCTTCATCCAGCGAAGCGGTTGGTTCATCGAGCAGCAGGATTGTCGGATCGAGCTGTATCACGCGAAGGAGAGCGACGATTTGAGTCTCTCCGCCCGAAAGGTTTGCTGAGTCGAGCATTAGGAATTGCTCGTCGCGTCCAAGGTGATCGAGGTAGCTGACGATGTTGTCTCGTGAGTAATGCCGGTGTCGGTGAACTGCGAGTGAATAGGGCAGTTGCAGATTCTTCTCGACGGTCCCGTCAAACAAGCGAGCCCGTTGCGTCAGGTAGATTCCCTGCGATCGATAAACAGGAACTTCGTCCGCAACCACCGGCTCGGCTTGCCAAAGCACCGCGCCTTCATCAACCGCGTCGAGCATCGCCAGCGAACGCAAGAAGACCGTCTTGCCCGAACCGGTTGGTCCTGTCAACGCAATGCGGTCTCCCGTTCGGATTGCCAGCGAGACGTCGCGAAGCAACCAAGAAGTTCCTTCACGATGCTGCCGACCGATGCCGCGAGCCTCAAGCAATGGAACCTCCATCGGCATTCCTAGGATCGCTCCACACGAATGCCGAGCTGCCCGATCTTCTGTTGCAAGCTTTGGCGGTGAATGCCGAGTTGTCTCGCGGCGGCGCTGACGTTGCCGGCGTGGTTCCGCAGCGCCCGCGTGATGGCCTGTTGTTCAAACGATTCGACGAGTCTGGCCTTTGCTTCCGTGAGCGGGAGATCGAGCAGGTCGGCGAAGCCGTCGTGGCTTAGCTCGTCGGACGACCGCGACATCGGTAAATCGCCAGCGCGAATCAAGCCGTCTGTCGCCATTGCCGCTGCCGCAGAGATGGCGTGTTCCAACTCCCGGACGTTGCCCGGCCAGGCATAAGTTAACAATTGGTCGACGGCGCGCGTGTCGAATCGCGGTGTTGTCGGAAGGCCGTCGGCGATGCGGACGAGAAAGAAGTTCGCCAGCAGGATGATGTCTTCGCGACGCTTGCGCAGCGGCGGCACTCGCAGCTCGATACCCTTGATCCGATAGTACAGATCCTGACGGAAGCCGTGGTCGGCGATCGCCTGTTCAAGGTCTTGATGCGTGGCCGTGATCACGCGGACGTCGACTTTCATGTTCTTCGACGAGCCAACAGGCTGAACGGTTCGCTCCTGTAAAACTCGGAGAATCTTCGTTTGGGCCGGAGCAGGCATGTCGCCGATCTCGTCGAGGAACAGAGTGCCTCCATCGGCCTGTTCAAAGACCCCTTTGCGATCCGCTTCGGCCCCGGTAAACGCTCCACGCACGTGCCCGAACAATTCACTCTCGGCAAGTGATTCGGCGATTGCCGCCGTATTAACGGCCACAAATGGCCCGCTTGAACGAGCGCTCAAACGGTGGATTTCGCGAGCGATCAGTTCCTTGCCAGTCCCCGTTTCGCCGCGGATCAGGATGTCGACCGGAGCTTTCGCGGCTCGTTGCATCTGGAAGAACAGGTCACGCATCGGTTGCGAGACGCCGACCAGCGCTCCGAACGCTTGCTTCTCGTCGAGTTGCAATTGCAGATGTTGGAGCCGGTGTTCCAGCGAGACGCGTTTCGCCGCTCGCCGCGCGATGGCGCGGACCTGCTCGATCTCGTAGGGTTTCGTGATGTAATCGGCAGCACCAAGCCGAATGCAATCAACCGCTGACGAGACACTGTCGTCGGCGGTAACGATGATGATTTCGGTCGACTGTGCGAGCGCGCCGAGAGTTTCGAGAGTCCCGCGGCCATCAAGAACGGGCATCGAGAGATCAAGGAACATCAGGTCCACGCCGTTGTCTTGAAGGAACTCAACTGCCGCTTGCCCGTGTTCCGCTTCCGCGATCTCGTACTCCGCGCACTCCAACGCTTTGCGCAATGCGAAGCGCGCTGGCCGCTCGTCGTCGGTGATCAGGATTCGAAGCGTCGTCGTATTTGTCATTGATTGGCTCGATGCTTAACCCGGATCATTCATCAGCCGCCTGGCGCTAGCCTGCGGTTCTCGCGAATTTCGAGAGAACCGCTCGCTAGCGCGTGGCGGCTGATTTGCGCGGTGTTTTGGGCAAGATAGCCCTAACTCTTTTCACCAACGTATATTTTGAAGAATGCTGACCGGTTCATGAATAATCCGGGTTAATACCCGCGATCGCACCGTAGCTTATCCAACGGGAGCTTGATCGTGAAGCAGGTTCCGCCGGCTGGCTCGTCATGACAAGCAATGGTTCCCTCGAGTTCCTCGATGTTCCGTCGCACGACGTACAACCCCAAACCCGTGCCCGTTGTCTTGCTCGTGACGAATGGATCGAATATCTGTTCCTTGATGTCGTCGGAGATGCCAACTCCGTCATCGCTGATCGTCGCGATGATCTGATCGGCATCATGTTTGACGTTGATTCGGACGTGTCCGTTCGGCGGCGTGGCCTCGATCGCGTTGAGTACCAGATTGAAGACGATCTGGCGCAGCGTGTCTTCCGGACCTGCGATCGCAGGTGCGTTCTCTTGAAACATTGCCTCGACTTGGACGTTGTGCTGCTTGGCCAGGTGTGACAGCACATGGATCACACCCTGGAATACCGAGATGATGTCGATCGCGTCGCCCGTTCCCGACGCGGGTCTCGCGAACTTCAGGAACTGTGTCGTTGTTGCCGTGAGCCGGTCCACTTCCTCAAGGATTAGATTCAGGCTTTCTGCATCGTCATCGTCTGGTCCGCAGCGCTCGGCAAGCAAGGCCGCGATGGTCTTGATCGACGAGAGCGGGTTCTTGATTTCATGCGTGATGCTGCTGGTGAGCAAGCCGAGCGTGCTAAGTTTTTCATTCTGTGCCGCGCGTCGTTCCGCGATGGTCTGCTGTTGTTGAAGGTAGTGGTTGTGGAGCGTCACGGCGAACAGCTCAACGAGCAGCAAGATCGCGTTTGTCTCCTCCTCGCCCAGCTCCTTTGCGCGGCGGCCTCGGCCGAGCAATAACAGCCCGGAGGCTCGTTCGTGGGAAACGCGAATGGCGAGAGACGCGTTTAGCTCGGTCAGGAGATCCAACGCGGGCTGGTTGCTCGCACTCGGCCCGCGGCAAGCGACGTGCGAATGCGATGCGAGTGTTTGATGCAGCCGGACGATCGTCGCTGCCGGGATACCAGCCTCGTTGCAGCATTCCACGAACGGCGCGTCGGAGTCGTCGAATAGCCAAGCGGCTGCTGACTTCAACTGAAATGATGTTTTGATGTTGGTGACGAACCATTCGACGAGTGCCTCCGGTTTGTCGCCGACATGTTGCCACATTTCGACCGCCAACGCTCGCGTGCGCTGCCGGACGTCGACCCGGCTGCGCCCCATCAGATACTGCAACGCCTCCCCAACTCGCTGTCGAAACGGTTGGTACATCAAGACGAGCAGAAAGACGATGATCCCTTCAAAGATTCCGATGTCGATCCGCAATTGGTCGGCAAGCGGTTCGGCAAAACGCTGCAAGATGAGATGATGGAAGAGCAGGGCGGAAGCTAGAATCACGCCGTAGACCAGTGTGCGTTCGACAACCAGCCGCATGAAGCGATATCGAATCACCAAGTAAGCGAACAACACGATGGGGGCGGCTGGAAGCAAAACGATAGCAACGATCAGCGGCGAGTCGGACGCTCGCCACGCCGCGTCGACAACGAAGAACTCGAATACCAACAGCCCTGTCAGCAGGCACAGAACGGCTTCCATCGCCAGCAGGAACTGCCGGAGTTCGCGCGATGACGGCCGAGCGCGTTGCCGATGAAAGACGATGACGGCCGCCAGATTGACCGCCGCGGCGAACGAGATGTACGGCCCGTGATAGCTGGCGACTCGCTCCAAAAACGCTTCACCTGGATGTGTGGCGATGGAGTCCATCAGCAGCGGTGTTGCAAGCAACGGCAGGTAGGAGCAGAGCGTAGCCCGGCGCGGTGGCGAATCGACCGCAAAGCCGCTTTGCACGATCCGCACGACGCCATGCAGCAGGGCGCTGGGCATGAGCAGCAAGCCAGCACTCATGGCTGACATGGCGCCCCAACGTGCGGCTTCCGCCCAATCTCCGATGGAATGCAGCAGCAACAGATTTGCAAACTCGCCGCAATGCAACAGCCACACGCCGATCGTCAACGTGGCGATCGGCATCGCCGTCCGTCGCCAATTGCTTCGCTCGCTGATGCTCAGCAGGAGCGCCGTGTCGATCACGGCTGCCGCACCGATACAGAACAATCGCAGCTCGTAGGACATGGCGGAATGATGACTATTGCTGAAAGGGTGTCGAATGGGTGTGATTGTACCTGGGCATCCGCCATTAGGGATTGGGGCGCGTGGGTTGCCAACACAGTCAAAGAACGATAGGGGAATCGCTGCTGCATAAACTGCACAGTGGGTGCAACCGCGACGCGATACCGCCCATCACTTCAGCGGCTATACGTGGCAAGTTCTCGTCTGAAAAAGACTTGCCGGATTCCAAATCGCGACTACGCTGGAAGTGGGAACTGGCAAAGAGGAGAAGGCAATGCGGCTTCAATCTGGCGACTGTTATGCACTCTGGTCCGAGCAGATCGTGAAGCTTCGCGATCGTTTGGACGCGGATCGATGGATGGCCGTGATTTGGGATCGTGCCGCGTGTGACTGGTCACTTTCGGTGTATGCCATCGACGAACACCTGATCGACCGTGTCGTGCGCGATCCGCAATTGCTCCAGCAGCGCAGCATTGGTTAAAGCGGATCGAATCTGCGACTTTCTCAGATCGCCTTCCGGCTTCGCCGCTGGACGAACGAGTTGTCTTGGCGTAAAAATTCGTCATGTTGTCGGCAACTCCCATGCGATACGAACACACCCAAAAAGCACCGCTCTATCTCCTGCTAGCGGCAATCGCGAGTGGCATGTTGATTGCCGCATGGTCGGTTCCGGAGCCCGTGGTCCAAATCAGCCTTGCGATAGGTGGTGGCATGATGGCGATGCTCGCACTTGCCTTTCGCCAATTGACGATCCGCGATGAGGGTGAAGCATTGCTCATCTGCTTTGGGCCGCTCTCGCTGTTCCGACGCCGTGTCCGTTACAGCGAGATCGAACGAGCGGAGCAAGCGCGTTCGTCTTGGTTGGATGGTTGGGGAATTCACATGAGCCCAAGCGGCGGTTGGACCTGGAACCTGTGGGGCTTTGATTGTGTCGACGTATATCTGACCCGTGGACGAAAGCTGCGCATCGGCACGGATGATCCGATCGCACTAGCCGCGTTCTTGCAACAACTGACCGCACGTGCGGACAATCAAGGCTCGCGCACGCAGTAACTCGCAAGGAACCTAGCTTGGATCAAGATGCCTCATCGTCTGCTGTCGACCCAATTCGGCTCGATCAGTTTTTGAAGTTTACTGGAGTCGCGGAAACCGGCGGGCACGCGAAGCTGCTCATTCAGGCCGGTGAAGTCGCGGTCAACGGCCAACTCGAAACGCGCCGGCGCCGAAAGTTGTTCGCGGGAGATGTTGTCGCGGTGGCGGGCAACGAGTTGTCGGTGTCGGAATATCTCGGTGGCTAGCGGCGTCGCTTCGACTGGCAGTTCGGGCAGAAGAAGGTCGAACGCTGTGTCTGGACGATTCGTTGGATGACGCCACGGTTGCATGTGCGGCACAGTTCACCCGCGCGATCATAGACGCGGTGTTGGTTCTGGTAGCTGCCGGCGTCGTTCAAGGCATTCCGATATGTCCCGTCGGAAAGCGTCGAGCCCTCGTGTTCGATCGCGTCTTGCAACACATCAAGTGTCGCTTGATGAATGCGCTGCCACTGAGCAATGGTCAGCTTGTCGCAGCGCGTTGCGGGATGGATACTCGCGACGTTGAGTATCTCCGAGGCATACAGATTGCCGATCCCGGCAATGGCCTGTTGATCGAGCAAGGCAACCTTTACGGCGCGGCGGCTCGAACGAAGACGCTCGCGGAGCAGCTCGGTGGTCAACGCCAGCGCATCGGGACCAAACCGAGAGACGACATCGCGGTCGAACTGTTTCGGCGAGAACAGCTTGACAGAGCCGAGACCACGGCGATCCCAATACCAGATTGTGTCGAGCGGGCCGCCCGCCAAGTCAACTCGGAAACGCAAGTGCTCGACGCTGGGCGGATGGGCAATCAGGACCAAGCCTGTCATGCGCGGTTCGAACACCAAGCGGTCATCGGTTTCCAAGCGGACGATGACGCGCTTGCCGATCCGTTCGATCGCGACGATCTCGCGGTCGGCGACACGGCGATTGATGACGGTAGCCGATGGAGCGATCAGCAGCGGTTTAACCGAGGTTGGTATTCTTTCGACGCGTTCGATCCGGCAGCCCACGGCTGACAGAATCCCGCGTCGCATCGTTTCGACTTCAGGCAATTCCGGCATTTCAATTCCTCAAGGTTCGGGATTGTACGTGCTTCAAAGGCTGAGCCGCAACCGGCTATGATGGCCGGTGGCCGCGAAGGCATCGTCATCGCCAAGAATCGTGCCCCCGTACCGAACTACCGATCACAGCCGGAAACGGTGTCAACATTATCACCGGGAACCCATTGCAATGAAGCCCACGCTCGAAACACATTTGATCGTCGTAGGTTACCTGTTGTGGCTGTTTGGATTCACGGGAGCGCACCGCTTTTACTACGGCAAGCCCGTCAGCGGAACGATTTGGTTCTTCACCTTCGGCCTGCTCGGCATCGGCTGGCTGATTGATGCGTTTCTGATTCCCAGCATGGATCGCGATGCCAGCCTGCGATACGAAACCGGGATGATCGACTATTCGATCGCCTGGATTCTGTTGACGTTCCTCGGGCCGCTCGGCCTCCATCGCTTCTACATGGGCAAGATCATCACCGGCTTGATTTATCTATTCACCGGTGGGCTATTCATGATCGGCGTGCTTTATGACTTCTGGACCTTGAACGGCCAGGTGAGTGAAGTCAATCAGAGCGGGCTCGCGACTGACCCGCGATAGGCCGATCGAGGCGTTCTTTGAATCGGACTCCTGAATCCATTCGCCGCGGAGATGATCGCACATCGACCTTCGAGCACGCTCTGCACGACGGATGCTTGTTGGATTCGACCGGGAATCTCGCCGATCGTACAATGATGGTGCCCAGAAGAATCTTTGAAAGTGAAGCGAAGGAGTTCTTAACGTGCGCGATGACCATCAACGTGTAAGCCACCATCCGCGTGAATCGCGCCGGAACTGCGAAGCTTTTCCCGGCCTCCTCGAACTGAAGTTGCGATGATCGCTCCCGAAGAGTTAATGCGGTTGGCGATCGACCAGGCTCGCACAGGAATCGATGCCGGCCAAAGCCCCTTTGGCTGTGCGATTGCTCGCGGCGGCCAGGCGATTGCCATCGCACACAACACGGTCCTTGCGACGACCGACATCACGGCGCATGCCGAGGTCAATGCGTTGCGGCTGGGTTGCAAAACCACGGGTCAGATTCATCTCGAAGGCTGTGTCGTCGCGACAACTTGCGAGCCCTGCCCGATGTGCATGGCGGCGTTGCACTGGGCCCGCGTCGAGACGGTTTACTTTGGCGCGTCGATCGCAGATGCTGATGCGGCCGGATTCAACGAATTGCAAGTTCCCGCGGCGGATGTCTTGAAAATCGGTGGCAGTCAGGTTGCACTCGTCAGCGGCGTATTGTCTGTTGAATGCCGCGACCTGTTTCAATGTTGGCTCCAACGATCGGATCGCGTGGTCTATTGAGCGGCCCACTGTACGAGGGCCTTTGCCATCATGTCTGTTACGGACGCTCGCTCACCGCACGACGCTCGCTTCCGCACCACGCGTTGGAGCTTGGTGCAAGCGGCCGGCGATGCGCGCCGCGACGACTCGCAGGAAGCACTCGGCGAGCTTTGCCAAAGCTACTGGTTTCCGGTTTATGCCTATTTCCGCCGCCGGATCGGCAGCGCGGTCGACGCCCAAGATATGACGCAAGAGTTCTTCGCGACTGTTCTGGAAAAGAACTACCTGAGCGATGCGAGGCAAGACCGCGGTCGGTTCCGCACGTTTCTGTTGACGGCGGCGCAGCGGTTCCTGTCCAAGGAATGGGCGAAGTCGAATGCGCTCAAGCGTGGTGGCGGCAAGCGTGTCCTGTCGCTCGATTTTTCCAGCGGGGAATCGCTCTACGCGACCGAGCCCGTCGACAACGAGACGCCCGAGCGGACGTTCGACCGCCGCTGGACTTTGAACCTCTTGGAGATCGTGCATCAGCGACTGGGCGACGAATATACGGCGAGCGGCAAGCGGCAAGCGTACGACCTGCTGAAGCCGTACTTGACGGGTACCGGTTCCACGGAGAGCTACGAAGACGTCGCGAAATCGCTCGGCAGCACGGTCGGTGCAATCAAGACATCGGTGTACCGGATGCGTTGCCGTTACCGCGAATTACTGCGGGCGGAAATCGCGGAAACCGTGGCCGATCCGGCGGAAGTCGACGACGAAATCAAACAGCTATTCGCGTCGCTCGGCTGAAGACTTGCGTCGAGTGCAATGCGCGCGTTACGCTGTCCGTGGATCTTCTCATCTTTGGCATCGAGCGAAGCATGTCGGTCACGTCGGATCGAACGGAGCCGGAAGCAGGCAGCCCAAACGCAAATCCGCCGACTCGTCGCTGCCCACAGTGCGGCGGTGCGATCGCGGGGCGGGCGGGCGGTCGATGGTTTGTGTGCGCGCTGTTTGATGCAACTCGCGACCGAGAACTTCGCGAACGACGAGACGAACGTCAATGCCAGCGAGGCCGAGATTCCGACCGGGCAATTCGGCCGCTATACGATTCGGCGAAAGCTCGGGCAGGGTGCGATGGGCGTCGTGTACTTGGCCAAGGATGTCGAGCTTGGACGTTTGGTGGCACTCAAGCTGCCGCTTTTCGGGCGGTCCAGCGAGGCCGCCATCGTCGAACGGTTTCAACGTGAGATTCGCGCGGCTGCGTCCATTCAGCATCCGAACATCTGTCCCATCTACGACGTTGGTCAGATCGACGGGTCGCTGTTCATGACGATGGCGTTCATCGAGGGGCGTCCGCTGGCTCGTGTGCTGGAAGAGCGCGTATCGCTCTCCGTGAGTCAAGCCGTGTCGCTGGTTCGTAAGCTTGCGTTGGCGCTGCACGCGGCGCATCAGCGTGGCATCGTCCACCGGGATTTGAAGCCGGCGAACATCATGATCGACAGACGGGGCGAGCCGATCATTATGGACTTCGGCTTGGCACGCCGTCGCGATACGGACGACGTGCAATTGACAGCCGCTGGCGCGATCGTCGGCACGCCGGCTTACATGTCGCCCGAGCAAGTGGCTGGCATCGAGGCGACCGAAGCGAGCGACGTCTACAGCCTGGGCGTGATCTTGTACGAGTTGGTCGCGGGGCGTTTGCCATTCGAGGGCGAACTCGTACCGCTGCTCAACAAGATCGCGCACGAATTGCCGGCTCCTCCGTCGACCTACTGCCAGGACGCTCCAAAGACGATCGACGCGATCTGCTTACGCGCGTTGGCGAAAGATCCAGAAGATCGTTTCGCTTCCGCCGAGGAGTTGGCGCGAGAATTGACTCGCTTTCTGGTGCAGGGTGATTTGTCTGATCCGACGCCCGTCTCACCGACCGCACCACGACAAGCACGTGTCGCGAGCCCTGCGGCCAAGACAGACCTCAAGACGCAGCAACAGACCAGATTGCTCGTCGCCACCGCGGTTACGACCGTCGTCTTGACATTGCTGCTGCTGGCGGCGTTTGCTTACTTCGGGAAGGGGACGCCCGCCAATTCGATCTCGCCAGACGACGGCTTCGGCGAACTCGCGGATGGAGCGGGCTCGTCCGTAAACTTGGCACCGATCGACAATCCGGATGTCGAGAAAAAAGAGGATGTGGTCGTCAACTATGTGCTCGGACGTTACCTCTGTTTCACGGAACGGGATTGGCCGCGAGGCTTGCAGTACCTGGCTCGCGGAGCGGACGAGACATTAAAGCAACTTGCGACGCAGGATCTGAGCGCGGCGAAAGCCGAGCCCGAGCGGGCTGCCGCGCCGATGCTGGCCATTGCGGATGCGTGGGCGGATTTTGCCGCGAAACAAAGTCTCGCCAGTAGCAAAGCCGCTGCTACCGAGCGGGCCAAGTACTGGTACGAATTGTCGCTGGCCACGCTAGACGTGACGGATCGCGAACGGGTCGAGACATGGTTGCAGGTTTCCGATAGTCCGGCCCCGCCGCTGGCCGCGAATGCAGCCGCGAATGCAGCCGCGATTGCGGCGGCAGATGTTGAAACGATCGCGCCGGTTAATCTTGAGGCGATGCTCTCACCGTTGGATCTGTTTCCGGCGGATTCGGTGGGCGCGGACGTCGCCTCGACGCTAGGCGACGCATCGGCACGGCCGTTAAGTCGATACGAACAGAGATGCCTGAACGCGCTGAACGGCATCGGCCTGCGACGCCAGCAGATGCTGGCGGAAATGAAGCAACTGCTCAACCAGCGTGATGCGGTGCTGCCTCAGTCGCACCTGAAAGCCTCGGCGGATTATGCGCAGCTGCTGCGGTTGGGCGAAGAAACCACGGAAGAGATTCGTCGAATCAATCTTCGCCAGGGTGAATTGCTGCGGATGAGTGCTCTGTCGGACAACGAGGCGAATCGCCGCTCGATGGAGTTCCAGCTGACCGGTGTCCGTCGCGAGCGAGCGCTCGCGATGCAGTATTACGATCGGCTCGCCCTGGAAGCGAAGGGGAAACGTCAGGAACTGACGGAGCTGAGCGACCAGATGAAAGCGGTGAACAAGCGGATCATCGATTGGTCGGATCGCGCGGAACAACTGATTGACGAGGCGTTCTGGAGTATCGAGCCAACGGGTTCTTTGAGCCACGATGCCTACCAGGAGATGGCTGTCTTGCTGACGCGCTGGTTGCAGACGACCGACATGCATCCCGCGATCTTCACCTTGCGGTCGCTGACCTATTGCCACTGCGGCCAGTTGGAGCAAGCCGTGGTCGACGCCGAAGAAGCGGTACGTCTCGATCCTTCGTTCGTGCTGGCGATGGCGGTGCAGGGATACGCCCGGTCTTGCGAAGGTGGGGCAGGGGAAGGGATCGCCGAGATTTCCCGGGCCGTCCGGCTCGACGGCAGACAGCCGGCATGTTACCTGCTGCGAGGCTTGGCGTACCGCGCGCGAGGCAGCGATGCGTTGGCGCGGCAGGACTTTGCACGTGTCACCGCCTTGGCCGGCGAAGCGGCGACTGGCCACGCGTTGCTCGCGCTGCAACTTGCCGCCAGCCGTGACAAATCGGTGCGCGATGGCAAGGCAGCGATCGCGGCGGCGGAACGAGCTTGTCTGCTGAGCGACCACGAGTCGTGGGTCTGCTTGGCGGCGCTGGCGGCGACAAGGGCGGAAGTTGGAGATTTTGACGAGGCGATCAAGACACAAAAGAGAGCCTGCTCATTGGCTTCCCCGGCGCAGCGTCCACTTTGTGAACAGCGATTGAAACTGTTCGCGGCCGGCCAGCCGTTCCGCCTGGATTGAGTCGCCTCGCCGCTGTTGCTGTGGACTGATGACACTTGAACCTGCCGAATGACACTGCTAGGTTACCGGCACTCAATGGCCCTGGACGCTCCAACTTCGCAGGACGCGAATGCCCGCTCGCCGAGAAAGACGTGGCTTTACTTTGGTCGAGCTGTTGGTCGTGATCACGATCATCGGTGTGCTGGTGGCACTGCTGTTACCGGTCGTTCAATCGGCTCGCGAGGCAGCGCGGCGGATGAGTTGCTCGAATAGCCTCAAGCAAATCACGCTCGGGCTGTGCAACTATCACGATACCAACGGCAGCCTTCCGCCGCTCTACATCGGACCGGCGCAGGCGGAAGGGGCATTGAGCTGGTCGGTGCATCTATTGCCGTTTGTCGAACAACAGCCGTTGTTCGCGGAGTTCGAAAAGCTGACGCATCGATCCGGTGGTCCGGCGATGCTGGACTCGGATGCGTTCTATGGGACGGCTGGAAGACCGGGAGGCGGCAGCTTGCGACTGGCGACGTATGAATGCCCATCCGACCCCGTTGGCCAGCCGGTTGCTTCGACGACGGACGTGTTCGGTCTCGGGACACCTGGCGCGTTCGCGTCGCTCAGTTACAAAGCTTGCACCGGGACAGATGTCGATGGCGTCGATACGGCGAATAACGGGATGTTCCAGGCAATGGATGGCCTGCGATTCTCCGACGCTCGCGATGGCACGTCGAATGTCTTTCTCGTGAGCGAAGTCGCGATCACGGGTTCGACGCCGAACAGCTTTGTCGGATTTGGCGTCAAAGGTTCGGTGGCACGACTCCCGCTGCTGGCGACATTTCCGGTCTCCGATCCTTGTGCGGCCCATCACGACGGCAGCAGCTACACCAGCCCAGGGACTGGCGTGCAGGGGCGATACTGGCATCACGGGCTCGCGCACTATTCGAGCTTCCAGTCCGCGAACCTGCCAAACGGTCCGAGCTGTTACGAATCCGCATCCATTTCCAACGTCGCGGCGAGCAGTCACCATCCGGGCGGCGCGAACCACGCTTTTGGTGACGGCAGCGTGCGTTGGGTCAGCGGCAGCATCGATCGTGCGACTTACAATCGGCTCGGCACACGGGACGACGGCGAACTGGATTAACGTTCCGCTTCGTACGTTGCGGTGATATTCGTGGTGATGCCGCCGCGGGCGCTGAAGGCGGCAACCAGCTTGATGCGACGCGGTTGGAGCACGGCAACCATGTCATCCAGAATCCGATTGCTGACGTTTTCGTAGAAAATCCCTTCATTACGAAACTGTTGCAGGTACGTCTTAAGACTTCTCAATTCGACGCACTTTGCCGCCGGCGTATAGGTAAACGTGAGCACACCAAAGTCCGGCTGGCCCGTTTTCGGGCACACAGAAGTGAATTCAGGGCAGACGATTTCTATCTCATAGTCACGCTGCGGGAATTGATTGTCGAAGGTCTCGAGCATCTCGCGGAAGTTGTCGGACATCAGTCTCCTTTCGAGTAAACGGCTATTCTGGCAAGATGCGGGAGTTGTCGGTAGAGGGGGCGTGACACAGCAGCAGTAGCTCGCCCGAAGGATTCGAACAGAAGGTAACGAAGCAAACGAAGGCAAGACCTCGGCTCCTACTTCGTTACCTTCTGTTCAATGGAAACCCGAGTCCACCAAAGTGCGCATCGCCGAAATCTACAAGTCAATTCAAGGCGAAGGGTTTCTCACGGGGACCGAGAGTGTCTTCGTGCGTACTTCGGGCTGCAACTTGCGGTGTTGGTATTGCGATACGCCGTTCACGTCGTGGCGTCCGGAAGGCGAGGATCTCGAAGTCGATGAAATCCTCCGGCAGATCGCGGGTTTTGATTGCTTGCATGTCGTTGTGACCGGCGGCGAGCCAATGCTGTTTGCCGAGCTGATCCCGTTGTGCCGTGGGTTGCGCGAGGCAGGGTACCACATCACGATCGAGACGGCCGGGACGTTGCATCTGCCGGTGGAATGTGACCTGATGTCGATCAGCCCCAAGCTGGCGAACTCGACGCCTACGATCGAACTCGACGCGAAATGGCACGATCGGCATGATCGCTCCCGACATGTGCCCGACGTCATTCGGTGCCTGATTGTTGAACACTCGTACCAGATCAAATTCGTCGTTGACCAGCCAGCCGATTGCGAGGAAATCGATCGCTATCTCGAAGAGATGACCGAGATCGACCGCCACCGCGTGATGCTCATGCCGCAAGGGACGGAAAGCGTACAGCTCGAGGAGACCGGCCGCTGGCTGCAAAAGTATTGTACGGAACACGGCTATCGGTTTTGTCCGCGGCGACATATTGAACTGTTCGGTTTTGCTCGCGGGACGTAGCCCGCACGTCTCGCTGCGGCAGGTAGTGGTACAGTTTGACGATTTGCATCGCAACCCGATGCGTAAGCGAGGACGGCGACCGTTGCCTCGCTTACGCGTCGGGTTAGGATGCGTCGCCGAACCAGCTGGCGGGCACCAAACTGTACCGCTACCCTGTGGCAGATTTAATTGACGTTTGCTGACTGCTGTGCCATGCTCGTGACATGTCATTCGTGTCTGAGGAACTCCGATGCTGAGTCTCGGCAAGCAGACAGTCAGTAACTGCGCGAAAGTGACGCGGCGTGGCCTGTTGCAAGTGGGCGGACTTGGTGTACTTGGTCTTGGACTTGGCGACTTGCTGCGGCTGGAAGCTCAGGAACGAGGAACGTCCGGTCAGGCGAAATCGATCATATTGCTCTGGCTATGGGGAGGGCCGAGTCATCTCGATACCTTTGACCTGAAGCCCAAGGCACCGACCGAATATCGAGGCCCTTATCGGCCGGTGTCGACCAGCGTGCCGGGCATCCAAGTCTGCGAGTTGCTGCCGCAGTTGGCCCAGCGGGCTGACAAGTATGCCATCTTGCGGTCGCTGCATAGTTCGTCGAACGATCACGGCATCGCCGGGACGATCGGCTTGACGGGGGCTGACTTTGGCGCGACCAGCTTGAGCGGTCAGGTCTTGCCGGGCGAGTTGTTGCCGACGCACGGCTCGATTGCATCGAAGGTGTTTGGCTTCGAGCCGACTTTGCCGCGGTTCGTGACCGTCGGGGGATTCCTGCATCAAGGCCACAAGCGTATCACTGGCGAGACCGGCGGCTCGTTAGGCAGCCTCCACGATCCGTTTCGCTTGGACTACGATGCCGAACAGGGAGTCAAGATTCCGCAGTTCGAGCTGATCGACGGCGTGACACCGAGCGGATTGGATGACCGCGCGAGCTTGCGGAGTGCGTTGAATCAACTCTCTCGCAGCATCGATCGCTCCCAGGCGTTCGGGCAGCTCGACCAGTTCTATCAGCAAGCTTACTCGCTGCTGACGTCGCGCAACGCGCACGAAGTGTTCGACTTGACCCAGGAGCCCGAGGCGCTCCGAACTCGCTACGGCCGTTATCGATTTGGCCAGTGTTGCCTGCTGGCGCGGCGCTTGGTCGAAACCGGTGTGCGGTTCGTGCAAGTGAACTGGAGCAGCCATGTCGAGCCCGTCGAAGACACCGGCGACGGCGGCTGGGACATGCACGACCGGCACTTCCAACAGTTCCAAGACCGTCACGCCTGGATGCTGGATCAAGCGGCGTCGGCCTTGCTGGATGACTTGGCACAGCGAGGGCTGCTCGACGAGACGATTGTCGTGGCGGTGGGCGAATTCGGACGAACACCGAAGATCAACGCGAAGGCAGGCCGCGATCACTGGGAGCAATGCTACAGCGGCATCGTGGCGGGTGGCGGATTGCGCGGCGGACAAGTGATCGGTGAAAGCGATCATCGTGCCGAATATCCCGTCTCGCGTCCGCTCACGCCCGCCGATCTCTTCGCCACCGCGTTGCATCAGATCGGCATCGCGACGACGCAGTTGACCGCCGCCGGGTTGACGCCGCGCGGGCAGGTGATCGAGGAGCTGGTGTGAGCCGACTGGCCATTCTCTTGACGTGCTTGCTGCTGACCCGGTCGCTATGTGCCGATTCGCCAAGCTTCGTCCGATTAACCGATGACGGCCACTTCAAGCAGCGTCCGGCCTGGTCGCCGGACGGCGAGACGTTCGTCTTCGCGAGGCATCAGGGCGCGACGATCTTCCTCTATCTGCGTGACTTGGATGGCGTGGAGCGACGCCTGACCGAGGGGAAATACTCCGAGTACGACGCGGTCTTCTCGCCGGATGGCCAGCGGCTGTTGTTCTCGTTCAACAAAGCATCGCCCAATCAAGGCGACATCGAAGTCTACTCGATTGCAAGTGACGGCAGCGATTTGCAGCCGGTCGCGGTGACACGGGAAAAGCTGTCGCACGAGGAGTGGCCGTGCTGGTCGCCGGACGGGAAACGAATCGCGTACACGTCGACGCGCGATGGCAACCAAGAGCTGTATACGTCACTGCCCGATGGCTCGGACGAAAAGCGTTTGACGAGCGATCCGGCGATCGATGCTCATCCGGCGTGGTCACCCGACGGAACGCGAATCGCCTTTGCCACGAATCGCTGGGGAGACCTCGAAATCGCGACGGTCGATCCCGCAGGGAAGAACTTGACGCGGTTGACCGAGAGCGCCGGCCTGGACGACTATCCCGCGTGGTCGCCGGACGGCAAACGATTGGCGTTTACCAGCAACCGCGACGGCAACTTCGAGATCTACGTCGCGGCCGGTGACGGTTCGCAGCCGCGCAATGCAACCGGGCATCCAGCGATCGACAACTTCCCGACCTGGTCGCCGGAGGGGCGGTTGACGTTGGTGTCGAACCGGGACGGCGGATTCGACATCTTCGTGGCAGCCGCGTCAGGAGAGTAGCCGACCGATTTCGTCGACGGCGGTTTTGAGCGAAGCAGCCGCCATCTGAAAGTTGGTGTGCGACGAGATCTCCGGTTGAATGTCGAGGAACAGCTCCGTCGCCTTGCGGAGCTTGGCATACTTCTTTTTGGCTTGCTTGAGATACGCTTCGGCATCTCCGGCCTTCAACGGCCCGCCCAACGCCAGCATGTAGTCGTAGAGCGAGCGATGCACTTGGCACAGCTCGTCGTCCTCTTCGGCCTCCTCCGAGTGCTTTAAGAACGCCCGCACCATCCACACGTGACTTAGCAGAGTATCGATGCGCTGCATCAATTCGTTGGGTGACATCGTCAACGCGGCACCTCACACGCTCACTCGTCCGTTACTTCGCCGTCGTTGGCGTTGTCGTGAGCAGCTTGCTCGGCGGAGTTGTCCGCCTCTTTCGCCACGGTCTCTGCTGGCGGAGCGGCTCTGGGGGGGCCGCCTTTCGGTGCGGCGATGAGCACGGTCACCGCACCCACGGCAACCATCAGCAGACCGGCTCCAAACAAACTGCTCTGCACGAGGTTGTTGCGCAATTGCTCCCGCAGTTGGGCGTTCATTGACAGCGTAAAGAACGTATTGACGACCGGTGCCAGCCCAAAGATGAGCGGTGGAACGTAGTGTGGTTTCCCACCGAAGTTGAACGCCAGCAACATCCCCAACGCGCCGAGCGCTCCGACGACGCCCGCGACAAAACTCCACCAAACGCCTTTCATTGTCCAACCAGCCAAAATCCCGTCGCCCTTCTCCATCCCGAAGACAGAGATTACTAAGATCGGTCCGATCACTGCGACGACAACATAGGCGATGCCAACGCAAATGAATGGTCTCATTCGACCGCTCTCCATCGCTCCGTGTCCCCACTGCAAAAACGGACCATAGACTCCCCAAAACACGGCGGTCGCCAGAATCGAGACGATAATGAGTGGGAAGTTCGCTGCGGATGATCCATGCATGAAGTTCTCTCTGCTCTTCGGAGTGACCGACTTTGTCGAGTCGAGGGGGATGGTAAACGGAAAGGTGTGTCTGATCGGGCAGGGGGAAGTCAGTGTAATCAGAGCCGCTGTCGATGAACAGTGCTAGGTTCCGGTTGGTTCTCCCCACTCAGCCACAAAGCGGGCGTTACAGCGTTTGCAGCGGACTTTCCGGCCCAGGTATTTCGCCGGCACTTGCGTCGTATCTTGGCAACCTTGGCACGCGATCGAGAACTGCACGTTGCCTGCGGCCAGCCGCTTCCAATGATCGGGAGGGACTCCGTCGAGCACGATGTCTTCGGCTTGAAGGGTGATTAGCACTTCCTTGGTTAGCGGCGCGATGCCGGCGATTCGATTCGCCAGTCGGCGGATCGCGTTCTCGAAGACATTGCGGACCAGCCGGCCATTGCCAAAATGTTCGTCGCGGTTCTCGTACAGCCATTGGAAGCCGAACAGCAGCCGGGCCTGTGCTTCCCGCGTCACGACATAATGATTTGTCGCACACATGCCGCCAAAGATGCGGCCGAGCGAGCCGGGCGTGTAGTCTTCGAAAGTCAGCTTCGTGTTGAAACGTGACGAGAGTCCCGGATTCGAGCGAATCAAGTGATCCATTTCTTCCGGATAGCCCGCCAGCACAACCACCAGTCGATCGCGATTGTCTTCCATTCGCTTGAGCAACGCCGCCACGGCTTCGCGGCCGTAGGGATCGTCGCCCGAGTCCGCGACAAGACTGTACGCCTCGTCGACAAACAAGACGCCGTCGAGTGCTTCATCCACCTTTTGATTTGTCTTCGGCCCGGTTTGGCCCGCGTACTCGGCGACCAGTCCGGATCGGTCGGTTTCGACGAGATGCCCCTTGCTGAGAACTCCCATCGAGCCGTAAATCTGTCCCACGATTCGCGCCACCGTCGTCTTGCCCGTGCCAGGGTTGCCGCCGAAGACGAGGTGGAGACTAAGCTTTGTTGTTGGCAGCCCCTGTGCCTCGCGTTGACGCTGCATCGTGAGGAAGTTCGTCAGTGTGCGGATCTCGTGCTTGACTTGGTGCAAGCCGATCAGCGTATCGAGTTGTGCTAGCACCTCGGCCAGACGTTCCTCTTGGCTCTTCTCCTCGCCGATCACTTCAATCTCGCTACGGATGTCATACTGTTCGCGCAGCGCCTGGGTCTCTTGCTGCATCGTCTGGACGGCCTGTGCGCTCTGCGGCATGTTGGTGCGCGGCCGCGCGGCGAGTGTCGTCGCAGCCGGCCGCAGGTGGCTGGTCAGCTCGTGCTGTATATCTTGCAGTCGTGCCAGTTCGCCAGGCTTTGGATCGCCGTCCGCTTTGGCGACGAGGTTCGCCAGTCGAACGACGATCGTCGCGAGGCGGTCGACTTGATCGTGCAGCGGCTGCATTTGGGCGAAGGGTCGCACGAGGCTCGACCAATTCAGAGTCTTCGCCTCACGAAACACGTGCGCCGCCGCGTCGCGCAGCTGTCCTCCCGGAACGCCGCCGGGCCAAATGTGATCGAACAGAACTCGCCCCAGCCGTTTCTCTTCCTGGCTCCAGCGTTGATCGGCTTCGACGATCGTGACGTAGATTTTGATCAGCAGTCCCTTGTGCAAATCGTCCATCAATTGCACGAAGCTCTCCGGCGTTCCCGGCAGGAAGTTGGGGCATTGCTGAATACAGAGCTTCGCGCTCGACAGATACAGCTGCCGACAATCATGGATCGCCTGCTGAAACTGTTCGAGCAGTGAATCGAAGTTCGGATTGGTCATGAGCGATCTAAAGTGACGAATGACGAATTACCCGATGATGGGGAATGACGAATGACGAAATACCCAATGACGAAGGAATGCCGAATGTCGAACTCTGAATCGTCATTGGGTATTTCGTCATTCGTCATTTACTCCCCCCTAGTTTGCCATTAACACGCGGTCGTGCAAAGCCTTGCGGAGCGGATCGTCGTCCTCGTCACAGAATCCCAAGTGCAAATGCCGCCGCCAGCCTTCCGCGTACTTGAACATGCCGGACATTCGCCCGCACTGGGCGTCCAGGTCGCGAAGCGTCTGCAAGTACGAATCATGACCTTGGCTCTCGTCGAGCCATTTCTTTTGGCTGACGTGCTTGGCCAGCATCTCGACCTTCCGCTCGACGACGTCGGTCACATTGACGAACATGTCGGGCGTGACAGGGTTGCGCAGCGGGTCTCGATGCGAGAACGGTTGCGCGTGGTAAACGGTCACTTTGCCAGCGACGGGATCGCGCGGTGGGTCGACGGGAAAGTTCGGCATGCCTCGCGTAAAGGCCGCCGTCGTTGCCAGCCGACAGACATTCATGTGATCTTCCATATAGTCAGCCGGCGGGTGAGTCAGCACGATCTCCGGCGCGACTAGCCGCATCACCGACGCAATCTTCGCGAGGGTCAGCTGGTCGAAGAAGATCGACAAATCGTCACAGATCGGCTCATGAAAAACTGCCCCGATCAATTCAGTCGCCGCGATCGCTTCTTCACGTCGAATCTTCGCGATCGTCGCTCGGTCGTACTCCGTCGTGCCGCAGCATCCGTTGGCGACGTTCATGTAGTGGATTTCGTAACCTACTTCTTTGAGAAGCATCAACGTCCCCGACATGAAGATTTCGATATCGTCGGGATGGGCGGCAATGGCGAGAGCGGTGGGCATTTAGATTGCGCCTAGTGCTGCGTCTAGGTTCAGAATTGGGGTTGGGAAAATCAGCCGTTTGGGCGCTAGCCCCGGTTTTCGTGAAAGAACCGTGGCTAGCGCCAAAACGGCTAACCCAAATATTAAAACTGGACGAAGCACTAGTCACCAAGGTTGATATCATCGCGCGACAGCAGCACTTGTCCGGGACCGCGAATGCGAGCAACGTGGACAATGTCGCCGCGAATCACAAACAATAGGCGATAACGGTGTCCACTGCGGGTCTTGAAAAACATTTCGTGCAGCTCTTCGCCAAATTCTACAGTCTCTGGTGCCAGCCCAAAGCTACCGGCGGTCGTTTGAAGTTTTACCAACGCACTTCGATAGGCTGCCTTCCAGTTCGCGGCCCCGTGCGCCGAGCGTTCCGCGAGCCATTGATAGATACTGAACGCATCGTTTGCGGCGGGATCCGTTACATAGACGACAAAGTTCATGCGTCTTCCGCTAGAGGAAAGCGCTCGTCCAACTCGCGAAGGTGATCCGCCAACGGCTTCGTTCGACCTGTATCAATTGCTTCGAGCCCCTCACGAATCGCTGCGACTTCCGCTTGCCGATGTCGCCACAACACGACCGCCTGCTCCGGTGATAGGCTGACGTTGCGAGCCGCCACCTGCTGGCCTACGAATTGGTGGAACTCCAGAAGTTCAGTTTGCGTCGCGGTTTCCATGATTGAACCCTCCCAGGAATTGGTGCTTGGTTCCATCGTATCATCTCGTGGGAGCGCACGTCAAAGTGTCGATTATTCGCCGCGCAAGGCGGATAGCACCGGCACCTTGAGGCTGGCACGAACGGACAACAGGCTCGATACGATCCCGACGATTAGAACCGCGAGCAACATCAAGCCAAGATCGCGGAGCAGGTCGGCCGGAATCGATGCCTCGCCGGTGAACTTGTGCGGAAGAACGGCCAGCAGCGCCGCGACAGTGCCGGTTGCGAGACCGCCGACGAGCAGCAGAATGTTTTCCAGCAACACCATTTGAGCGAGCCGTTTCTCGCGGAAGCCGGTGGCGCGCAGCAGTGCCAATTCGCCCCGCCGTTCTAACACATTTCGCATTTGAACCGCGGCAATCCCAAACGTGCCTAACAGCAGCCCGAGTGCGCCGAGACTTTGGAAAGTGCTGAGGTAAGTGTTTTGGACGGCAAATAGTTGTTCGAGGACTTGGCTCGATTGAACGGCATCAAACCCTTGATCGCTGAGCCGTTCCTCCAACGCTTCCGCAACCTGTTGGCTCTTGCCAGCTGGGCTTTGAATCAGGAAGTACCGGTAGCCGGAGACATCGGGAAACAGTCGCTCGAAATTCGCCTCGCTGATCAACAAGCTGCCTTGCAGCACGCTGTTCTCCAGCAAGCCGACGACGTGAAAATGGATCGTCTGGCCGTCGTAAGTCAGCTCGAGATCCGTCCCGACGCTGGCCGGTGGTTTCAGGCTGTACATGGCGGTGTTCATGTCGATCACGACGGGAATCGAATCGTCAGTCGCCGCGAGCAAGTGCCAGGGATTTGATTTGTCGGTGTCGCTCCTGGCTTCGGTCTTCATCCACCGAAACTTGGTGACCGAGTCTAGATCGAAATGCTTCACGAACGAATCGGTCAGACCGACGACGCGCGGTTGCGTCGAGCGATAGAGGTTGTTGCAACTGGCATCGTCTCCCGGCTTGAAACGCGAGCCGAACACCAGCCCGCCATCGAGAACATCTTTCTTGTCGGCGAGAATTGATTCGCGGCCTTCGTCGCTGTTCAAGTCGACGAATACCGACTCGGAACTTTGCGCGACCAAGTCGAATCCGCCGGCACCCGCGGTCGAAGGAGCCAGACGAAACGAACTCAAGCCGACGATCAGGAAACTGGCCGTCGCCATCAGGCCGATGGTGGTGACGCTTCGCCCTGGATTGCGTCCCGCATTGCGCAGCGCCAGTTTGGTCAAAGCCCAGCCGCCCGTGAACGGCTTCAAATCGCGTCGTCCGCCTGATTTGAGCCGCACCCAGACGAGCAGCAGCAAGCCGGTTAGCATTAAAAAGCCAGCGCCGAGGAACGCACCGGCCTGTGCCATGCCGCCGAGTCGCACCGCCAACGCAGCCAGACCCAACGCGACTGCAATGCACAGGATCGCAACGATCGAAAGTATCCGCTGCGGCTTGTAAACGATCGCGTCGTTGCCGGTGGCTTGCCCGGCAAGCAGCCGACGAACCGAAAGCCGTTTCGTCTGCCGAATGCTCCACGCGATCGTCAGCACCGAAATCAGGACGCCCAGTCCGTAACCCAGCAGCAGACTCTTGATGCTCCAGTGGAACTCGAGGAACGGCGTCGTGATTGCGCCGACCCACCACGTCCGCAAGCCGGCCAGCATCAGCCACGCGTAGCCAACGCCGATCGCGATCCCGAGCATTCCACCATCGAGCGCGACCAGCACTCCTTCGGCAACGAACAGACGACTCGCTTGGCCGCGACGCAATCCGACCGCCAGCAGCGTTCCGATCTCGCTCGCGCGTTGCTCGACTCCCAACCGGAACAGCAACGCCACCAGCAGCAACGCGGCCGCGATGATGAAGAAGCTCAGTACGAGGAACAGACCATCGAACGGCGTTGTGCCAGAGGATGCCTGCAACTGCCGACGCTTGACTGGCATAAAGTCCATACCCAGCGATTCGGCTTGCTGCGCGAGTTCGTCCAAGAACGCTTGCTTGATTTTCTCGGCGGTCGTGCCTTCGCGCGCGGGAATGCGAAACGAAGTCACTCGCCCAAAGCGGCTGCCCCACAAACGCTCGCCCGTCGCCAGCGAGACGAACGCCTTGGGCGTCGTGCGATGGTTCTCCCAATAGTTGTCGTCTTGGCTGCGGACCAAGTCGTAATCGAACGGGAACGGAGCGTCCCAGTCGTCGATCGTCTCTTGATCCGTGACTCCTTCGACTTCCGGCGTCAGGTCAGGATCGTTGGCCAGCGTGGGACGTTTGCTGTATTCAGCTTCGCGGCGGGGGCGATACGAGCTGGATGGTTCCGTGAGCGGTGTGACGGCTTTCACGACAAAGTCAGCATGAGTCTCCACCGCGTCGCCGTGCGTCGTCTCGGCCTCAAAGTACGCGACGCGAATCGTATCGCCCGGTTCCGCGCCTTGATCTTCCGCCGCCCAGCTGTTCAGAATGACTTCGTTATCCTTCAGCCGACCGATCGGTTGACCGCCAAGATCCAGCAGTTGGAAGTCGCTCTTCACATCAATCCCGCTGATCATGGAATACGCGATCGCTCCTTGCTTCCCCCTCTCCCCCTCTCCCTCTCTCCCTATCTCCTTTCTTATTGTCGTCGCCAGATAAGTGACGACTCCCTGTCCACCCATCGGCTCGAACGCCCTCGCCGCAACCTGCTCCGCCACCGGCGACAAGATCATCCGATCCGAAGTGACGCTGAAGTAATCGTAGATCGTCTCTGCTTGCCCTTCGCTGTTTGCGAAGTTTCGTGTGACGCGTTTGATCGACAGGTCGTAATCTTCGAAGGACGGGTGCAAGGCCGTCGCGAGCGACTTGCTCGCGGATTGGGCTTCGTCGGACGTGGGAGCGATGTTTGGCTTGAGCGAGACGAGCACCGAGTTGATCTTGCCGTCTTGGTCCAACACGTCTTGCAGTGTCGCAATCGAAACGAATGCCACCAGCGGCACGCTCTGGCTCGCGCGCAGGCTGAAACGACCGAGCCCGCGCGCCGGGATGACATCGACGACCTGGAGTCCCGGCAAGCTGCGGATGCGATCCGATTTGTTCGCCAGCGGGCTGTCGGCGGGCACTTGATTCCCCTTCGGCAGCCGGGCCACAACCTGGGACGAGATAGCCGCCTGGAGATCATCCGCCAAGGCTTGATTCAGAACGATTTCGCCTTCGCCCGGCAGCGCCTTCGGCCGCACGCCATCGCCCAGATCCCAAAACGAGGCATCACAACCAACGATCAGCACATTGGATGAACGGCCGGTATGACTCGCACTTTGCAACTCGATCGTTGTCGAAGGAAACAGAATCGCAGGCACTGCATGTTCGTAGTACCGCTGAAAGCCCTCGCTCGCGGCCAGCTCGGCCGCGAGTTCCGTGCGAAAGAAGCGATCCGTGACAAGCACCTCGTCGATCTTGCCGAGTCGCTCGAGCGTCAGATGACGCAGGCTCCCCTTGACCGAGTCGCCAACCAGCAATGCGCCCGTCAGCACCGCCGTCGCCGCCGCGACGCCGAGCCCGACGGCAACGTTGATCCGCCAGTGATACGTCAAGCTGCGAATGACAAGTCGCCAGAAGGACATGGTGAGAGGTCAGGGGTCAGGGGTGAGAGGTCAGAGGTCAGGGGTCATTCAGTTTCGCGCAACCGTCCGTCATCCAGCTCTAGCCGTCGCGACATTTGACTTGCCAGCTCCAGGCTGTGTGTGACGACGATCAGCATTGTGTTTTCTTGTTGTTGTAATTCGAGCAGCAGGTCGCCGATGGCGTTCGCGTTGGTTCGATCGAGGCTGCCGGTCGGTTCGTCGGCCAGGAGCACGCTCGGGTTGTGAATCAACGCGCGAGCTGCGGCCACGCGTTGCCGCTCGCCTCCCGACAACTCTGCGGGACGATGCTCGATTCGCTCCGCCAAACCGACTCGACCGATCAAGTCACGAGCCCGATTGATCTGCGCGTTGTTGGGGCTTCCCTCGGCCAAGGCAGGAACCAGGACGTTCTCCAGCACCGAAAGCTGCGGGAGCAGATGATGATCTTGGAAGACGAAGCCGATGTTGCGATTGCGGAAGTGGGCAAGTTGCGGCTCGTTCATCGAGAAAGGGTTCTCGCCTCGCAAGGTGATCGTGCCGGAGGTCGGTTCGTCGAGCGTCCCGATCAGATGCAGGAGCGTGCTCTTTCCGCAACCACTCGGTCCGAGGATAGCGACATTCTCGCCAGCCGACAGCTCGAACGAAATATCCCGCAAGACCACCAGCGGCTCGCCGCGCGTGGGATATTCCTTGGCGACATGATCGACAATTAAATCAGGCACAATGTTCCCCAATTGTAGCCATCACGCTCCGCGTGATGAGCCATCTGTGTCGACGCTGAATCTGGTGTCGAGCCGATTAGCATAATGAACTCTCCCCCAAAGGGCTCATCACGGCGGAGCGTGATGGCTACTTTAAGATCGCCAAACAACCAATTCCGTAAAACGAATACTCGACATCATGAGCCGTATCCCAAGCCGCGCCGTGAAAGCCGCCAGACTCTAGCTGCAAGCTCTCGGCAAACCGCCGCGCGGCAGCCACGTCGATCTCTTCGAGTCCATCCAAGTCAATCAGCGTAAGGCTTCCGGTGAAGGTACTCAACAGGTCCGCGATCGGGATGCGGGTGTTGGCTCGCAATCCGCCTTCGTCCGTTTGCATCTCGACGAGGAAGTCGAGCGTATGTTCGCGGATCTCGTTGTCTAAAGCTCCGAGAATCCGCAGCGTGGCGACAGCGGCCGCCGTCGGGTTGGTGCCGGCGCGTTTGCTGGCGCGAATTTCGCGGAAGCCGCCTTCTTCGGCCTGCTGCGACATAATGAATTCGACGACCCGTTCCGGCTGAGGCAGCGGGCGCTCGATCAACTCGCGACAGAGGAGCACGAGAAAAGTGTGATACGTGCTGCTCGCCGCGCCCTGTTCGGCCTTGGCGTAACCGCCATCGTCGCGCCGCAGCTTTTCTAAGGCGTCGGCGACAGCGTCTCGCCAATTCGGCGAAGCGGCCGCGAATACGTCGATCCCGGCAGCAGCGTCCAGCAACAACGCTCCATAGATCAGCGACAGAAAATCGATAATCGTTTCCTGACCCGCCAGCTTGCCCCGCAGAAAGCCGGCCGCTCGTTCCGCGAGCGAGCCGGTCAACTCACCCAGCACCGCCAACGAACGCAAAGCGAAGCCGGTGTAATATAGGTCGCTTCCCCCTTCGCGCCCCGCGAAGCCGCCGTCTTCTCGCTGCGCCGCCTTCAAGTAGCCCGCGTGCCTCTCACGTATCGCCTCCGGGACTTCGCCAAGTCCCGTGCCGAGTCGGACGGTTAGCTCTTCGAGGTAGGCGGGCATTTAGAGTTTGCTTTTCTGGGCCAATATAGCCCGCCCTGACATCGCCGAACAAGGGACTAGCCGATCGTACGAGTTTTGAAGTCGCGCATTTGTGGTCCCGGAGGGACAACGGATAATAGCCCTGAGCTTTAGCCCTTGTCCTTACCCTTACCCACATTTATTCCTTGAACGCAAGCTGGTTCGCGAGCGCGGTGCCGTGGACGAAGTTGTTGAG
>JAQBZB010000033.1 GCA_027622275.1 Planctomycetota bacterium | reverse complement strand
AAGCGCGCGGACAGCGCCAACGATTTTGGCTAAAGCAGACTTCGAATGATCGCTTGTTTTGGGTCTAGCGACGTTGGGTGATCGCCAATTCGATCCTGCTCCATCCGGAGACGCCGCGTCCAGCGATCCAGAAGTGACTGCGGTCGAGCAAGTTCTCGGCACGCTTGCGTACATGGCACCCGAGCAGGTTCGCTGTAGCCGCAGCGTCGACATCCGCGCGGATGTGTTCAGCCTGGGAGCCACCTTGTACAAGCTGCTCACGGGCGAACACTACCGTGCGATCGACGCGTCGGCATGCATCGATCGGCTGCCCGTGGGCGTGTCGCCGGAGTTGCGAAGCGTAATCCAGCGGATGCTCGCTTCGAATCCGGACGACCGTTTCGCGACGCCGCACGAAGTGTCAATGGTCGTGAAGCCTTTTGCCGAATCGGCGAACCTCGCAGCACTGCTGGAGCAGGCTGTCGGCGGAAATACCTCACGCGAGGATATCGACAATCAGCCTGCCGTTCTGCGAAACGTGCGTTCGGATCACGGAGCGGAGAACAATCGACAGACGCGTCACGCGGCGCGCGACAGCGGCTTCGGCCGCCGGCGCATCACGGCCAGAGCCGCGTCTCTGGCCGGCCTCTTATTACTGGGCATCGTCTTCTACGTTACCACCGACAACGGACAGTTGGTCGTGCAAAGCGAAATCGATGGTGTACAAGTCTTCGTCAAGCGCGGCGCAGAGGTCGCCGATGATTTTCGTATCTCGACGGAGGGCAAAACGACGCGCCTGCGCAGCGGCGAATACACGATCGAGGTGCCGGACGCCGAGATCAATCAAGTCCACGTCGACCGCAATCACGTCACGCTGTCGCGCGGGGGGCGAGAGGTCGTCCGCATTACACGACTAGAAGCCGGCGAGTCTGTGCCTGGCCATCCTGCTGCCGCCTCGGCCGCGCATCGTCGCAGTGAACTGACGGTTTTGGAAACAGACCTGCAACAGAATCTCTCGAATGATCCCTACGATGTCCAGGTCAAATCCCTGCGTGAGCGATTTGTGGATTATCGTCACCGCCACTACGGGACGTCCGAATCGGTCAAGGCAGCCCGATTGATGGCGACGCTCCCCTGGCCTGCCGATGCACTGCGCCGCGAGGAAATCGACCAGTCCGCGCTCCAGACCGCTGGCCACGGCGACGCTGCCAATGCGCCGGCCGAGTTGGTCGCCGTCCTGGGTGATGGGAAGATGCAGCATTGGCTGGCTCCGAACACGGTGGGATTCAGCCCCGATGGAAAGTCGGTGGTTTCGATTGGGAGCAATGGTACCCTCCGCGAGTGGGACGCGGCGACCGGAGAGCAAACGTCGCCCGTGCAGGTGCTCGGCTATTTCGAGTCCAGATCCGCGTTGTCGCCTGATCGCTCACGAGTTGCCATCGCGTTTTGGAACACGATCCTTCTGTTGGATCGGCGGACCGGCGAACAGCGAGAATTGCTCGACCTTCAACAAGGCCGTATCGAGTACCTGATGTTCAGCCCCGACGGCGAACGCGTCGTCGTGGGGGGTGACGATGGCCATGTTCGGGTGATCGACTTCGACGGCGGCAGCGTCGTCCGGAGCTTCCGGGCGCATGACGGCGAGATTTATCGCGTGGCATTCTCTCCGGACGGCAATTCGGTTGCCTCCGCCGCTCGCCAAGGTCCGATCAAACTCTGGACGCTGGATGGCGAACTGAAGGGCGAGCTTCCGGGGTTTCGGCAGGACCTGCTGGTGCTGAAGTTCAATCCGGCAGGCGACAAGGTCGTCGCGCGGTACTTTGACCGTACGCTGAAGATCTTTGATGTCGCTTCCCGCACATGCCAGCACACAGTTTTGGGCAATGGCGAAAAGCTATGGGCGGCCGGGTTGGCGTTCTCGCCGGATGGCAAGCTCGTGGCATCACAAGACCGTGTGGGTGTCAAGATCTGGAACGTGGAAACGGCGAAAGTAGAGACTGTCTTGTCGCCTGTTCGGGCCGACACCGAAGGCTTGGAGTTCAGTCCCGACGGTGCCAGACTAGTGGTCGCCGGCGGCGAGGAGGTCATGATTTGGGACGTCCTGACAGGCCAGCAAATCAACGCACAGCCCACAGCACATCGTGGCCGTGTGTCGTCGATCGATGTCTCTGCTGGCGGTGATGTGATCGCCGCGGCAACGGGCATCTCCGCCAAGGGTGCCGAGAAATCGATCCGGCTCTGGGATCTGAGGTCGCGACGGTTGATTCGCAGTTGGGATGAAAACGCAGTGCAAACGAACGCTGGAGGGGTCGGCTGGACCAACAAGATTGCATTCATTCCGGGCCGGAAGGAACTCGCTACCGCCTTCGTGAATGTCACGCTGTGGGAAGCGGACACGGGCAGCTTGCTTGCGACGCTCCTGCCTCGCGGTCCAAATCAAATGCACCTCATGGCCGTCGAGCCGCGTGGGCGGTACGTGGCAGGCGGATCAGCGCAATGCGTGTTCATTTGGGACGTAAAGACGAACGAGTTGATACGCAGGATTCCGATTGTCGATGTACCGGGCGCGAGTTCAATGACCTTCAGCACTGACGGAAACACGATGATCATCGGGCGCAACGACGGCCTGATCACGTTCTGGGATCTTGGCACGGGCAAGCCGGGACACGTCCTGCCGCACGAAAGTTTGGTGACTGCCCTGGCAGTGAGTCCGGACGGTTCGCTGCTGGCGTCGGTCGGCCATGGTCACACGATTCGCCTCTGGGACGTAGCCACGGGAGCGTTGCATCACACGTTGGGAGCGCACTCGACCGACGGCTATCCACGCTTCTGGAACCAGTTAGCCTCGGTCGCGTTCAGCCCCGACGGCTCGCTACTGGCGTCATCGGCCTTCGACGGCATGGTGAGGCTGTGGGACCCGCGAACCGGAGCGCAATTGAAATCCATCTCGCTTTGCCCAGCCTACGGTTTAATCAGCGAGGTTAGATTCACCCCCGACGGCCGGCATGTCATCACGGCAAATGGGAACGGCACGGTGTACGTGCTGCGTCTGCAAAGCCGCGGGAACTGATCTCGCCTCAGCCGATTCCACGTCGAGCACGGTCTGCGCTCGAATCCGCGTAACGCGCCCACAATCTAACAGTAGCAGCCTGTGTCTTCCCGCAGAAAGGGACTGTTACCATGCCGCACGCATCTTGGCTCCGTGCGCTTCGCAAACGCCTCGGCAAAACTCTCTCTCGCCGAATTCGCCGAAATCGCCGGCTCCTGGCCGAGCGGTTGGAAGATCGTGCTCTGCTGGCTGCTTTCGCGCCGGGCAATTCCTTTGATTTGATTGCCGACATCAACACGGCCAACGCCAACGGCGAGGCCGATGTGATTGATCTGGGTGGCGAGACTTTTACGCTGTTCAGCGCCGCCGATAATGGCATCACGGGGCTGCCCGTCATCGTGGCCGACGGCGGCAATCCACTGACAATCGTCAACGGCACGATCGAGCGCGCCGCCGGGGCACCCAACTTTCGCATCTTGCTAGTGGCTGCCGCGACTCTCACGCTGGACGGCGTGACGATCCGCGGCGGCAGCGTGCCATTTCAAAAAGGTGGCGGCATTTATAACGGCGGCGGCGGAACACTCATCGTCTCCCACAGCGTTATCTCTGGCAACTTGGGATTTGCCGGAGGCGGCATCTACAGCAACAGCGGCGATGTTACCATTCACAATAGCACCATATCGGGAAACACGACCAGCAATCCCGGCTCTGGTGGCGGAATCTACAGCGCCGGTAACTTGACGATTAGCAACAGCACTCTCTCGGGCAACACAGCCAGCAACAGAGGCGGTGGCATTTCCAACAACGGAAATGTGACGATTAGCAACAGCACTCTCTCGGGCAACACGGCTGGGAATGTTGGCGGTGGAATCAACAGCTTTAACATGGGGGCGGTGACCGTCAATAACTCGATCTTTACAGGTTCCACGGGCGGCGATCTCGATGGCACCGCCAATGGCGGCAACAATCTGAGCGACGACGGCACGGTTCCCGGCACGATCGGCGCCGTGACAGGCTTCGATCCCGTCCTCCGCAACAACGGCGGCCAGACGCTGACGCACGCCCTGCTGCCGGGCAGCAACGCCATCGACGCGGGCAGTAATGCCCTGGCCGTCGACCCAGGTCCCGATGGCATGATCGGCGGCGGCGACGACGTGCCGCTAGTGACCGATCAACGCGGCCCCGGTTTCGAACGTATTGTCGATGGCGGGGGCGGTGCGACAGTCGACATTGGCGCCTTCGAATTCGGAGCCGTTCCCGTTCCAGACTCGTTCGTCGTCACGATCGCCACCGACGAAAACGACGGCACGCCCGACCCGGCTCAGGGCGCGGGCACCTCGCTCCGCGAGGCGATCAGCGCGGCCAACGCGAACCCGAATCAGTCCTTGATCTCGTTCGATCCTTTGTTGGACGGCACTCCGATCGTACTCAGCATTGGCGGCAGCGACGAGGATAACAATGCGACTGGTGACCTGGACGTCCTGTCCGAGATCACCATTCAAGGACGCGGAACACAGAACACCATCATCGACGCGGGAGGGCTGGGTGATCGGGTATTTCACTCAATTGGGGCCGCGGGCTTTACGTTGGACGGCGTGACGATCCGCGGCGGCAGCGTGCCGAATGGGAGCGGCGGCGGCGTCCGCAACGATAACGGAGTACTGGTCGTCGGCAACAGCGTCATTTCGGGCAACTTCGCACTCTCTGGCGGCGGCATCGCCAACAGCGGCGCTACGACCATTAACGGCAGCATCTTCTCGGGCAACACAGCAGTCGAGGGCGGCGGCGTTTTCAACTTCGATGGGACCATTTCCATTCACAACAGCACCCTCTCGGGCAACACGGCCCCATTGGGCGGCGGTATCCGCAACCGCGGCGATGTGGCCATTCACAATAGTACTCTCTCGGGTAACACGAGCCGCCTCAGTGGCGGCGGCATCTACAACCTCGGCAATGTGACCATTCACAACAGCACCCTCTCGGGCAACACGGCCCCATTGGGCGGCGGTATCCGCACCTCCGCGACGGTGACCATCAACAACTCGATCGTCACGGGCAGCACGGGCGGCGATCTCAGTGGCAACGCCTATGGCAGTAACAATCTCAGTGACGACGGCTCGGTTCCCGGCACACTCGCTGCAGTAACAAACTTCGATTCCGTGCTCCGCGACAACGGCGGCCCGACGTTCACGCACGCTTTGCTCGCGGGCAGCAACGCCATCGACGCGGGCGACAACAGTTTGATCCCTGCGGGTGTCGGCACGGATCAACGCGGCACAGGGTTTCCCCGCATCGCCAACGGCGGCACGTCTGTGACCGTCGATGTCGGTGCCTACGAGGCGAGTCGAAACGCTTGGATCACGGTGACCGATTCGATAGACCTGACGTTACCCGGCATTGCGTTCGTTGTGACGGTCACCGTCGCGCCCACTTTTGCGGGGACGCCGACGGGAACCGTGACGCTGGCGAGTGACCTGGACGGCTCACTCGGTTCGATGGCGTTGCCCGCCTCCGGCGTGGTCACATTCACCGGCGTCGTGCTGAACACGAGCGGCTTGCACCAGCTTGTGGCCGCCTATGCGGGTGACGGCACGTTCGACGCGGTGCAAAGTAGCGATTCCCACGTTGTGCCGGTACAAGTCACGATCGCCACCGACGAAGACGATGGCAGCATCGACCCGAATCAGGGAACCGGCACGTCGCTGCGCGAGGCGGTCAGCTTCGCGAACGCCCATGCTCCCATCGCGATCACGTTCGATCCGTCACTGGACGGCACGCCCATTACACTCAGCCTTGCAGGTGACCTTGAAGACAATAACGCGACGGGAGACCTCGACATCCTGGCGCGGATGACCATTTTCGGCAACGGGGCGGCCAATACGATCATCGACGCCGGAGGACCCGGCGGCCTCGGTGATCGCGTGTTTCATGTTCTTCGCTTTGGGAATCTGACGATCAACAATTCGACAATCAGCGGCGGCGAGGCTGTCGAACAGGGCCTCTTCTTGAATACCGGCGGCGGCATCGACAACCGCGGCCGTGTGACCGTTAACAACAGCACCATCTCGGGCAACACGGCAGTCGAGGGCGGCGGCGTTTTCAACTTCGATGAGACCATTTCCATTCACAACAGCACGCTGTCGGGCAACGCGGCCTCCGGCTCCGGCGGCGGCATCTCCACGAATACGATTTGACCATCAACAACTCGATCGTCACAGGCAGCACGGGGGGCGATTTCAGTGGCACAGCCTATGGCAGCAACAATCTCAACAATCTCAGCGACGACGGCACGGTTCCCGGCACAATTGGAGCGGCGACAGGTTTCGATCCCGTCCTCCGCGACAACGGCGGCCCGACGCTGACGCACGCCCTGCTGCCCGGCAGCAACGCCATCGACGCGGGCAACAACAGTCTGCTGTCCGCCGACACGTTCGATCTGAACGGCAACGGCAACACGACCGAACCGATCCCCTTCGACCAGCGCGGATTGGGCTTCGCTCGCATCGTCAATAGTGGCGGCGGTGCGACGGTTGACATCGGTGCGTTCGAATTTGGTGCGGGCGCGCCGGCGCCACCGAATAGATTCGTCGTGACGACGGCCATCGACGAGGACGACGGCACGGCCGAACCGGGGCAGGGAACGGGAACCTTGCTTCGCGAAGCGATCAGCGCTGCGAACATTACAGCCAATGAAGCCGGCGGACCGGATGAGATTGACTTCGATATCTCTGGCCCCGGTCCACATACAATTCAAGTCACATCCGCATTACCCGGCATTGACGATCCCGTCATCATCAACGGCTATTCGCAGCCGGGTGCTGGTGAATCCATTCAGATCGAACTCAACGGAGTGGAATCCGGAGGGGACGGTCTCGCGATTCGTGCCGGGCAAAGCGTGATTCGCGGCTTATCGATTCATGGTTTTTCCGGAAATGGTATCTCTATCGAATCCGGTGGTGGCAACCGAATTCAAGGTAACATCGTCGGGGCCCATGCATCAGGCGAGCCCTCGCCCAACGGGCAAGCGGGAATTCTGATCAACTATTCCGCTGGGAATCTGATCGGTGGTTTCGAAGGCACAGAATCTAACCTGATCGCGTTCAACGGAGGCGCAGGAGTCGCCATCGTCGCCAATTTCGGTAATGGCGCGGGAATCGGCACGGTCGTCGAGGCGTCTGTCAACAACTCGATCCTGAGCAATAGCATTCATTCCAATGCCTCCCTGGGAATCGATTTTGTCAATCCGTGTGATGACGGTAATCCATTGACGGCCGACATACTTGACGCAATCTTGGGTTGTACCCATAGGGATGTTGAAGATGGGACGGGTAACGACCGGGATGATGTCGACCTGGGCCCGAACAACCTGCAGAACTTCCCGGAAATCACTTTCGCCGCGATTGCTGCACTTTCTGGCCAGCTGGCGATCACGTACTCAGTGCCGTCGTTGAATTCTCCCGCTCATTCCAATTATCCGCTCACAGTGGAATTCTTCCTGGCGGATGCCAGCGGCCGGGAAGGAAGGACGCTGTTAGTCCGTGACACCTACACAGAGCCCCTCGTACCGCGGACGATCGGACCGTTCACTCCGCCCGCAGCTGTGAACATCAACGACGTCGTCGTCGGTACGGCGACAGATGCCAACGGGAATACGGCCGAGTTTTCCGTGGGTTTTAGTGTCGCCGAATTGACGCCCGATGCGTTTGTCGTGACGACGGCCATCGACGAAGACGACGGCACGCCCGATCCGGGACAGGGAACGGGAACGTCGCTCCGCGAAGCGATCAGCGCAGCCAACGCGAATCCGAATCAGACAACCATTACCTTTGACGCCGGTCTCAACATTGAACCGCTTGGGGGTGTGCAGCCGCTGATCACGTTGTCGATAGCGGGAGCGAATGAAGACAACAACGCCACCGGAGACCTGGACGTTTTGACCGATATCACGATCCAAGGAAACGTCGCCGCAATTCCTGGAACCACCCCTTCCCCCTTTTGGCAGACGAATATCGACGCCGGCGGGCTGGGTGATCGCGTCTTCCACTCGATCGGCAACGCCAATTTGACTCTGATCGATTTGCTATTCGAGGGAGGCGACGCGGGCAGTGACAACGGCGGCGGCGTTCTTAACGAGAGCGGCATACTGATCATCGACTACAACAACATACGTAAGAACTTGGCCCGCCACGGAGGCGGCATATCCAATGAATCAGGAACCGTACACATTATTAACAGTACTGTTAGCGACAACGACGTCACGGGTGACGGTGGTGGCGTATACAACGCGGCAGGTTCGGTCACCATTTTGGAGAGTGTCAGAGGTTTTGAATCAAATACCGCCGCACGTGGCGGTGGCGTATTCAACAGCGGATCTCTCGAAGTCACAACCAGTGATGTAACCTTTAATCGGGCGAACGAAGGAGCTGGGATTTATAACGACACCGGCGCAACCGCAACGATCTTGGGAACCGGGATTGTGTCGAACCGTTCGGACGGCAATGGAAGCGGGGGGATTGACAATCGTGGTAGTGCCAGCGTGATCAACAGCAGTTTGATTGGGAACACCGCGGAGCGCGGCGGCGGCGGGATCGAGAACCGTGGCAGCTTAGTAGTGACGAACAGCACGATTTCGGGGAATACCGGAATCGTCTCCGGCGCGTTCTATAACGACGGCAACTTGACCGTAGACAGCAGCACAATCTTCGGCAATTCGGCCGACGGCGGAGGTGTTCGCGGGGCCTCCTATGCGGGCGGATTCTTCGACACATTCGACAGCACCTTAAGCGTCGACAACAGCATTGTCTCGGGCAACACCGGCGGCGACCTGAGCGGTCTGGGATTTTGCCGCAGTGGACGCAACAATCTGGCGGACGACGCGAACTTTCCCGGCCGAATTGCGGCGGTCACCGGACTCGACCCCGTTCTCAAGGACAACCGCGGGCCGACGCCGACGCACAATCTGCTGCCCGGTAGCAACGCGATCGACACGGGCGACAGCAGTTCGCTGCCGCCTGACACCCTCGATCTTGACGGAGACGGTGATAGGGTGGAACCGATTCCGTTCGACCAACGCGGCGCCGGGTTCGGCCGCATTATCGACGGGGGTGGCGGCGCGATCGTCGACATTGGCGCGGTGGAAATCACGCCACCCGACGCCTTCGTGGTGACAACGGCCATCGACGAGGACGACCGCACGGCCGATCCGGGTCAGGGAACGGGAACTTCGATCCGCGAAGCGATCGGCGCGGCCAACGCGAATCCGAATCGGACCACGATCACGTTCGATCAATCGTTGGACGGGACGCCCCTTGTACTCAGTATCCGCGGCAACGAGGAGGACGATAATGCCACCGGCGACTTGGACGTCCGGTTCACTACAAGTATTCAAGGTCGCGGAGCGCAAAATACGATCATCGACGCCGGTGGGGCTGGTGGATTGGGTGAGCGTGTTTTTGAGATTCTGCGAAACGGTGATGTTACAGTCGACGGCGTTACGGTGACTGGAGGCGACGAGCCAGTGAATGGTGGCGCGTTTAGCAATCGTGGCACGTTGCGCGTCAACAATAGTACGATCATCGGGAACTCGGCCAAATCGGGGGGTGGAATCTTTTCTTCATTTGGCACGGTGACCGTGAGCAATAGCATCGTTACCGGAAACGCAGCATTCACCGGCGGCGCGTTCCATCTTCGAAATAATTTCATGGTCAGCGTGACGGGTAGCACCGTGTCTGGAAACTTCGCGGAGAATTCGGGCGGTGGGTTTCGGAGCGAGTCTACCACTTTGGTCGTGAGCAACAGTACGATATCTGGGAACGCCGCGGGGGTGGGCGGCGGAGGCGGGCTCCGAATATACGGCGAATCGGGCGTGTTGAACAACACGATCATCGCAGGCAACACAGCGGTCGGCGGTCCGAGCGACATCGAAATCAACGCGGGGATCATCGATGCTCGTAACAACTTGATTGGCGATCCCGGTTCGGCGGGTGGTCTGCTTCACGGCAACAACGGAAACATCGTAGGTAACGGTGCCGGCGGATTATTACCCGCAACGTCGATTTTCGTTGACGTGCTGCCCGATGGCCTGATCGACGAACGAGACCTGGCCGACAACGGCGGCCCGACGTTGACGCACGCGCTGTTACCCGGCAGTCCGGCCATCGATGCGGGGGATAACAGCTTGCTCCCGGCTGACAGCGAAGACCAAGACAGCGACGGCGACACGACCGAACCGATCCCCTTCGACCAGCGCGGCACGGGCTTCACTCGCATCTTAGGCCGTGCGACGGTCGACATTGGTGCTTTCGAATTAAGTAGCGTGCCAGCGGGCGCATCGATCCGCGGGCAGGTGTTTGAAGACCGCAACGGCAACGGTGTGCGGGACGCGGGTGAAGTTGGCACCGACGGCTGGACCGTCGAACTGCTCGAAACAGCGACGTACCTGGTGGTCGGCAGCGTGCCATCGCAGAGCATCGATCTCGACGGCAACGGCCAGATTGATCCCGTGACCGAACAAGGCTTGTATTCGTTCACCGGTCTGAATGAGGGTGAATACCAAGTGCGGCAGATTCCGACAGCCTTCTCGCGACAAACGTTGCCCGCGATCGGCGGCCCCGCAACCGTGCTGCTGAGTGTTGGTGTCGATGGAATGCCGGCTAACGGTCCTAGTGAGAGACCGATAATTAGTGCCGACGGCCAGTCCGTGGTATTCAGTTCTTTCGCGGACAATATCGTCGAACCCGTTAGTCCCCCAGACAACAGCTCCAAGTCCTTGGTTCTCGTCAACACCGCAACGAAAGCAAAACAACTGGTTACGCATGCGATTGATGTGTTTCCGACGGCGACGAGCGCTGACGGACGTTACGTGGCGTTTGGCTCCTTTGCCGACAACGTCGTCCCAGGCGACAATGACGGCGCGGGGGACTGGTTTCTATTCGACAGTCAAACCGAAATGACTCAACTCATCAGTGTTGGTTTGGACGACGCGAACGGTTTGTCGGGCGAACGTCCAGCTATTAGCGCGGATGGACGATATGTGTCCTTTAACTACGCCCCAATTGGTTCACGGGCACAGATCTATCTCTTCGACCGCGATGAACAAAGCGAACAAAATGCAGTTCAGCTAGTCACTCGGGGGATTGATGGATTGCTGGGAAACGACTTCAGTCAGCACTCCGCAATTAGCGCCGATGGTCGCTACGTCGTTTTCCTTTCCCATGCTGACAATCTTGTGGAGGGAGATACAAATGGCGAACGCGACATCTTTTTGTATGATCAGGTCACGGATCGGATTCGAATGATCAGCCGTGGGGTCGACGGCGAAATCGCAGACAATTTCAGTTTCAATCCGACGATCAGCACTGATGGCCGTTATGTCGCATTTCGGTCCTTTGCTGACAATCTCGTTATCGGCGACGGCGACGGGGAGCAAGATGTCTTTCTCGTCGAACTCGGTGATCCGGAAATCGGCCAACCTGACGAGATCCAATTGGTCACCGCCGGGTCGGACGGTTTCATTGAGGGTTTTTTCATAGACCCTGATCTCGCGATTAGCGCCGATGGTCAATATCTGGCTTTTAGTTTCCCGGACGGCGGTGATTCGTATCTGTATTTCTTCGACAGAGAAGAACCAAGTAAGACCACACGGATAGACGGATTCGGACAACCACGCGTTCCAAGTATCAGTGCGGACGGTCGATTCGTGGTATTTGACACGCCCTTCCAAAGTGCAATCCCCGGGGACAACAATAGCACGATTGACGTCTTTCTCTTCGACCGCGAAGCTCCAGATCGACTCCAGGTGGTCAGCGGTGGCGTCAACGGAGTTGTTGGAGACTCGTTTAGTACAAGGCCCGTGATTAGTGCCGACGGTCGCTATGTCGCGTTTGATTCCGCGGCCACCAACCTTGTGACGGACGACGATACGAATGGGGAACTTGACGTCTTTCTCCATCAACTTTCTCCATCAACGATTTGCGGTCCACGAAATCTCACTCGCCAGTGACGAACAGCGAACGGGTGCTGATTTTGGAAATCAGCCGGGAACGTTTGATCTCGACAAACTGCTTCTCAAAAACGCCGATGGCTCGCTGGGATTGGTCCTACGTGGCGCCGGTGCCGGTGATGCGATTGGTAACGCGGTGAGCGGAGCCGTCGATGTCGACCGAGACGGGTTCGACGACGTCATCCTCGGCGCGGGGGCTGCGGGATCGGCTGGTGAAGCTTACGTGTTCTATGGCCCATCCCCGGCGGAGACGGTCACGTCGCTTGACGTGAGTTCGCTGGACGGGGCCAACGGGTTCGTCGTTCCGGGGATCGATCCCGGCGACACCGCGGGGAGCGCCGTGGCTTCGCTCGGCGACGTGAACGGCGACGGAATCGACGATTTTGTGATCGGTGCTCCGAACGCCGACGTGCCGGCGACCCCCGTCGTGTCGAGTTCCGGGGAAGCCTACGTCGTCTTCGGTACGCCGGCCGGGCTGCAGTCGCCTTTTGATCTCACCCAGCTCGACGGACGCAACGGATTCGTCTTCCGCGGACGTAACGCATCGGAATTGATTGGTGCAAGGGTCAGCGCGGCCGGCGACATCAACGGCGACGGTCTCGCGGATGTCGCCATTGGCAGCGCAAAGTTCAGCTTCGCCGGCGAATTCGTCGAGATGTACGTCGTCTTCGGGCGATCGGCATTCGCGGCGGCCCTTTTTCCCGACGCTCTGAACGGGAGCAACGGTTTCACGATCCAGACGCCTGACCTGGGGCAAGGACTCATAGCGACTGGATTTGCTTTCGATTCGGCTGGCGACGTGAATGGTGACGGCATCGATGATTTGGTTCTGGGGGCTCCGTTCACGGATCGAACGTTCGACGGAGGCTTCACTGCGAATGACGCCGGCGCGGCATACGTCGTCTTTGGCCAATCCAACCGCTTTCCCGCCACCGTCGAGCTTGCTCAACTGAACGGACAAAACGGTTTTGTCTTCCAGGGCGATACCGCGTTGCAGCTTGTCGGAATCTCCGTGAGCGGAATTGGCGACGTCGATGACGACGGCATCGACGACGTGGCGATTGGAAGCCGTGGCACCCAAGGGTTCGGTCAGGCCTTTGTCCTCTTCGGAAGGTCCGACGGATTTGCCGCGTCGATCGAGCCGAACGATTTGACCGGAGGCCTTGGTACGACGGTCTTCCTGAATTCAACGGCTTCTCAGTCTTTAAGAGTGAATGCCGCAGGTGATGTCAACGCGGACGGCGTCGAAGATTTTGTCCTCGGCGCGAATCGGTTCGGCCAGTCCGCGGAAGGTGCGGCCTTCTTGGTGTTCGGCAATTCCGCCGGATTTCCATCGTCCATGCTGCTGGACGACTTGGATGCCACGCGGGGATTGGTCTTATCGGGGGCGGCAAGCGACGATCTGACTGGCTCGGCGGTCGCCGCGGCGGGCGACGTGAACGGCGACGGATTCGACGACCTGCTGATCGGTGCTCCCGGAGCCGATGTGCCGGACGGCAGCGGCGGCACGATTGCCGACGCCGGGCGTGCGTATGTCTATTACGGCAGCAATTTGAGCAACCTGCCAAACATCGACGCTCGCGGACCGGATGCCGACACGCTGACCGGAACGCCCGGAGCTGATGTGTTGATCGGCGGAGCGGGCGACGACACGGTCGTTGGTGGCGGCGGTGCCGATGTACTGCGCGGCGGTCAGGGCGACGACGTTCTGGCCATTGCCGATCTGACCTTTCAGCAGATCGACGGCGGCAACGGCTTCGACACGCTGCGTCTGGACACAACGGGCCTCACGTTCGATTTGGCAACCATCCCCGACAACCGCATCACTGGTATCGAAGCCATCGACATCACGGGACTCAGCCCCAACAGGTTGATGTTCGGTCTGCGCGACGTCCTGAACTTGTCCGACGAATCGAACACGCTTCGCGTCATCGGTGATGCCGACGATACGGTCTTGATTAGCTCCGGTTGGCAGCCGCTGGTAAACGAAGTGATTGACGGCCAGACGTTCAAACAATTTCAGCGACGCAACGCCACCTTGCTCGTCTCCGATGCAGTGATCATCGATCAAGGCGGCCGTTGCCAATTGTCCGACCTTTTGACAGGGGCCGGCGACTGCATTTCCGGCTTTGTCATCAACGGCCGCGCGGCGAACGGCTTGGCCGGATTCTCGGTCAGTTCGGTGGGCGACTTCGACGGCGACGGTTTCGACGATCTGGTCGTCGGCGCATCGAATGCCAGCCCCAATGGACTCATTGGCGCGGGCGAAGTGTACGTGATCTACGGACGCGAGGACGGATTCCCAGCGGAAATCAACCTGGATGACATCGCGACCGGTGATGGTTCTCTCGGATTCGCCCTGGCGGGTACGGATGCGGGCGACGCCGCCGGTTTCGCAGTCAGCAGCGCGGGCGACTTCGACGCCGACGGGTTCGACGAACTGTTGATCGGTGTTCCGGGGGAGCGAACAAACAACAAGGACGGCACGGGGCGTGTCTACGTCTTGTTCGGCGGAAGCAGAGACCGGTTCGACGGCGAATTCCTGTTGAATGTGGCCAGTGTGGACGACAATCCGAACGGAACCGGTGTTTTGGGAATTGTCATCAACGGTCAATTCGGCGGTGACCGAGCGGGTATCGCTGTCGGCTCTGCCGGGGATGTCAACGGTGATGGCTACGGCGATCTGCTGATTGGAAGTACCGATGCTGACCCCGCGGGCCAGGTCTACATTGTCTTTGGCGGCGACCGCGATCGCTTCAATGCGAGCGACATCGCGCTGGACCTGTCTGACTTCGAGGCAGGAGACGGGACCGTTGGGTTTACGATCTATGGAAACAATTCGGGCGGCGACGAGCTCGGATTCTCAGCCAGTGCGGTGGGCGATTTCGACGGAGACGGCTACGACGATCTGGTTGTCGGAGACCCGGCTTTCGGTGACACGGCGGATTCGGGTCGGTCGTACTTGATCTACGGCGCTCCGGGCGGGTTTGGCGGGACGGTACTTGTTCACGAGCTGGCGCTCGGCGATGGTTCCGCCGGATTCGTGATCGATGGGCCACTTTTGAACGGCCGCAACGGCCACGCCGTCAGCGGTGCCGGCGACATCAATGACGATGGCCTGGCCGATCTGGTGGTGACCGCGAGCAACGCTGCCGAGGCCTACGTTGTTTTCGGCGGGACCCGCAATCGATTTGGCTCGGTCCTCGACCCCACGACGCTGGCTGTGGCTGATGGGACGCAAGGCTTTCTGATTGTTGGCGCGGGCATTTCGGCCAGCGCGGTCGGCGACCTGAACGGCGACGGGATCGACGATTTGCTGATCGGTGAATCTCGCGACTTGTCCGGAGCGGGGGCAAGTTTCGTGTTGTTCGGCGCATGCCAAGATTGCTTTCCGCCCGTGCTCGACTTAGGAGATTTGGACGGCAACAGCGGCCTGCTTTTGGTTGGTATCGACATTCGAGGAATATCGGACAATGTGGCCGACCAAAGCGGATTCTCCGTAAGTGAAGCGGGCGACGTCAACGGCGACGGTTTCGACGACATCATCATCGGCGCACATGGCGGGGACGCATCGGGAAATCTGATTCCCGATGCCGGTGAAAGCTACGTCGTCTTCGGCGGCGACTTCACAGGCGAGGTGACGCAACTCGGCACCGACGCAGCTCCCGACAAATCCGATCGTCTGGTTGGCACGATCGTGCGTGACGTGTTGATCGGCGGCCAGGGCAATGACGAGTTGATCGGCAACGGCGGCCTCGACGTGCTGCGCGGCGGCCAGGGTGATGACATTTTGGCGATCACCGATCTCGGCTTTCAACGGATCGACGGCGGCCACGGCTTCGACACGTTGCGGCTGGACGGCGGCGGCGCAGTATTGAATCTCAGCGACCCGCAGCTCGGCCGTTTGACGGACATTGAACAGATCGATCTCAGCGGCGCGGGAGTGAACGTCGTGATCATCACTCCACGAAACGTGCGAGAGGTCACCGAATCACTCAACACGTTGCTCGTCATCGGCGACGCGGACGATGCCGTGCGGCTCGCAGGCGACTGGGCACTCACCGGTCTTGAAACGTTGGGCGGACAAGGTTTCCGTATCTACCGCGCGACCGGCACCACGCTGAAAGTTGCCGCCAACGTCCGCACCAGCGCGCCAAGATTCTTCGAACTCTCCAGCTTGCTCCCGGAAAGTGGCGGTAACGGGTCGATGGGCTTGGTCCTTCAGGGGATCGATCCCGGTGACATTTCGGGCGGATCGGTCAGTTCTGTCGGGGACATCAACGGCGACGGCTTCGACGATTTGATCATCGGCGCAAGCTTTGCGGATGGAGCCGACAACAGCGTACCCGATGCTGGAGAGAGCTATGTTGTGTTCGGCGGCAATCAAGGATTCCGAGACGGTCAGGGTGTGCTGAATCTTTCGGAACTGGACGGCCAGAACGGCTTCGTCCTCCGCGGGATTGATTCCCGGGACTTTTCTGGCGTATCAGTCAGTGCTGCCGGGGACGTCAACGGTGATGGCTTCGACGATTTGATCATCGGAGCAACGACTGCGGGTGGAGCCGACAACAGCGTACCCGATGCTGGAGAGAGCTATGTTGTGTTCGGCGGCGATCAAGGTTTCGGAAACGGTCAGGGTGTGCTGAATCTGGCCGACCTGAACGGCCAGAACGGCTTCGTTTTCCGCGGGATTGATCCCGGTGACCTTTCGGGCGTATCAGTCAGTGCTGCCGGGGACGTCAACGGCGACGGCTTCGACGATTTGATCATCGGAGCAAGAATTGCGGATGGAGCCGACAACAGCGTACTCAATGCTGGAGAGAGCTATGTTGTGTTCGGAGCGGACTTTTCGCTTTCCGTTACCGCGCAGGGCGGCGCGAACAACGATCGGCTTGTCGGCACGGATGCCGACGACGTCCTGATCGGCGGAGAAGGAAACGACGAACTGATCGGGAACGGCGGCGTGGATGTTCTACGCGGCGGCGAGGGTGACGACTTGCTGGCGCTGACGGATGTCTCTGTGTTATTGAACTGCGACGCACAAGCTTGCGGCCGTGTGGTCGGCGGAAACGGAACCGACACGCTGCGGGTCGATGGCTTGCAAGCGAACCTCGACCTGACGGCCATTGCCGATAACCGAATCACGGGCATCGAAATCATCGACGTGCGCGCGGCCTTGTTCGGTTCGTTGACCCTCGATTTGTTGGAAGTGCTCAATATTTCCGACGAGTCGAATACTCTGACCGTCTTGGCCTTGGCTGGCAACACGATTGACATCGGTGACGGATGGAACGCTGGGCGCATCGAAGTCGTCGAGGGTCACATCTTCAGCGTCTATCAACAGGGGGTTGCTACGCTCCGAATACAGAGCCGCATCGATTTGGCCGGCTTGAGTTCCGCGACCGGCGTGACGCTGACCGGAACCACGGATGGCGACCGAGCCGGCTTCTCGGTCAGCGCGGCGGGTGACGTCAACCGCGATGGCTATGACGATGTCATCGTTGGCGCGCCGAATGCCAATCCGAATGGTGGCGGCTCTGGCGCCAGTTACGTCGTGTTCGGCGGCGCTTCTCTCGGTGGAGAGATGCCGCTCGCTGAATTGCAGTTGGCCAACGGCGGCAATGGGACACAAGGATTTGTGCTGAACGGCATCGATATCGGCGACGGCTCCGGATTTTCCGTCAGTGACGCAGGTGACGTCAACGGCGACGGCATCGGCGACCTGCTCATCGGTGCTCCATTCGGATCCCAACCGTCCAGCAATCCCAGCCTGGCGGCCGTCGGTGAAGCGTACGTGGTGTTTGGCCAACTGAACCGATTCGACGCGGAATTCGAGTTGTCCAGCCTGCTGCCGGGGAATGGCGGCGACGGCACGCGCGGATTCGTCATCAACGGCGTCAATGTCGGCGACAATACCGGATTCTCCGTGAGCTCAGCGGGCGACATCAACGGCGACGGCTACGACGATTTGCTGATCGCTGCCGCGCATGCCGACGTGAACGACATCCGTTCGGGCGCGACTTACGTCGTGTTCGGCAAGGCGACCGGCTTTCCCGCCGAATTGGAACTTTTCCGACTGCGCGCGGCGGCCTTTGGTGATGGACGTGATGGGTTCGTGATCAACGGCGTCAATGGATCGGACGACAGCGGTGCTTCCGTCCGTTCCGCGGGAGACGTGAATGGCGACGGAATCGACGATCTGATCATCGGCGCGCCGGCTCCGACCAGCATACTGCCGGGGGCAGCCTTTGTCGTGTTCGGCACGACCGATGGATTTGACGCTGAGTTCGAGTTGTCTAGTTTGACCAACGCCGGTGGCGGCGATGGCACGAGGGGTTTCGTTTTCCCCGGCTTGAGCGGGAACGATCAGTTTGGAACGTCCGTCAGCGCGGCCGGTGACGTCAACGGCGACGGGCTGGACGATGTGTTGATCGGTTCGCCGACCCGCAGTTTCGTGGTGTATGGCAAACGCGGTGGATTTCCCGCGGAGTTCAGCCTGACAACCTTTGCGTTGAGCGATGATGCCGACGGGTTTCGCATCACTGGTGCCGGAGGCGCAGTCAGTTCGGCGGGGGATTTCAACGGCGACGGGTTTGACGACTTGCTGATTGGCGCCCCATCGTTCTCGCGACCCGGCGAGCTATTCGTCGGACAATCTTTCCTCGTGTTCGGTCGGGCTGAATTCGACAATGCGATTTCCCTGTTGGATCTCGACGGATCCGATGGCTTTGCACTCAATGGCGTTGGCGGCGGCGACGCGTCCGGAATGTCGGTCGGTGCGGTGGGCGACGTCAACGGCGACGGCTTTGACGATCTGATCATCGGCACCGATCCCGCCGCCGGGGCTGGCACGAGCTACATTCTTTTCGGCGCCGACTTCATCGGCACAGTCGCTGCGGTCGGAACCGACCGCAGCGAGACGCTCAGCGGAAACATCGTGATCGGCGGTCGCGGGAACGACACGCTGATCGGTCAAGGTTCTTCGCAGGTGCTTCGCGGTGGAGTCGGAAGTGACATCTTCGAAGTTGGCCCGAACATCCGGCGAATCGACGGCGGCAACTCGATTGATACGCTGCGGCCAGGCGGGACGAACCAGCCGTTGTACCTGGGGCCAGCCGCCGACCATGTCTTTCCCGGTATCCCCGATAACCGAATCTCGGGAATTGAACGGATTGACCTGCGCGAGAATGGCTTCAACTACCTGGCGATCAACGTTCGCGAAGTCCTGAACATCTCCGACGAGACAAACACGGTCACCGTTTTGGGCGACTCTCAGGATTTGATCGACATCGGCGCGGGCTGGGAGTTGCGGGAAACCCAACGGATCGGCGGCACGTCCTTCAACGTTTTTCAGCACATGAAGTTCCCGTCGGCGGAACTCATGATCGCCGCCGAAGTCCCAATCGCCATCCGTCTATCCGATCAGAATCGCGGCGGCACATTCGAAGCGATCCTCGATACGGGAAAAATTGTCGTGCGCGAAGCCGGTCGTCAGGACGTCTTTCGCGCACCATTCGGCACACTGCCCAGCCTAGTCATTGTCGGCTCGAACGAGGATGACGAGTTGATTGTCAACTTCCGCAACGGAGACTTCATCCCGGTCGGCGGCCTGACTTTCCACGGTGGTGCCGAAGTCACGCGGGACAAGCTGGAATTCCGGGATCAATTGTCATCCGACGCATTTGGAGTCGTGACGCATAGTGCCACAAGTAATCTGGCAAGTGGATTCTTTGCTCCGAACGGATTCTCAGGGACGGTCGATTTCGATCGTTCGATTGTCCGCTACACCGGAGTGGAACCAGTCATCGACAACACGCAAGCGACCAATCGCACATTCGAGTTTTCGCTAAGTAGTATCGTGAGTGTACTTGACGACGATCGCTCCATCATTCCCGGTGTGGTGGGAATCGACGGTGACATCTTGGGGCAGTCCTTGATTTCGTATTGCACGATTGGTCGCTCGTGTGAACAACCGACGTTGCTGCAGAGATTCCAATTCATCAGCTTTGCTAATCCCACGACTTCACTCGCGATCATCGGTGGTTCCTTGGACGACTTTCTGGAAATCGTTTCACTTGATCCGACGTTCGCCGCGTCCCTCCACTTCGAGGGCCGTGATGGCAACGACATCATCCGCCTGGATGAATCACGTCTGCCAGCATCGGCCTACGGTGGCCAAGGAAACGACACCATCGTCGGTACTCCATACGACGACCGGCTTGACGGTGGTGATGGCGATGACATCCTCTCGGGTAACGGCGGGAACGACATCCTTCGCGGGAATGACGGTGATGACACGCTGACGGTCGCCGGCCCGCTATTCCAAGCGGCCGACGGCGGGCCGGGGATCGACCGACTGGTCTTCACCCGCAGCAGCGCTGCCATCAACGTGGCTCAGAGTCCCCATCAATTCCGTGAAGTGGAGATCATCGATCTCACCACCAGCGGCCGCAACGTTCTGACGCTCGACCTGGCCAGCGTGTTGAATATTACCGGGGACGCAGCCAAGCTTGAGGTGCTGGCGACCACCATCGATACGGTTTCCCTCGGTTCCGGCTGGAGCTACGAGGGCCGCGAAGTCATCGACGGCTTACCTTTCGACATCTTCCTTCAAGGCGGAGCGACCGTGCGGGTCTCGACCGAAGCAACCGTCGCCGAATTCTTGATCTTCCAGGCTCCCACCATCACGACAGCGAACGAACTCACGCTCCGCAGAGAGAACGTGTTTGAACTGGTGCTGGAGAGCAACGGCGTCGAAGTGGCTCGGCAGCCGCTGGTTGATAACATGACCGTGATCGTGACGGGGGCGGATGACATCGACGATACGTTGACCGTCGATTTCTCCGGCGGCAATCCGGTGCCGGGAGGTGGAGTGCGGTACGCGGGCGGTGCGGCCGGATTTGATACGTTGCGGATCGTGCAGGGCGTGGCTCAGTCCGTCACGCACGTCTTCGAGAATCGTAGCGACGGCCAGGTCGAGATCGACGGCACGGTGATCGCCTACACCGGCTTGGAGCCGATCATCGACCACATCCAAGCAGTTGACCGCTTCTTCACGTTCCTCGGTCTCAGCAACGAGATTAACCTCGGCGACGACGACGTATCCGGCAACAGCGTCTCGCGAATCTCCAGCGTCGCGTCGAGCGAGACGGTCGATTTCCTCAACCCTGCCGCATCGCTGACGGTTTACACGGGTCAAGGCGACGACATCACACGCGTGAATTCACTTGACGCGGGGCCCGTTGGCGGCGAGCTTTCCTTTGCAGTAGACATCAACGGCCAGGGCGGCAACAACACGCTCGATGCATCGCAGTCGGCAGACCCGCTGTCTCTGATCGGAACCGCGGGCGACGACGTGCTATCGATCGGCACCGCCAAATTCCGCCGCATCGACGGTGCCGCCGGCACCGACACGCTGCGGCTGACTGGAGCTAACATCGACTTGCGATTACCTGGACTCGCGAGCAACCGACTGACCGGACTCGAAGTTCTCGACATCCGCGGCAGCGGTGACAACGCCCTGACCTTGGATTTCAACAGCGTCGTCAACCTTTCGCCGACTTCGGATGCGCTGCTCGTGCGGCACGATGAGGGCGATGTGGTCAGCTACGGCGCTGGATGGAAAGCCGAGCGGCCTCAATTCATTAATGGCCAATACACGCACGTCCTGACACAAAACGTCGCAGTCATCTCGGTCGTGAATACAAAGGCGTGGCAGAACCCGCTGAATCCGCTCGATTCCAATCGGGACGGGAAGGTATCTCCTCTCGACGCGCTGGTGATCGTCAACACTTTGAACACCAAGGGCCCGGGGCCGCTGGCTACGCCGAATTCGACGGACAAAGTTCCGGAGTTCTATGTCGATTCCACGGGTGACCGGCATGTTTCTCCCCTTGATGCCTTGGTTGTGGTCAACTTCTTGAACAAACCAGGCCGCGTGGCAGAAGGGGAAGAGGAGCGACCAGAACTGAGATACTCAGGAATTGCTCCCGTTGTTCCGTCTCTTCCGTTGTTGTTTGGCCGCGTGGACGGCGAGCTCAATCTCGCCGCGAAGATTCATGACTCGCGATTGCTTGCGAGTCTGAGCGTCGTGCCGGAAAGTGGCATGGACGACTCTTTCTTGACAGCGCGCACACACTCGATGCGATTCTTGCTGACGGCTCAACGGCGATCCGCGAGCGTGGCCGAATGGGATGACGAGTTTTCGCAATTGCTGGAACTGCTCGCCCAAGACACGCTCATCGCCGAGTCCAGTCTTTAACGACCTACCAGTATCTCTCATGTTCAGCAATCGATCCGCCAGCTAGGACCTCCAAGGTGCTCTCACACTCGCGGCTCCAAACGAGCGACCATTCACGACCCGCGTGATTTGTTATGGATCGAGCCCAAGGCTTCGCATGTAGGCGCGTTGTTGAGACTCGCGGCCGATTGAATCGGTGATCTTGTTCCATTCCGCAGCCGCTTCCTTCAAGGCCTCGGGCGGTGTCGCTTCGGCGGCGACGACCGAGTTCACCGCTCGTTCGAGGGCGGCGATATATTCGCTCCGACCCGGAATCCGAATCGCATCGAGCCAAGCGGCACTATTCTGAGTTGCGAGAATGACTTCACCATACTGACGCGCCGGGGCACCTTCACATTCTCGATCAACCCAATCGCTCGCCTTACCGAGTTGACTCTCGCGAAACAGCGTCGTATGCGAACTGGCTGAGCCAATCGCAGTCCCTAGTTCGTCGCCGGATATCATGAACAACATGCCAAGGGCTTGCTTTTTGCGTCGGCAGTCGGTCGTGACCGAGCCAAGCCGCCCGTCGATGGCGATCAGTGGTACACGCAGATTCTCGTCGGCAGCACGCTGCTCCCAAGATTGCGTCGAAACATTGTAGACCGCGGGCGAACCAGGCAACTCCGCAACACCGATCCAGTCATCGCGGTCGGTCGTTGATTCGGGCGACACGTCGCCGCCGCGGCTGGGCCAAGTGATCGCCATCGCACAATTGCCGGACAGGAACATGCGCCTTGCCGATTCGGGAGTGTGTCTCGCATCGGAATTATCCGCGGCGATGGCGGCGAGTTCCTCCATAGCACGCTCGAATGGCGGGCTGGCGATCAGCGCCTCCATCGAGTTGAAGTCGAACAGCGTCGAGTACTGATTGCGATGCCGCGCGTAGGTTGCCGCACGAGCGAGAAACATCGGGCCGGCCCAGTCTTGCGCCAACGGCTCAACAGCTCCAATCCACGCCTCGTTGCCCGGTGAAGCGAGGTCTCCGACGGCCGAACGGTCGGACAACTGCTTGGCAAGAATCTGGTATTCCTCCCAGGTCGTTGGCGGTTTGAGTTGTAGCTTGTCGAAAATGTCTTTGCGGTACAGCAGCGTGAACTGCGGCGACCCCAGCGGCACTGCGTAGACCTTGCTCCCCCAAGTGATTTCACGCAGGCGAATCAATTCGAAAAGCCCCTGCCGATCGAAGACCGGGTCCGCGGTATCCTCCGAGTCGAGTGGCTCGATCAAATCGCCTTCGGCCAGTTCTCCGAGCAGATAGCTGGGATAGAGAATCACATCGGCGTTCAGCCGCTTCCGCTGTGTTGCGAGCAACTCGGCGGCGGTAGTTGTGGTGACTTTCGTGCTTCCGCCGACGCGTGAATCCCAGGCGAGCTTGACCGCATTGGCAAGCGGCTCGTCGTCGACGACTAACACCCGCAACGGCAACTCCGCGGCCGCGTCTGGTGAAAGCGAATTGCCCTGCTCTGTCTTGCAGCCACCAGCCACCAAGGCAACTAACAACAAGAGGCATGCCGCGAACCATGCGGCCTGCGGATGGGATACGGGTTTTCGGCAAGACATTATTCACTCGCGATCGAATGTAGAGCGGAGTGCCAGTGTCGCTTTTCGCTCCGAGGCTGTGACAAAATCAGCCGCTGGGCGCTAGCCCGCGGTTTCCCCGCGGGAACCGGACGCTAGCGCGTACCGGCTGATTTCGCTGCGCGAAAAGACGTTTGTTCGCGGAGCGAACAACGACGATCGATCCTTCGCATGGTAAGCATCATGAAGGTGTATGGTCAATCGGCCTGTTGCGACCTCTGCGCGGCGGGGGGTACAATCGTCGCGGACTTTTCTCCAGGAGCAAATGCATGAGCTATTATCTCGGTATCGATATCGGCACGTCCGGGACCAAGACGATCTTGATTGACGCTGGCGGCAAGATTCTCGGCGAAGCCAGTGAGGGCTATCCACTGCATCATCCGAAGCCGCTGTGGAGCGAACAGGACCCGGAGGACTGGTGGCAGGCCACGGTCAACACGGTTCGCGCGACGGTACAGCGAGCTAAGGTCAAGCCCGCCGAAGTGAAAGCGATTGGACTTTCCGGCCAGATGCACGGTTCGGTGTTTCTCGACAGGAACAATAACGTCGTGCGGCGTGCGCTGCTCTGGAACGACCAACGAACCGCGGCTGAATGTGCGGAGATCGAGAAACGAGCCGGTGGCCGCGACAAGCTGATCAAGATGGTCGCGAACCCCGCGTTGACCGGCTTTACGGCTCCAAAGATCCTCTGGCTGCGTAACAACGAGCCCAAGAACTTTGAAAAGACGACCAAAGTGTTGCTCCCCAAGGACGATATTCGCCGGCGACTGACCGGCGAGTTTGCGACCGACGTGAGCGATGCGAGCGGTATGTTGCTGTTGGATGTGAAGAAACGCGATTGGTCGAAGCCGCTCCTCTCCAAGCTCGAATTAGATGCCAATCTATTCGCGAAGTGCTACGAATCGGAAGAGGTGACCGGGAAGCTGACACCCCCAGCAGCGAAGTTGCTCGGACTCACCACGGATTGTGTAGTGGTTGGCGGCGCGGGCGATTGTGCGGCGAACGCGGTTGGCACCGGCGTCGTGAAGAGCGGCATTCTCTCGACGTCGATCGGCACCTCCGGGGTCATGTTCGTCCACAGTGACGAAGTTGAAATCGACCCGCTAGGGCGACTGCATACTTTCTGTCACGCCGTCCGCGGCAAGTGGCACATGATGGGTGTCAGCCTGACCGCCGGAGGTGCGTTGCAATGGTTCACCGAGCAACTCTGTGCCGAACTCGCGCGGGGCAAGACTGATCCGTATGAAGTCCTGACTCGCGAGGCGGCTGCCGTCGCGGCGGGCAGCGAAGGCTTGTTCTTCCTGCCGTATCTCGCAGGCGAGCGGACGCCTCACGCCGATCCCGACGCCCGCGGCTGCTTCGTCGGTCTGACGCTGAAGCACACTCGCGGTCATCTTGCGCGAGCCATCATGGAGGGGGTCACTTACGCGATGCGAGACAGCCTCGCGATCATCGCAGAGATGGGAGTACCGGTGCGGCAGATCCGTGCGTCTGGCGGGGGAGCGAAGAGCGCGTTGTGGCGACAGCTGCAAGCGGATCTGTTCGGCAAGAAGGTGGTCACGCTCAAGGCCGAGCAAGGCCCGGCGTTCGGCGTCGCGCTGCTGGCCGCCGTGGGGGCTGGCGAGTACAAGAACGTCGAAGAAGCATGCGGGGCCACCATCGCCCTCGCCTCCGAAACGACCGTCGATCGCAAGGCCAAGCGATCCTACGACAACGGCTTCCCCATCTATCAAGGCTTGTATCAATCCCTCAAAGGCGACTTCAAGCGAATCAGCGCGCTCTCCTAGTCAAGCAGTCGTTTAACGGCAAGCCGAAGGCGTCGGCTTGGTTACTGCCGCTGACGCCTTCGGCTTGCCGTTAAACGAACTACTAACATGAAGTTACCAACGATGTCAGTTCTGCACCTTTGTGAAGCCGATGTGGAGCACTTGCTCGACATGCCAACGACAATCGAAGTCGTTGAAGAGGCGTTTCGCCAACTTGCCGCCGGGCAAGCACACAACGTGCCGCGACAGCGGGCTCACGGAAAGGGAATCGTCCTGCATTCGATGAGTGCCGCCGCCGATTACCTGGGCCTCGTGGGCTGGAAGCAATACACAACGACAAGCTCCGGTGCCAAGTTTCACGTCGGCTTGTACAACCAGTCGACCGGCAATCTCGTGGCACTGATCGAAGCGGATCGGATGGGCCAGATGAGAACCGGTGCCGTGACCGGGATCGCCGCGAGATCACTCGCGAATCCAGACGCCGAGCAAGTCGGATTGTTCGGCAGCGGCTGGCAAGCCGAGAGCCAGCTTGAGGCGGTCGTCACGACGTGCCCCATCAAGCGGGCATTCGTTTACAGCCGAAATGCCGATCGCCGGAGTTCTTTCGCCGAGAAGATGGCCGAGCAACTCGGCATTGAAGTCATTGCCGTGGCTGAACCTCGCCGCGCCGTCGAGTCGCTGCCGATTGTCATCACGGCAACGACGAGCCGAGTGCCGGTGTTTGACGGCGCGTGGCTGAGCGCCGGCACGTTGGTCTGTGCGATCGGTTCGAATTGGAAGCACAAGGCCGAAATCGATGTCACGACCGTGCGGCGTTCAGCCATCGTCGTTTGCGATAGCGTCGAGTGTTGTCAGCACGAAGCCGGCGACTTCAACGGCGCGATTGAAGCCGGTGACTTCTCGTGGGGGTCGGCTTATGGGTTCTGCGAGGTCTTGGTGGGAGATACGACGGGCCGTCGCGGTGCTGGCGACATTATTCTGTTCAAGTCGGTGGGCATGGCGATTGAAGATGTCGCTGTCGGCGGCCGACTCGTTGAACTTGCGAGGCAACGAGGTGTTGGCTCGACGCTTGACATCTGACGATTCGCCAATCTGTTCGCCTGCACCGGGCTTTGTTGGAACAGTAGGTCTCGCTCGCCGAGCGAGACCTTGCGGCAACTGCGAACACCGGCGTGCCTGTTTAGGTCACTTCCGGCGGAAATGACCTACTGGGCCTCTACCGCTGTGCGTCGAAAGTCGCTGCGGTTGGCATTTGATAGGGGACGGCGTAACCGACTGGCGACTCGGAAGGTTTCTCGGGCGTCGCTCCGAGACATACGTGACGCAGGGACGCGTACGATAGTGGGAAAGAGATGACGTGGCCAAAACGCCGGAACTCGCTGGCGTCAGCGCGATCGGCAATGATGATCCGCCGGGGATCGAACGACCGTTGCGATACAAAGGGGGCTAAGCTGTAAGGCGCTGCCTCGCGGCAGTCAATTACCACTCGGTCGGTCTGTTCCAGGGCATCGAGTGGAATCGAGTCGACCGTCCCGAATGAATCGAGTAGCGACCTAGGCAGATCCGGAATGGCGGGAGTAACTCGAGCGTAACGGATAAGAGCGTGTTTCTTTGCCTCCACTTGACGTGACGGGTTCCTCGCCACGCTCGCTTGCCGTTCGACGACTTGTGCCAGAATCGAATCCAAACCATCCGATGTAATGGCTTCGGTCGCTTCGGGAAGCGTAACGCGATCGAAGTCCCGCCAGTTCCCGGTTGCCATATTTCCGAGGGCCAGAGCCGAATTGAGAAGTCGACCGCCTAAGTCCAAGTCGGGTGTATCGGCATGAGCGAGCGGACGCCAGACCGAATCGGGCAAGCCCCATAGCTCCAAGACACGAGCCATGACTCGTCCAGGGCTGAGCGGGAAACATTGCTCTTCGAGGTCGTCCAGCGATTCGCGAGTGTCCTCGCATTTACTCAATAGTGCCTCGTAGACTTGCGGATACAGTGACGCGAGTACCACGCGTCCCAGACCGTGCATGAGCGCTGCCAACACGACGGTGTCATCGCGGTCCGAAAGGTTCTTCTTCGTAAGCAGTTCCGCGGCTGACGAGGCAGCAATACTGCGTCGCCACAATAGATCAACGTCTAACCAGGGCACAACACGTTGCGTCAGACAGGTTTTCGCCGTGTGGGCCAGTGCCAACTCGCCAATCTTCCGGCGACCAACGCGGACGATGGCTTTGTCTAAGGAAGTGATTCGCTCCATGGATGCATTGTAAGCCGGGCCATTTGCGAGTCGCAGCAGTTCGACAGCCAGTGAAGATTCCTTGGCAATTACTCGTTCGATTTTCTCGGTGTCGTATTCGTTGTCTCGCGTCGCGTTGAAGACATCGAAGGCCGTCGTCGAAAGGGGGAGCATTCCCGTCAAGTGTTGCAGCTTCGTCTGAAGATCTTCCGAAGTCACCGTTGTTTCTTCGCGGCGAGATTCGTTCGCACTCGCTGCCCGCATCGATTGACTCTGTGCCGGGCTCGACTGCCTTTGCCATCGTGTTGCCCGAACCTTCAGCTTGGCAGCCAGCAACGCATAATCCACGGGCTTGAAGAAGATTTCGTCCACGCCTTCGTCGAACAGATGCTGCGCAAGCCGCGGTTCACGGATGTCGGTGACAATCACGATCAACGGTCGGACCGGTCGCCGCAACAAGTCGATCACCATGTGATAGGCGTGACGGTCCGGCAAGTGCAATTCCGTGACCAGAATCGCGTATTCATTTGTGTTCAGCAGCCGTTCCGCTTCCTCGCACGTCGCAGCCTCATCACAACCAATGCCGAATGCCTCCAGGCGACGGCGAGCGAGTGCCCGAAACATGCGCGTGTCGTCGACAAGCAGAGCATGGGGAATCGAGGAGTTCATCGCAACTCTTGCCAGGTTCGAGCACGTGAAGGGCGGTACCAATGTCACCAAACAATGCCAGAACGGCGGTACCGAGATTATTGAGGGTCAATGCAAATCTACGTCACGATCTGGCCGAGTCAAATCGATTGCAGCAGGAACCCGGATTATTCATCAGCCGCCAGGCGATAGCCTGCGGTTCTCGTGAACTTTGAGAGAACCGCACGCTAGCGCGTGGCGGCTGATTTGCGCGGCGTTTCGGCCAAGATAGCCGTAACTCCTCTTGCAAACGTGCGTTTTGAAGAATGTTGACCGGTTCATGAATAATCCGGGTTAGAGAAGATCCCCGGCGTGGAGATAGCAGTAGCTTTCGTAACGCCGCGCGTCCAATCGGCCGTCGGCGACGGCGTCTTTGACGGCGCAATCCGCTTCGTGAGTGTGCGTGCAATTGGGGAAGCGGCAGTGGTTGACGTAGGGTCGAATGTCGCGGAAGTAGCCGGCGACCTCTTCGGGGATCACGTCCCACAACTGGAACTGACGGATGCCTGGCGTGTCGACGATGTAGCCACCGCAGCTGAGCGGAATCAGCTGAGCGTTCGTGGTGGTGTGGCGACCTTTCTGATTCTCCTCGCTGACCGTGTCGACTCGTAATGACAGGTTGGGATCGATGGCGTTGAGCAGTGACGATTTGCCGACACCACTTTGCCCCGCGACGACACTTTCCTTGTTGCGAACGAGTTGTCGAACTTGCGGCACGCCTTGTCCGGTCGTTGCCGACATCAAGATGACGCGATAACCCATCTGTCCATAAACACCCGCTAAGGGTTGCAAGTCAGCGGCGTGAACGAGATCGATTTTGTTGATGCAAATGATCGGTCGAATACGCCCCTTCTCGGCGGTTACCAAGAAGCGGTCGATCAAGTTGGGCTTCAGAGTCGGTTCGGCGGCGCTGGCGATAATCAGCAGTTGGTCCACGTTGGCCACGATCACATGCTGGCGGCCTTTGCTCGCGCGGGAAAGGATGCCATGGCGGGGTTCGATGCGTTCGATGAAGCCCTCCTCGTCGCTCTCGGGACGGAAGATAACGTGATCCCCCGCAACAACCACACTGCGCTGATCGGTGCTGAGCGTCTTCAGCAACCGCCGCGTGGCACAATGATAAACCGCACCGCTTTCCTCGGCTTGCACGTCGCTCTGCAGGCCGTGGACGCGCAGTACGCGTCCGCGCAGGCAGACCGACTCGTCGATCTCAAGATGAACGGAGAGGCTGGCATCTTCGTGTTCGATCGACTCGCCGATAATCGTTCGCTTGCGAGTCAGCTCGCCCTTGCCGCTGACCCGTTCGCTGCGGACGGATTCGTCGTCTTCGAACCCATGTTCGTGAAATGCCCGGGTGAGATCCGTGTTCCGCGTCCGCGACTCGTGCTTCTTGCGGAACTCCGTGCGAATCTTTTTCTTCGGCTTGTCGGCCATCGAGTCTTGTCCTGGGTTGCTAAACCCTTGACCTTACATGTGAAATTCGGAGCCTCACAGTAATGCTGGATTTGTTCCACGGTCCCCAACGGGCTCGCCCCGTTGGAACCAAAGATTAACTGGTTAGCCCGGATCATTCATCAGCCGCTTGGCGATAGCCTGCGGTTCTCGTGAACTTCGAGAGAACCGCACGCTATCGCGTGGCGGCTGATTTGCGCGGTGATTTGGGCAAGATAGCCGTAACTCTTCTTACAAACGTACTAACTCAGTAATCTTTTGTCCCAACCAGGCAAGCTCGTTGGGGACAGGAGTCTTTGCAAAACTCAGTCCGATTTTATGGGTGACATTGTCTTTGCCCGTCCGTTCGATTTCGAAGACTCATGCACCGAAGGCCCGATCAACTCGGCAATCGCTGGTTCGCCAAGTTCTTCTTCCTTCAGCAATGCTTCGGTCAACTTGACGAGTTTCTCTCGCTGGGCGGTCAGTAGCTCGCTGGCTTGTGACGATGCGTGGTGCAGGATCTTGGCGACTTCCTGATCGATCAGCTCCATCGTGTGTTCGCTGAACTGCCGATGTTGATGCATCTCGCGGCCGAGAAACGGGTCTTCGTCGGACAGCTTATAGCTGACTGGTCCCAGCCGCTCACTCATTCCCCAGCAGGTCACCATCCGCCGCGCCATACTCGTCGCGCGCTCGAGATCGTTCTCGGCACCAGCCGTTGTTTCGTCATAAATCAGCTTCTCCGCCGCGCGACCTCCGAGCAAGACGACCAAGTGATCTCGAAGTTCGCTTTCGGAGGTGCTCAATTTATCCTCGGACGGCATCGTGTGCGTCGCTCCGAGCGTGCGGCCACGTGGAATGATGGTCACTTTGTGAACGCGGTCGGCACCGGGCAGCAGCCAGGCGGCGATCGTGTGCCCCGCTTCGTGATACGCCGTCTTTTTCTTTTCTTCTTCGGTGAGCACCTCCTCGCGTTTAGCTCCCATCAGGATCTTGTCACGGGCATGTTCAAAGTCGGACATGTCGACCTTGTCCTTTTCGTTTCGCGCGGCCCAGAGTGCGGATTCGTTGACGATGTTGCGGATGTCCGCTCCGGTCAACCCAATCGTGCCCGAAGCCAGCACATTCAAATCGACGTCGTCCGCCAAAGGCACGTCTCGAACGTGAACTTGAAAGATCTCGACGCGGCCCTTTTGCGTGGGGCGACCGACGGTGACGTGACGATCGAAGCGACCGGGGCGAAGCAACGCGGGATCAAGCACATCCGGGCGATTGGTCGCGGCCAGCACGATGACCGAGTCGGTTTGCGCGAAGCCATCCATCTCGCTGAGGATCTGGTTCAGGGTTTGTTCGCGTTCGTCGTGACCGCCACCCAAACCCGCACCCCGTTGCCGGCCAACCGCATCGATCTCGTCGATAAAGATGATGCCCGGCGCATGCTCCTTGGCGTTGGCAAACAGATCACGCACGCGGCTGGCCCCGACACCGACGAACATTTGAATGAACTCCGATCCGTTGACCGAATAAAAGGGAGCGCCAGCCTCCCCCGCCACGGCCCGAGCCAGCAGCGTCTTTCCCGTTCCCGGTGGTCCCATCAACAAGACGCCTTTGGGGACACGACCGCCCAACCGCTGAAATTTCTCCGGCTCGCGCAAGTACTCGACGATTTCGAGCAGGTCTTCTTTCACCCCTTCGAGACCCGCGACGTCTTTGAACAGGATGGACTGCTGTGTTGCTTCGTACCGCTTGGCGGGGCTCTTACTGAACCCGGACAGGAAGCCGCCACCCATCATCTGCTCGCGCGAGCGCCGCATCGACACCCACAGGAATCCGAACATCACAGCGCTCAACACCAAGGCGATGCCCCAGAAGACAAACATCGCGGTTTCGGTCGAAGGCCGCTTCGGGACGGTGTGGACGCCTTTCTCTTTCAAAAGCTTGTTCAGGTCCGTCTGTGCTGCTTCGGTCTGGAGCAACCGCACGAGGAAGTGCTTCTCAAGCTTCTTGCGGTCTTTTGTGGGTTCCCCCGCGGCGTCGAACTCGGGCTCGAGAGGTGGTTCTTTGAAGGTCCCGTACGCATCTTCCGATCCATGCAGCTCGACGCTTTGAACGTTATCGGCTTCGATCTGCTTGAGAAAGTAGTAGTAGTCTTCGATGACCGAACGCTTGACACCACGCTGCGAAAAAAGCAACAGACCAATGATCAGCAACACGCCGACCAGCAGCAGCACGTTGGGGCCACCACGGCGAGGTGTCGGTGTTTTGGGGTGAGGATCTGAGCTTGGATCTCGATTGAGCCGAGGATCCTTGTCGAGCTTTTCCATCAAAAACCTTCATTTGGCGACCGTCGCCATGGCACAGTGCAACGACACGGTATTGAGTTCCTGCGACAAGGAAGCAAGGGCCGTCCGCACAACTACGCGGCATGAAAGGACTGCGGATGCCTCATCACTTCCCCCATCGTCCTGCCATCAATATTGCTCGGATGGCAAATCAGGGTAGGCCGACATTCTATCGAAGGCTTTGTGGAATTGCGATGCGGGGCGTCTCATGAAGAGGCTGGTGCTTTGGGACAGTGCAAGCGATGTGCGATGGCCTTCCGAGGCCGTCGGTCTGCCGAATTCGACGGCCCTGGAAGGCCATCGTACGGGAGCAGGGCCGATCTACTTCTTTCCCAGGCGTCGCTGCTCGGCGAAGAAGGCAGTGAGAATCTCGCCGCACGGCTGCGCCAAAACCCCGGAAATCACTTCCGCCCGATGGTTCAACCGATCATCGCGAAGCAGCTGAAATAGTGAATCGATGGCACCCGCCTTTGGATCGGTGGCTCCATACACCACCAACGGAATGCGCGCCTGCAAGATCGCTCCGGCGCACATGGCACACGGTTCAAGCGTCACGTAGAGCCGACAATGTTCCAGCCGCCAACCGCCGAGCGATGCGGCAGCCTGGGTGATTGCAATCATCTCGGCGTGAGCGGTCGGATCGTGCAATTGCTCGCGTTGGTTGTAGGCAGCCGCGATCACTCGTTCGTCTTGAACGATCACCGCCCCTACCGGCACCTCGTTTTCGGCGCGAGCCGCCTCGGCTTGCCGCAGCGCCATCCGCATATAGGTTTCGTGCATTCGCGGGCCTGCTACTTTGGCAATTCGCGAAACTTGAGCTTGCGCAGGGCGGCGCGAGTTTCGTAGGCGCTGATGCCAATGGGCTTCGAGAGATTAACCTCGCTGCGAGTGCTGATCTTTCGTCCGGTGATCTCTTGATCGACCCATACTTTGTCGTCGATCCAGGCTTCAATACGTTCCGGCGTGACCCTTACGCGGACCTTGTACCACTGGCCGCTCTCGAACTTCTTGTATTGAGTCGTCTCGTTCTCCGACGCATCACGACCGTCAATGCTGGAAAGCCCCACGACAGCCCCGCCCCAACCGCCCAGAATGAAACTGCAATGTGAATCCGCCACGGGAAACGTCAGGCCGCAAAAAAAATCGTTACCGTCCACTCGCATGGCTTCCAAGCTGATCTCGTAGTTCGTTTTTGGGAACTCGCCGTCATAGGTGATTCCGGTCAGCGACGAGCCAAATTCCAACACGATTTGGCCGTCTTTCACCTCGACTTCACCCTCCCCGCCAAAGTTGGTGATCTTCCAGCCTTTCAGCGTCTTTCCGTCGAACAGGGGCTTCCAGTTGGGGTCGTCGGCAGCCGAGGCGGCTCCAGTGGCGAGCATCACCAACGCTAAATAAGCCAAGAAACGGGAAGAATACGGGGACCATGCAAGATTCATGTTGAAAAACTCCGATAAATGAGGCGTGCGGCTCAGGAAGTAGCGGTGGCTTCCAGCCACCGCTGAAGTAGCGGCGGCTGGAAGCCACCGCTACGACAGTTCACGGGCAACGAGTGACACAAAAACGGGCTTGGTGCCGCATTGAGTTTACCGTAATCTTCGGCTAGTTGTCGGTTAACGTGGCAAGACCCACGGCGTTTTTTTACGGCGGTGAGGACTGAGATGCTTCGAATTGTCTCGCTGGGAACCCTCGGGGTCTACTGGATTGCCATTTTTGTCGGCACTCACCTTCCGCACGGTGTACGCGGTCTTGGCAAGGTCAATGACAAACTCTTGCATTTCGGAGCCTACGCCGGGCTGGCGTTCCTGCTTGCGGCAGCGCTGACCACGATCCGTCTGCGGCGTGGCGTCTTCTTGCTGCCACTAGGCGTGGCTGCTATCTACGCGTGTGTCGACGAGTTGTCTCAAATGGCGGTCCCTGGACGGCAGGCGGACGTCGCTGACTGGGTAGCCGACGTCTTTGGGGCGGGACTCGGTGTCTTTGCCTTCGGCGTCCTGTCGCTTGCCATGGCGAGATGCTTCGCCTCGTCCGCGGCCGCACAGCCCGACGCAGTATCCGAATCGGCAGCTTGACGCTTGACGGCGTTTCAACAAAACTGTGCTTTACCAATCGTAAAAGGACGGTTCCGTGGCCACGTACGCAGTCATCCTCCCCGCCGCCGGCAAGAGCAGTCGCTTTCACGATAAGCACTACAAAAAGCCCTTCATCGCGCTCGGCGAGCGCGCGGTGTGGCTTCACGCCTCCGAAAAGTTCCTGAAACGCGACGATGTGAAACAAGTCCTCGTAATCATCTCGCCGGAAGATCACGAAGACTTTCACATGAAGTTCGGAGCCAATGTCGCGATCATGGGCATCGAAGTAGTCGAAGGCGGGGCCGAGCGTTCGGATTCGGTGCGGAATGCTCTGGCCCGCGTCCGCGACGACATTGACTTCGTCGCGGTTCACGATGCCGCGCGACCGTGCATCGCCAATGAATGGATCGACGCGGTCTTTAGGGCGGCCCAGGAAACGGGAGCCGCGATCCTTGGAATTCCGGTTTCCAACTCGCTCAAACGAGTCGCTGCTGATAACACGATTGAAGCAACCGTCCCGAGAGCGAACCTGTGGGAAGCCCAAACGCCACAGGTCTTCCGCCGCGACTGGCTGGTCGAGGCCTATGCCAAGGCTGGCCGCGAGCCCGCGACCGACGACGCCGAACTCGTGCAACGGCTAGGTCACAAAATCAAGGTCGTCCCCGGCTCGCCTATCAATATGAAAATCACCACCAAAGACGACTTGCGTCTGGCGGTTCAGGCGCTGAAAGCCTTGCCGAAACCGAAGCTCCAGGGACCGGCTCATCCCTTTGCCGGCGATGACATGTGGCGTTAAGCGCTGATCGCCTTAGCTGATCTGGGCGAAACGGGAATTTGTGATTATCCTAATCCGTCGATTACGATGTACTTAATTGGGCGAACACGGCATTTGGAACTTCTACAACCTGGAAAGGTGCAAACGTGTCTGTAGAACGAGTTTCGGGAGACGGTTCTTACATTGTCTTAACGCGGGAGGACGCCAAGGAGTTATTTGCACAAGAAAACGACGTCGGAGTGCGGGCGGTCGCCGAGCGATTGCGAAAATCGCAGAAACACATCGACGCCGATCTGGTGCTGAATTGCGGCACCTGCTGGGACCCGATTCACCGGTCCCTGACCGATGGAACCTTGGATCGGGACACGGGTGATTTTCCGGTGGACCATGCCGTGCTTGGCGGGAAACGATTGCACGAGGGAGTTGGTTTCGAAGCGATCCTGATCCGCCCCGACATTGTCCCTCATGTTGCCGCCGGATTGCACGATCTGAAGCGAGCTGAATTCACCGAACGCTATCTGGCTCTCGATCCCAAGACGTATGGCAAACAACCGACGGAAGCCGAAGGGGACGAGGCCTGGGCGATGTTGAAACTGATTCGCCAGCTTTTTGAAGACGCCGGTAACGAACACGCCGCGGTCCTGTTTACCGTTGCCCGCTGATTGAAACATCAACATGAAGTCCGATATCTTTGCCGATCTCACGTGGCGCGGGCTCATTCATCAGACCACGGACGATCAGAATCTGCCGCAGTGGCTGAACGCCCAGCCGCGGACGGTCTATATCGGATTCGATCCGACGGCGGACAGCTTGCACGTCGGCAGTCTGTTGCAATTAATGCTGTTACGCCGGTTCCAGCTGACAGGCCATCGGCCGATCGCCTTGGCCGGCGGAGCCACCGGCATGATCGGGGATCCAAGCGGCAAGAGCGAAGAACGAAACCTGCTGTCCGTCGATTCGCTGCGGGCCAATGTCGTTGGCATCGAGCGGCAGATGCGTCAGTTTCTCGACTTTGACTGCGGCGAGACGTCGGCCCTGTTGGTGAACAACTTTGACTGGATGCGGAAGTTCAGCTACCTCGACTTCCTCCGCGACGTCGGCAAGAATTTTCCCGTCACCGTGATGCTGGGCAAGGACTCGGTGAAGAGCCGGCTCGGTTCCGACGCTGGATTGAGTTACACGGAGTTCAGCTACATGTTGCTGCAGGCTTACGACTTCGTCCACTTGAACCAGCTGCACGGCTGCGAGCTGCAAGTCGGCGGCAGTGATCAATGGGGCAACATCACCGCGGGGATCGATCTCGCCCGTCGGATGCACGGAGTCCAGGTGTTCGGGATCACCTCGCCGCTGTTGCTCGATAGCGAAGGCAAGAAGATCGGCAAGACCGCGGAGGGGACGAAAGTCTGGCTCTCGCCGGAGCGCACCAGCGCCTATCTCTTCTATCAGTATTGGATCAACGTCGGCGATGCCGATGCCGGACCCTGCCTGCGATACCTGACGGAACTCGATCGGGAAGAGATCGAATCGCTCGACGAGTCTCGCGCAACCGCTCCTCACGAACGAGCCAGCCAGAAGCGGCTGGCGGAGGAACTGACGCGATTGGTTCATGGCGAGACTGGTCTGGCCGCCGCACGGCGTGCCACCGACAGCTTCTTTGGTGCCGAGATCAGCGGTTTCAGTGATGGACAACTGCGGGACATTTTTCCTGATGTCCCGAGCACCAAGCTGCCGTTCGCGCGGCTCGCAGGCAAGGGGCTTGGAGCGTTGGATGCCTTCGTCGAAGCCGGCCTGGCGAAATCCAAAGGCGAAGCCCGCCGGACGGTCCAGCAAGGGGGCGCCTATGTAAACAACCGACGCATCACGGACGCCGAGGCGAAGCTGACGTCCGATGATCTCGCCAGCGAATCCGTCATGGTTCTGCGAAGCGGCAAGAAGCGATACGCCTTGTTACGCTTTGTTCGCTAGCAGCCCGGCGGCAATCTCCGGATTCGCTCTGGCCTCGGGCTGTGCCTTCTGTTAACTTCCCGCCCTCATGCGGCGAATTCGTGGCCGCGATCACTTCTGTAAGACGTTCGTCTCACATCGCACACGCCGGGTCGACGCGCTCGTTTGCGAAAACCCATTAACTCGCGCGAACGAAGTTTCCGTCGTTTAGTTTCGAGGAAAAGCTTATGAAATTCCGGATCGGATGCTTGTTCGTCGTCGCGATTTCCTTGCTTACGAACCTTGCCACGTCGCAAGCGGAGAGTCGGTGGGCGTCGTTCATTCCGTTTCGCAAAGGCGTCGAAGCCGACGCTTCCAAGAGTTACGAGTTGACCGAAGAAAACGGACCGTGGCTGATTCTTGCGGCAAGTTTTGCGGGTGCCGGCGCGGCGGAGCAAGCCCACGAATTGGTAATGGAGCTGCGATCGCAATTCAACCTCCCGGCATACATCAACAGAAAGGAATTCGACTATACGGAAACGGTCGAAGGAAAAACGATTGACCGCTACACGGGTGATTGGGCGCAGATGAAATACCGGAACGGTTCCAAATTCGACGCCTACGCAGTGCTTGTGGGCGACTATCAAAGCGATCGGGATCCACAGCTGCAAAAGACGCTCGATAAACTGAAGCATGCCCGCCCAGAATGTCTCGACCTCCAGAAGCGCGAATGGTCGACGCAGCGGTTCGCGGGCTTTCGTGAACTGCAACGACGCATGAATGGCGACGCCGAGAAGCGAAAGAAGGGGCCCATGGGAAACGCTTTCGTAACGCGCAATCCCAATCTGCCCGAAGAGTATTTTGCACCGGGCGGACTGGACGACTTCGTTTACGAACTCAACCGTCGCGTCGAACACAGCCTGCTTGAGAATCCGGGGCGATACACCGTCAAAGTTGCCACGTTTGGGGGCAAAGAAACGATGAATATCGCCGAGATCGAAGACATCGAACGGACCGGCAAAGTGACCAACAAGCTCGAGATCGCGGCCGACAAGGCCCACCGGCTGACCGTTGCCCTCCGCGCTGTTGGCGTCGAAGCGTACGAGTTCCACGACCGCACGGAAAGCATGGTCACCGTCGGCAGCTTCGACTCGGTGGGAGAACCGCGGGCGGACGGAAAGATCGAGATCCATCCGGCGGTTCACAAGATCATGCAAATGTACGGGGCCGATCGTCGCGAGATGGCGGGTGGCGGATCGTTTGGGCTGCAGCCTCGCACATTCGCGGGCATCTCGTTCGACGTCCAGGCAGTTCCCGTCATCGTCCCACGTCGCTCCATTGCGGCCGCTTACGCTCGCAGTTCGTCTCGGTAATCAGCATCCGTGGACCTTGACGTCCCTCCGCGGACAGCCGATCGCGAAGCGGCTCTTCGCCCTCTGAACAGTCATCGCCGCCCGTGGTATGCTCTCCATCAATTGAAATCATGGGGACCAACGCGATGCACAACGAGCGACTCCTCGTCCTTGGGACGCATAACAAGAAGAAGGGGCTTGAGCTTGCTGAATTACTCGCCCCACATGGCTTCGTGCTGCGCACACTCGCCGATTTGTCCCATGCGATTGAAGTCGACGAAACCGGGACGACGTTCGCTGAAAACGCTGCATTGAAGGCCACGGTCCAAGCAAGGCACCTTGGCTGTTGGGTGTTGGGCGAAGACAGCGGTTTGGCGGTCGACGCGCTCGGTGGCGGACCAGGCGTCTATTCGGCTCGCTTTGCGGGACCGGATGCGACGGACGAAACAAACAACGCGAAACTGCTTCAGCAACTCGCCGACGTCCCGCTCGACCAGCGAACGGCCCATTACGTTTGCCACGCCGTGTTGTCCGATCCGCATGGCACCGCGCGAGCTGAATCGGAAGATTATTGTCGTGGCCGGATTCTGTTCGAGCCGAGCGGCAGCGGGGGCTTCGGCTACGATCCGCTGTTCGAGATCCCCGAGTATCATCGCACCTTCGGTGAACTCGGCAGCACCGTCAAAACGGTCTTGAGTCACCGCTCGCGGGCGATGCGAGCCATCATTCCGCGAATCATCGCGTTCGCACATCTGCCTGAGTGGACATTGGAAAGCAGAGTAAATGATCCGAACTCCCAAAGTCGGTGATGTCGGTGAACTGAGCTTCACCGTCGATTCATCGCATTCAATCGACTTCCGCGATCTTGGCATGCCTGCGGTGTTGAGTACGCCGACGTTGATCTGGTTCCTGGAACACGCTGCACGAGAAGCGTTGCTTCCGCTGTTTGAAAGCGGGGAGGCCTGTGTCGGAGTCCATGTTGATGTCCAGCATCTGGCCGCGACACCGCTGGGGCACAAAGTAAGATGTCAAGCCCGAGTGATCCATGTCGATGGCCGGTTCGTCACGTTTCAAGTGGAAGCCCATGACGAACGAGAGCTAATCGCGCGCGGCACGCATAAACGAGCCGTTGTCGACACCGTGCGATTCACCAAATCCGTGTTACGCAAACAACAGTCAAAAACGCATCTCGATGGCGAAGGAGAGTGAAATGAGATGCACTAGTCGTCGTTTGCCGACGTCTTCGCTTCCGCCAGGCGAGATTTCTTGGCGGCATTGAAAACGATACCGAACTCCATGCGTTTGGCGAATGCTTCCCACCCGGCAAGGACCATGCCCAGCCCACCGTAAAACAGCAGCGAATACAGCACCGCGTCACCAATCAGGTCCGACTTACCCGGCGGGAAAATAGACGCCTTCAACAAGACGCCCAATTGCACATTTCGCACCAGACACTCCATGGCAATTGTGAATCGATCGTCGACCGACATCCGCAGCAGCGCCCCACCGCCGTAGCAAAGCCAAATACTGACGAAGCAAAACAAGAACATCGCCAGCGGAGGTCGCCACCCAAGTTCCATGACCCGGATGCGCCCGCTGGTGAGGGCGGCGACGACAAAGATCGCCACCACCACCATACTCAGACGAATGATCGTCTTGGCGATGATGGCGTGGCGGCGCACGGCGATGCGCCGGATGGCCATGCCAACGGCGAGCGGAAGAATCATGCACAGGAGAATCTCCGACAGGATCAGCCGGACGGGCATGTGGATTTCCGTGAGTTGTGCGCTCGTTCCAGCGACGCGCAAGACAAGCGACGTCGTGAACAGGCACGTCAGCGAGGCCAGGGCCGTCGCGGAGACCGACAGCGCAATGTTGCCCCTGCCCAAGTAGGTGGCAATGTTCGAAAAGAGCCCTCCCGGCAGCGCGGCCACGAGCAGCAAACCGATCGCGACGCCTGGGGGAAGATCAAAAAGGCGAGCAATTCCGACCGCGACGATGGGAGAGATAACGACCTGCACCAGAAACATCAGAGCGATTGCCTGCGGCGCTCGTGCGACGTTCAGGAAATCCGTCGGCTTCAGTGTCGCGCCCATGCCCAGCATCGCGGTCACCAACAAAACGACAGATAGGAAATACTCGACATCCGCGTATGCCATCGATGCTTCTTTCGCCGAAGTGACAGGTGCCCCGCCGAGCACCAGCCTAGACGATGAATTTCAATTTGTCATGATGATCGCAACATCCAGGTGCAAATGTTTCCATCGGCGCTGACGCGGCTAGGGCAGGTGATGTCAGATCGGATCATCCGCCGCTTGGCACCGCGCGATTCGGTGAATCCGTCATGGGAGATAGCCGGTCACTTCTCCAATTGCTGCGTCAGGAATGCAAATGCCTTCGCATAGGCACTCTCGATCAGCGCGGCATCGCCGCCAGCCAATCCATGCTCGGCCTCGGGAACGGCGATCAGTTGGTGCGGCGCCGCATGTTTCTTGAATTCGTCAGCCATCAGAACGGACTGTTCAAAAGGAACGTCCGTGTCCGCCGTGCCGTGGATCAGCAAAGTCGGTGGATAGTCGGCGGTCACGTTCTTGAGCGGCATGAACGGATAAAATCGCTGGGGCTCCGTGTGCGGATTCCAACCGGACACTGATTCCGGCCAAATGCCATGCTGGCGGCAATGCTGATAAAACGCACCGCCGTTGCCCACTCGCTCGCGGGAATCGGAAACCGGCGGGCCGCTGACTTGCTTGAACGCTTCTTCGCGAGACAGTTTCGTGGTGTGATGCCGCGGGTGCGGACTTGGCTGGCTGTACCAATCGCCGACCAGATCGCCGTAGCCCCAAAAGGCAACGAGCGCGTTGGGTCTCGGATTAACGCGATAACCGGTGACGAGCGTCAAGTATCCGCCCGCCGATCCGCCGGTCACGACGATGCGCTCGGGATCGATCTTCAACAGCGCAGGGCCTTCCTTACGGAGCCACGTAAACGCGTCTTCCACATCTTGAATGATCTCCGGCAGCTGTGTCTCGGGAGCGAGGCGATAGTCGATCGACACGAACGCATATCCGGAATCGATCGCCCAATTCTTCACGCGCTCGCTCACCCCGGCCCGATGCCCGTTGATCAAAGCTCCGCCGTGAATCCACACGACTACCGGACGAATCGTCTCGTCGCCGGTGCGATAGACGTCCGCCTTGATCTCCAAGTCGCCGACCTTTTTGTAGGTGTAGGTCTTCATGGTGAGCTTGTCTTCAGCAACGGCATGATGTGTCGGCAGTAGCGTCGCAACGATGGTCGCCACGCAAAACAGAATCGCCGATTGAATTGAACGGGGCAGCATCGCGTTTCCTTTTTCAGCATCGGATGGGGGAAGTTATGCAATGATATTCTGTACGACGGTGCCTTCGACGTCGGTCAGCCGAAACTGGCGGCCGCTGTATTCATAGGTCAGCCGCTCGTGATCCAAGCCCAGCAAGTGCAGAACGGTCGCATGCAAGTCGTGGACGTGGACCTTGTTCTCGACCGCGGTGAAGCCGAACTCGTCGGACGCGCCGTGAATCGTGCCGCCTTTGATGCCGCCGCCGGCCAGCCACATCGTGAAGCCGAATGGATTGTGATCGCGTCCGTCGCCGCTTTGCGAAGTCGGCGTGCGGCCGAACTCGCCGCCCCAAATGACCAGCGTCTCGTCGAGCAGTCCGCGTTGTTTCAGGTCGGTCAGCAGCTGGGCGATCGGCCGATCGGCGTCCTGGCACAGCCGCTCGTTGCTGGCCGTGTGGTTGCTGTGCGTGTCCCAAGGCTGGCCGCTGCCGTAGAAGACTTGCACGAAGCGGACACCCCGCTCGCTCAAGCGACGCGCGAGCAAGCAAGCCTTGGAAAACTCGCTCGCCCCGTAAGCTTCCAACGTCCCTTTCGCTTCGCGCGAGATATCGAAGGTGTCGAGCGCCTCGTACTGCATCCGAAACGCCAACTCCATTGACCGGATGCGGGTCTCCAAAGCATCGTCACCCAATCGCTCGGCCGCGTGCTGGCGGTTGATCCGCGAAATGAGATCGAGCTGATCGCGCTGATCGTCGCGCGACAGGAACTCGTTCTTCAAGTGTGGGATCATCTTCGCGGGAGTTAGATCCGAGTTGTTGATGTGAGTCGCCTGATGCTGACCCGGCAGGAAAGCCGCGCCCCACAGCTTGGGACCGACGATCGGTTTGCCGGGACACAGCGCGATGTAGCTGGGCAGGTTCTCGTTTTCGGTCCCCAAACCGTACGAAGTCCACGCGCCGAGACTCGGCCGCGTCGGCGTGAGCACTCCCAGGTTCATCATGCAGAGCGCGGGAGCGTGGTTCGGAAAGTCGGTGTGCATCGAGCGAATGACCGCCAGGTGATCGGCATGGCCGCCCAGCTGATGCAGATGCTCCGAGATAGGAATACCCGACTCGCCAAAACGCCGGAATCGCACCTTCGACGGAAGCAATCCCGCCGTCGGTGACGCCGTTCGTATGTCGGCACCTTTGGGTTTCTGGCCAGCCAGTTTCACCAGCAACGGTTTCGGGTCAAACGTGTCGACCTGCGAAGGACCTCCACCCATAAACAAGAATATGACCCGCTTCGCACGCGGAGCGAAATGGGGTGCGAGCGTCGCCGCCGCAGATCGCTGAGCCAACGCACCCGTTAAGCCAAGCATCCCGAAGCCGCCGCCAACATAACGCAGCATGTCGCGCCGCGAGACGGTGTTCCCGCGTACGATGGCCTGCCAAGGCCGTCGATTCTTCCCTTGATTGCCGGACGACGGCCTTGGCAGGCCATCGTACATTGTGAGTTCAGTCGACATAGAGAAACTCGTTGCTGCTAAGTAAGGCGTGTGTGTATCGCTGCCAGCGCGTGGCCGCGGCTTGTTCGTCGGCCGAGGCGACTTCTGCTAAGAATTCGCGGGCAATTTGCGAGTCGGCTTCGTGAGGTTCACGCGCAAACAGCAGCTGATGAAGATAGGTCGTCCGCTGGTCCAGCGTCTCGCCGCCATCGCGTTGGGCTCGCTCGGCCAAAGCAACCGCCTGCGCGTGGACGAATGGCGAATTCAGGACGAACATCTGTTGCAGGGGCGTTGTCGAATTGGATCGCTTCTCGCAATGGATCGCCGGGTCGGGAAAGTCGAAGGTTTGCAGTGTGTCGCTCAACTTGTGACGCGACACCGATGCGTAAATCGTGCGGCGGACGAAGTTCGCGTCATCCGCATCGCCCGACGGCCCGCTTAGCGCATCGTCGAGCTTGCCGCTGACCGCGAGTACCGCATCGCGAAACGCTTCCGCGCCAAGACGTCGCCGGTTGAAATGAGACAGCAGCCGGTTGCCGGGATCGATCGAAGTCGCCTCGGTGGGCGTCGCCGATTGTTGATACGTCGACGACAGCATGATCTCGCGATGCAGCCACTTCATCGACCAGCCGTTGTCCATGAAGCGGACGGCCAAATCGTCCAGCAACTCGGGATGCGAAGGCTTCGAGCCGGTCACGCCAAAGTTACTCGGGGTGTCGACCAGACCGACGCCGAAGTGATGCATCCACACGCGATTGACCGCCACGCGAGCCGTCAGCGGATTGTCGCGGTTGGCAATCGCGCGAGCCAGCTCCAACCGGCCGCTCCCCGTGGAAAACTCGGCCGGCTCGCCCTCCGATAGAATCTGCAAGAACCGCCGCTTCACAAGCGGCCCGAGCCGACCAGCATCGCCACGAATGAAGATGTTCAGATCGCGCGGCTTGTCGGGATAGTAGACGATCTTCATCTTTTCCTTGGTGATCTCTTCAACCCGGACTTGCTCCTCGGTCAGCGAATCGGCAACGGGGACTTCAAAGCCAGGCGTTGTTTTCAGCTCTTCGATCTCGGCTTTCACATCCGCGACTTGCTTGGTCGCTGTTTCCAGTTCTTGCTTCGCAGCCGCCAGCCGTTCGCTCGTCGCGCCACCGTCCTCGCCTTTGGCCTTCTTCTCGAGGTCCGCGACTTCCTTTGTCAGGTCCTTCACCTTCTTATCAGGTTCGACGAGTTCCTTCTCCAACACCGCGACGCGATCGCGAACGGGCTGGGTCTTGGCGACTTCTTCCTCAGAGATGACGGGCCGCGTTGTTTGGCGGCACGAGGCGAACACACCGGCCAAGGCGTAATAGTCCTCGACCGTCACCGGATCATACTTGTGGTTGTGACAGCGGGCACAGGCCAGCGTTAGCCCGAGCAAGCCGCGGCCGATCCCGTCGACGCGGTCTTCCCACTCGTCGGCGTAACGGTTTTCCAAAACGACTTGAGCCAACGCCACTTCCTTGTGATACGACGGCGCGAGGCCTTGGAAGCCGAGTGCCGCATGATCTTCGGGACCGGTTTCCGGCAAGAAGTCCGTCGCGAGCTGCCGGATGATGAATTGATCGTACGGCACGTCTTCGTTGATCGCTTTCACAACCCAATCACGATAACGCCAGGCGTGCGGGTACGGCCCATTGAACGGCCCCATGTTCGTGTTGTCTTCCGAATACCGCGCCACATCTAACCAATGCCGTCCCCATCGCTCGCCGTAGCGAGGCGATTCGAGCAAGCGAACGATCAGGTTTCGATAGGCGTCAGGCGAATCATCGCCGAGGAACTGCTGTTGCTGTTCGATGGTCGGCGGCAAGCCCGTCAAATCGAAACAGACTCGGCGGAGCAAGGTTCGGCGATCTACCTTGGCCGACGGCTTCAATCCCGCAGCTTCCATTCGAGCCAAGATGAACGAGTCGATCGCCATGCTTGGCCAAGACGCATCCTGCACAACGGGTGGCTCATGGCGTGTAGGTGGCTGCAACGACCAATGTTGTCTCGCTTTCTCCCAATCGATCGACTGTTCAGGCGTTGAATTCGGAGCTGCATCACGAGGGTCGGGTGCGCCCATCGCAACCCACTTCTCGAAGTTCGCGATCACATCCGCCGGGAGTTTTCCGTCCGGCGGCATCTGGTAAGCCTCTTCACCAAAGCGAACGGCGTCGATCAGCAAACTCTCTTCGATCTTACCGGGCGTAATCGCGGAGCCGGTGTCGCCGCCGACGTGCAACCCCTCTCGGCTGTCCAGCAGCAATCCACCCTTCAGCTTGCCCGCTTCCTTTGCCTTGGTCGAATGACACTCATAACACTTGTCAATCAAGACAGGACGAATCTTCTTCTCGAAGAAGTCGAGATCGGCGGCATCGGGCTCGGCGGCGGAGAGCGATCCCAATAGCGTCCAAACCGCAACGATTTGTATCGAAAGTGTTCGGGGTTGCATCGATCAATGCTCTGGCGGGCGTGACTTGGTGGAGCGCAGTCAACTAACGGAGTGTTACCGTCATGGTAGCATAGTCACTTCTGAATCTCGACACGAACTGCCTGTGAAAACTAAGCGTCTTCGCATATTTGATAGACGACATCGCTTGCCGCTTCAATTCCTTATCGCACAACCTGTATAACGAATCCTCTAGACATGTCGAAACGCGCCGTAGAAATCACGACTAAGATGCTCGGCGACGCAGGTGAGCACTACGCCCTGAGCAAATTTACATTTGCGGGAATGGCCGCAACTAAGATGCCAGATGGATGGAGGGGTTACGATCTTGCGGTAGAGACAGGCGAAGGGCTTCGAAGTGTCAGCGTTAAGACGCGAAGCGAAACCGCTCGATGGAAAGCTGGAAGTTGGTTCATGTTCAACGAGCGAATCAAGTGTGATTGGTTAGTCTTCGTGTTTCTCGAAAAGAGCGGAAGTATCAGATCGTGGATAGTTCCGTTCGATCGGGCGATTGAAAACGCAAACAAACCAAGCAAAGATCGAAAAGATCCGCACCTTCGATACATCTCATGGGCGAAACTACAGCGTGAACCGCTATGCTCGTTCGAGAACAATTGGAAACTATTCGCGCGTGGGGTGTCACAGCCAGTCGCTATCCACTGACGAAACCATGGGAAACTCAGCTGGCACTCCAGCCCGCTTCACTTCGTTCCTCCCAACCAATGTTGAGGCGTCTTCACGTGATGCTTGGCGACTTCCACGGTCCCCAACGGGCTTGCCCCGTTGGAACCTAAGATTAACAAGTTAGTGGAGCAGCGTGAGAGACCAAGACCCCCACGAGCTTGCCTCGTGGGTGAATGAGATTTTGCAAGGCTGCAGTGTCGGTGTCGCGACGCCACCATCGAATCTCATTCACCGAACGGGACAAGCCCGTTGGGGTCTCGCCTAAGATTGCGTTAACGTCTAACCCACCAATCTTTTGTTCCAACGAGGCAAGCTCGTTGGGGACAGGACTTTCTGGGAAGAGTCGGGTTTGTCAAGGCGGAATTTGCATTGGCCCATTCCGAGTGTTTGTCCAAAAGCCATCAAGCCATCCACTCACGCAGCATATCCCGCAGCATCGACAACTCGCGAAACAACGTCTTGCGATCGCGATGGGCATGTTCCAAGCACCAGGGACCGCGGAATCCTGCCTGCCAACCGATGTCGAAACAGCGACGAAGATCGTAGGCGTCGTGTTCGCCGTTCGGGCCGAGCGTCTTGGCTTTGAAGTCGCAAGTGACGGCCGTCGGGAATGATTTGGCAAGTCCCTCGTAGCGGGTCTCGTTGTCGTTCCAGTTGCCGGTGTCCGGGCACGGTGCCACGTTGCGTCCGATGGCTTCGATCAGCTTCACGACCGAGTCGGGATCGCCTTGCATCCAGCCGTAGTTCTCGACGAGCATCGCGACCTGGCGTTCGGCACCGTAATCGGCCAGCTCTTTGTAGCTGGCAACGTGGATCTTCATATCGGGAAGTTCCGGCAAAGGCAGCGGGCGCGCCCAGCGGCAACCCAGTCGGGATGCCGCGTCGATCGATCCTCTGTAGATATCGAGCGCTT
>JAQBZB010000032.1 GCA_027622275.1 Planctomycetota bacterium | reverse complement strand
TCATCGACTTTGGTCTGGCCAAAGCGATGCACCATTCGCTGACCGAACAATCGCTGTACACAGCCCACGGGATGATGGTCGGCACGCCGTTGTACATGAGTCCCGAACAGGCAGAACACAACAACCTGGATATCGACACGCGAACGGACGTCTATGCGCTGGGGGTGATTCTGTATGAACTGTTGACGGGCAGCACGCCTTTGGAAAAGGCGACGATGAAACAGGCAGCTGTCAACGAGATCCTGCGGTTGATCAAAGAGGTCGATCCACCCAAGCCGAGCACGCGGCTGAGTGGCAGCGACAGTCTGCCGAGTGTCGCGGCCCAACGGAGCATCGATCCCGCCCACCTGACGCGCAGCCTTACCGGCGATCTGGACTGGGTGGTGATGAAGGCGCTGGAAAAGGAACGCAGCCGCCGCTACGAAACGGCCACTGGATTGGCCGAAGACATCCGGCGGCATCTGTCGGACGAACCGGTCAGCGCCAGTCCTCCGTCGGCCCGCTACCGGATGCGGAAGTTCATCAAACGCAACCGGGTCGGTGTGATCGCAGCCAGTGCGATTGCCGTCGCGCTGCTGTTGGGCGTAGTGGGAACGACCAGCGGCATGTTCTGGGCCCTGTCCGAAAAGCGAGCAGCCATCGCCGTTCGTCTGGCCGAAAGCAAAGCCAGGCAGGAAGCGATCACCAGTGCCGAATCGGCCAGAGCTGAGGCGGTCCGCGCAACGACGGCCGAGAAACAAACGGCCGAGACGCTCGTGGAAGTCGCCGCCGAGCGCGACGCGAAAGAACTGGCGCGCAAGGACGCGGAGGACATCTCGAAGTTCCTCGGCGAAGTCTTCCAAAGCCCCGACCCGGAGCGCGACGGCCGAGAGATCAAGGTGGTGGAGTTGCTCGACACCGCGGCGAAGAAGCTGGAGACCGACCTCGCCGCCCAGCCCGCCCAGCGGGCGAAGCTGCAAGCGACACTCGGGAAGACCTACTATGCGCTCGGCCTTGCGCGGCAGGCCATCCCCCTGCAAGAGAAGGTGCGGGACTTCTACCTCGCCACCTCCGGCCCGGAGCACACCAACACGCTCAATGCGATGCACAGTCTGGCGTCTTCCTACCACGACACCGGCCGCCGGGACGAGGCGCTCAATCTGAATGAGGAGGTGGTAGCACTCCGCCGCAAGTTGTACGGCCCGGAGCACACTGACACGCTCAAAACGATGAGTAACCTGTCAACTTCCTACCACGACGCCGGCCGTCGGGACGAGGCGCTCAAGCTACGAGAGGAGTTGCTGACGCTTTCCCGCAAGGTGCACGGCCCGGAGCACCCCCAAACGGTCTTCGCGATGTTGCAATTGGCGAGTTCCTACTTCCCCGCCGGCCGCCTGGACGAGGCGCTCAAGCTACGAGAGGAGGCGCTGACGCTTTCCCGCAAGGTGCACGGCCCGGAACACCCCAAAACGGTCACCGCGATGACGGCAACGGCGAGTTCCTACCTGGACGCCGCCCGCTTTGACGAGGCGCTCCAGCTACGAGAGGAGGTGCTGACGGTTTCCCGCAGGGTGTTCGGCCCGGAGCACCCCTACACGGTCCACGCGATGACGCACTTGGCGAGTTCCTACTGGGACGCCGCCCACTTCGACGAGGCAATCAAGCTACAAGAGGAGGTGCTGACGCTTTCCCGCAAGGTGCTCGGCCCGGAGCACCCCACAACGGTCCACGCGATGCTACTACTGGCGTATTCCTACTTCAACATCGGCCGCCGGGACGAGGCGCTCAAGATGGAACAGGAGGTGCTGACGCTTCGTCGCAAGCTGCTCGGACCGGAGCACCCCGAAACGGTCAGCGCGATGCAAAAATTGGCGCATTCCTACTTCCACTCCCGTCGCCGGGACGAGGCGCTCCAGCTGCGCGAGGAGGTACTGACACTCTGCCGCAAGATAAGCGGCCCGGAACACCCCGATACGCTCAAGGCGATGAGCGACTTGGGGATTTCCTACTTCAACGCCGGTCGTCGGGACGAGGCGCTCAAGCTACGCGAGGAGGTGCTGACGCTATACCGCAAGGTGTGCGGCCCGGAGCACCTCGATACGCTCAGGAGGATGCACTTCCTGGCGGAATCCTATTTCCACGCCGGTCGTCAGGACGAGGCGATCAAAATGCATGAGGAGGTGCTTGAGCTCATGCGCAAAGTGGTCGGCATGGAACACCACGAAACGATCGTGGGGATGAACTTCCTGGCGGAATCCTATTTCCACGCCGGTCGTCACGACGAGGCGCTCAAGCTGCGCGAGGAGTTGCTGACGCTCTGCCGCAAGGTGCTCGGACCGGAGACGCCAAATACGCTCTCGGTGATGCGCGACTTGGGGATTTCCTACTTCCACGCTGGCCGCCGGAACGAGGCGCTCCAGCTGCGCGAGGAGGTGCTGACGCTCTGCCGCAAAGTGCTCGGACCGGAGCAGCTAATTACGGTCCTGGCGATGAGCGACCTGGCGATTTCCTACTTCCACGCCGGCCGCCGGGATGAAACCGTCGCCTTGTGGAAATCAGTCATCGAGCTCACTCCGAACAGCCCGCAACGCCTCAATGACGCGGCCTGGTTGCTGGCCATTACTCCGGATAAGGACGGGTTGTATACACACACGGAGCAGGCTCTTGAGTGGGCGCGCAAAGCCAATGAACTGGCGCCAAACAACGCTGGTTTGTTGAACACGCTGGGCGTTGCGCTCTATCGAGCCGAACTGTGGTCCGAAGCGATCGAATCGCTGAACAGTTCGATCAAACACGGAGCCGATGTGCCCCACAACTGGCTGTTTATCGCCATGGCCCACCATCAGCTCAAACAGGAAACCGAAGCCGCGAAGTGGTTGGACAAGTCACTTGCATGGAAGCAGGCCAACGAGCCCGCCCTGTTGCAGGACACCGAGCTACAAAGCTTCTTCGCCGAAGCCAAACAACTGATGGCCCCCGATGCGGACCCTGCGGATGCCCCAACTCAATCCGATCCCAAGGAATCGTCATCAGCCGACCTGGACGGTACAGAAGAATGCGTCGGCACACCGAACGAGTAACCGGCTCCGGCAACGACACAGCCGCCCCTCGGCGCGTCTGACAGAAAACGAGTTACAGGACGTTCTCCGTTGCGCGCGTCGTGTTCACGAACGACGCGGGAAGCGACAATCCACTTCGTGCATTCGGTCACAACGACTGACCGCACAAATGGCTGGAGATCTAGCTGAGCTCCTGTCGTCACATCGAGTGCTCGAGACGGTCAACTCTCGGTGCTGCCCGCGGTTCTCGCAACATGACCAAGGACGAACCGTCCGGAGCCAGCGCTGAGAAGAGGCAACGCTCGGATCATAACTACTCCGTGAAATGATGCTTCGGGGCAACTGGTCGGACCATAAGATTCGCGATGAGCGCGAGGACGAGCAATGCGGCCATGATGTACATCGTGGAATTGTAAAGCGTGCTGGAAGGATCGACGGTTTCAGGGGGGGCATATTCCATCAATCGCGAAATCGTCACGATTTTGTTCGCGACCAGTGAGTCGAGCTGATCCACGGGAGCGCCAAACGCTTCGCGGAAACGTACGGGATCGATTTGCGTGGCCAGATCGTTGATGCCCGACTCGACCGATCGTTCGCGAAACCATGTAATAGCCCACGGCCCCAGGACGCCTGAGACGCTCCACGCCGTCAGCAGCCGACCGTGAATCCCCCCGACGAACCGCGTTCCAAACAAATCGGCGAGATACGCCGGTATCGTCGCAAACCCGCCACCGTACATTGTGAAGATGATCATGGTAACTGCGTAGAAGACCACCAGCCACACGACCGCCGGCGAGACGCTCATCCGGTACGCCGAATACGGAACCGACAGATAGAGGACGATCCCCAGAATGAAGAAGATCGAATACGTTCTCTGTCGACCGAGATAGTCTGATGCGCTGGCCCAGAAAAAGCGACCTAACATGTTGAAGACGCTGATCATCAGCACATACGTTGCGGCAAAACTTGCGTCCACCGTTTCCGGCAGCGTCGATCCGAAGATTTCCGTGATCATTGTCTTGGCAACTCCCAGGACGCCGATGCCGGCCGTCACGTTTAAACACAACACGACCCAGAGCAGATAAAACTGCGGCGTTTTCACGGCCTGATCGATTGCGACGTCGCGAGAACTGATCAGCCCACGCGAAGAAGTATTCTGTTCGGGTTGCGTCCAACCCTGAGGCTTCCATCCGGGCGGCGGAACGCGGTAAGAAAACGCCGCGAGAAGCATCACCAGGAAATACACGGTTCCCAGTACGAAAAACGCTTCCGCCACTCCGGTTCGTCCCGTATCGACGATGTAGACTCCTGTCGGCCCCTGCACGATCATCTGCGTTACGTCGTTTGCGCCGACCACGACCACTTCGCGGAGTTGTCCGGCAACATCAGCAAACCGTCGGCCGCCTTCGGTCTTGAGAACGAGATTGCTGACCGGGCCGAGGTAATCCGGTGCGCGATAGAACGACCGGATCAGAAATTCCTTTAAGGGGGCTCCAATCATGGCTCCGCCGCCAAAACCCATAATTGCCATGCCAGCGGCCATGCCTCGACGGTCCGGGAACCAGCGGATCAGTGTGCTGACCGGCGAGACGTATCCCAGTCCCAACCCGCAGCCTCCGATGACCCCGTATCCCAGATACAGCAGCCAGAGTTGATGCGTGAGAATGCCCAATCCGCCGACGAGAAATCCCCCGCCCCAACAGACAGCTGCCACCGTTCCCACCAGGCGCGGACCGACCTGCTCCAGCCACCGACCGGCCACTGCCGCAGACAGACCGAGACAGACGATAGCGACGGTAAAGATCCACACGACCTGCGAGAGTGTCCAGTCATCGGCCGCGCTGGCAGCAACGCCATGCACCCTGATCAGAGCTGGGTTGAAGATACTCCAGGCGTAAACGGAACCGATACAAAGGTGGATGGCAATCGAAGCGGGCGGGATCTTCCAACGATTGAATCCCGGTTCGGCAACAATGTGTTCTTTTGTAAGTCGGCCAATCACGATACGGCTCACTTGGGAGTCCCGAATAACTGTCGCTCAGATTCTGACCATCTGACGGGCCTGCGTCAAACCACCGCCATCGACGATTCCCACTGGCCAACGCCGCGCTTTCACAGGAAGGAACCACTGGATCACAGTTGAGACCGATGCTGAATCAGGATGAGCCGACCAGCATCCAGACGATTTTACGTGAAATCAAGCGTCCCGCCACTCGACGAGAGGTGCGATTTTGGGGCCGAGGGCCACTCGGTGGGTCTTTCTGGGGCAGGTGCTTAGCGCGGACCATGCATACCGTGCGGCTGTCGCCCGCTTGATCACCCACCGTATTTCCGGAGGGCAACGCCCGCGCTCTGCAAAGACCGGTGCCTACTGCCAAGCCAGACAACGTCTGCCGGAAAACTTCTTCTCGGTTGTTGCTCAGTTAGTGGGACGTGCGCTGCACTCAAAAGTTGATCCACGGTGGCTTTGGAAACGTCGTCGCGTCTTGATGTTCGATGGATCGACGGTATCCATGCCCGATACGTCGAAGAACCAGCAAGCTGAGAATTGACGCCGGGGATTTCTTCAACCTAACCAATCCACCACTGGCCATCTCGGCGAATTACCGCCGTGTAGTTAGGTCCTACCATTTCGACTTTCTCCAATCTCACCAAGAACAATTCCTCAAGGGTGCAGACCCTTGCTGCCATTGTAGCCTGACAAATCGCGTAGGACGATCCAGAACTGTGAAAGCATACCCGTTGCGCGATGCATTCTGAAACAGAGTCGGGCGCACTACCCGCCTTTGTTCTTTATCGCGCGGGCAACGGCGACGCCCATGTCGCCGGGGCTTTCGGCGACTTCGATGCCGGCGTCTTGCAGTGCGGTGACCTTTTCGGCGGCGGTGCCTTTGCCGCCGGAGATGATGGCACCAGCGTGACCCATGCGTCGGCCGGGAGGCGCGGTGCGGCCGGCGATGAAGGCGGCGACCGGTTTCGTGACGTGTGCTTTGACGAAGGCGGCGGCTTCCTCTTCCGCGGTACCGCCGATTTCGCCAATCATGAGAATCGCTTCGGTGGCCGGGTCGGCTTCGTAGAGTTTGAACAGATCGATAAACGAAGTGCCGACGATCGGGTCGCCGCCGAGTCCCACGCAAGTCGTCTGGCCGAGTCCCATGCTCGACGTTTGCCAGACGGCTTCGTACGTCAGCGTGCCGCTACGGCTCATCACACCGACCTTGCCCGGCTTGTGAATGTAGCCTGGCATGATGCCGATCTTGCACTCGTCGGAGGTAATCACGCCGGGGCAGTTCGGCCCGATCAAGACCGAGTCGCTTTGCCGCACGATCTCGTAAACGCGGACCATGTCCAGCACCGGGACGCCTTCCGTAATGGCGACGATCGTTTTGATGCCGGCGTCAATCGCCTCCAAGATCGCATCCGCCGTGAACGGAGCGGGGACGAAGATCATCGTGGCGTCCGCGCCGGTTTGCTCGACGGCTTCCATCACGGTATCGAACACGGGCAAACCGAGAGCGGTCTCGCCGCCTTTGCCGGGCGTCACGCCGCCGACCATCTTGGTGCCGTAGTCGAGACAGTTCTTCGAGTGGAATTCGCCGGCCTTGCCCGTGATGCCTTGGCAGATCACGCGTGTGTTTTTGTTTACCAGAATGCTCATCGTCGCAACTTTCGAGTGTGCTAAGTTCTGTAGTGGTGGCTTCCAGCCGCCATTCGTTGGCTGGAAGCCAACGCTACGTTAGGCCAACGTCGCCACGACCTTGCGGGCCGCGTCGTTCAGGTCGTCGGCGGTAACAATGTCAACATCGCTCTCAGCGATGATCTTCTTCCCTTCTTCGACTTCGGTCCCTTCCAAGCGAACGACCAGCGGCACGCTGAAGCCGACGGTCTTGTAAGCTTGCACCAAGGCGTTGGCGATCGTCGTGCAACGCATGATGCCGCCGAAGATATTCACGAGCACCGCTTTGACGTGAGGGTCGGAGAGAATGATCCGGAACGCTTCCGTTACCTGCTCGGCGTCGGCACCACCGCCCACGTCGAGAAAATTCGCAGGCTCGCCGCCGTTCAGCTTGATGATGTCCATCGTGCTCATCGCGAGCCCGGCTCCGTTGACCAGGCAGCCGATGTTTCCTTCGAGCTTGACGTAGCTCAAGCCGGCCTTGCCGGCGCGAAGTTCCAAGGGCTCTTCCTCGCTCAGGTCGCGATACTCGATAATGTCTTGATGGCGGAAGAGTGCGTTGTCGTCGAAGCTCATCTTCGCATCGAGCGCGACTAATTCTCCTTCGGCAGTCACCACGAGAGGGTTGATTTCAGCCAGACTGCAATCGTAGGCGACAAACACTTTGCAAAGCCCCCGCATGAAGCGATCGGCGCTGCGGACACTCTTGCCTTTGATCCCCAGCTTCGCGCAGAGCTTGCGGACTTGATAGCTTTGCAGGCCGAAGTGCGGATCGAAGTGTTCCTTGAAGATCAATTCCGGCGTCACTTCGGCGACCTTCTCGATCTCGACGCCGCCTTCGGTCGAACACATCAACACCGGCCTTGCAGCGGCCCGATCCAACACGATGCCGAGATACAACTCGCGAGCGATATTGCAGCCGGCTTCGACGAAGACTTTGTTGACTGTCTTGCCTTCCGGCCCCGTTTGAATCGTGACCAACGTGTTGCCCAGCAAACCTTCGGCGACCGCGCGCGCTTCGTCGGCACTCTTCACGAGTTGCACGCCGTGTTGCTTCGGATTCTCTTTCGTCGTCCCTTTGCCGCGCCCGCCCGCATGAATCTGAGCTTTGACAACGGCGATCTTCCCGCCCAACGTCTCGTACGCCTTGGCGGCTGCGTCCGGGGTTTCGGCGACATGGCCTTCGAGAACGGCGACCCCTGCGCCACGCAGCACTTGCTTGGCCTGATACTCGTGAATCTTCATCGCGACAATTCCGCTCAATGCGTTGAGTTAAGAGTGAGTTGCGGATTATAGGTGTCAATTCGAGCGACAGCAATGAGCCGCCACGACGGGTCCTGGCGATTTAATCATCGAAGCTGTACAAGATGGACGACGGTTCGCGGTACATTTTGGTTGCCGAAGTCGAGAGACATTGGAAGTGTCACCACTTCCGCTACAAATCTCCGCAACTTGTACCACTGCCGATCTCACCGATCACTGGGAAGCGGCAGCCTGATGGATTATCTTGGTTCGTGTGAGAACGACCGATTGGCAGACCGCTGTCCAACGAAGGAAATGACCGATGCAAAAGATCTGTGCGGCGATGCTAATTGGAGCGACATGTTCCTGCGCTACCGGAGCCGAGTATTGGAACCAGTTTCGCGGATCGCGTGGTAATGGTGCTGCCGCACCGGCGAGTCTGCCGATCAAGTGGAGCGAGTCGGAGAACGTCGCTTGGAAGACGGCGATCGATGGCAAGGCATGGTCGTCGCCGGTGGTGTGGGGCGACCGGATCTGGATGTCGAATGCGACGCCGGATGGCAAGCGGCTGTCGGTGGTTTGCGTCGATGGAAGTTCGGGCAAGATCTTGCGCGACGTGACCGTGTTCGAGATCGCCGAGCCGATGTTCTGCATCGACTACAACAGCTATGCGAGCCCGACGCCGGTGATCGAAGAAAGCCGCCTGTGGGTGCATTACGGCAGCGCGGGAACGGCGTGTCTCGACACGACCGACGGCAAGATCTTGTGGTCGCGGCAGAACTTGCCATGCGATCATCTGCGAGCCGCCGGATCGTCGCCGATCGTGTTCGGCGACTTGCTGTACTTGACGTTCGACGGCGCGGATTACCAGTACGTCGCGGCGCTGGATAAGAAAACAGGCACAACGGTCTGGAAGAAGGACCGCACGATCGACTACGGGACAGACGACGGCGATTTCAAGAAATCCTATTCGACGCCGACCGTCTTTGAACATGCCGGGCGAAGCCAGCTGCTCAGTACCGCGTCGGTCGGCACCGAGTCGTATGATCCGTCGACTGGCGAGTTGCTGTGGACGGTCTATCATGGCGGCTTTAACGCGGCCGCGCGACCGCTCTACAGCCACGAGAAAGTCTTCATCAACCTGCAAGGCGGGCTCTGTTTGCTGGCCGTTCGCCCGGACGGCAGCGGCGACGTTACGAAGACGCACGTCGTGTGGGACACCAAGCAGTCCACGCCCACGCGTCCCTCGCAATTGATCGTCGGCGATCACCTTTACATGGTGAACGACAAAGGGATTGTTTCGTGCCTGGATCTGGAAACCGGCAAGGCCACTTGGACCGAGCGGATGGGCGGCCCGCACACCGCGTCGCCGATCCATGCCGACGGGCGGATCTACTTCGTTGGTGAAGATGGCACGATGCGAGTCATCGCGGCCGATCCGAAAGCGTTTCGAATTCTCGCCGAGAACCAACTCGACAACGGCTGCATGGCCTCGCCCGCGGTGATCGAAAACGATCTGCTCATCCGCACGAAGACACATCTTTATCGGATCGCGCATCCGTAACGCGCTCGTCGCAACTCGTTCCCAGGCTCCTGCCTGGGAACGCAATGTCTGGCAGGCTCCCGCCTGCCCTCCATAGGTACGCGAGGCAGGAGCCTCGCGAGCAGTGGGTTCCCAGTTCCCAGGCAGGAGCCTGGGAACCAGAGTGTCTAGGCGGACCCGCGGTGAGAGCTTTACCGTCGCCTATTTGAAGCGAGCCTCTTTGCATAGAATGCGCGCATGACAATCCGCATCGCACTTAATCATCAGACTCACTATCGCTACGCGCGACCGGCCAGCATGGGGCCGCAAGTGGTGCGGCTGCGTCCGGCTCCGCATTGCCGGACGTCGATCTTGAGTTACTCGCTCAAGGTCCAGCCGCCCGAGCACTTCATTAATTGGCAACAAGACCCGTTCGGCAACTTCCAGGCTCGGATCGTCTTTTCCGAGAAGGTTCGCGAGCTGAGCATTGCGGTCGATCTGATCGCCGACATGGCGGTGATCAATCCGTTCGACTTCTTTGTCGAGCCCAGTGCCGACTTTTATCCCTTCCAGTACGAGGCCTTGTTGGCCAAGGACCTGCTGCCGTTCCTGGAATGCGAAGCTCCCGGATCGCGATTGAGCGAGTTCCTCAAGACCGTGGATTGCACGAAACGGCACACGGTTTATTTCCTGGTCGATCTGAACCAACTGTTGCAGCAGCAAATCGAATACGCGATCCGCATGGAGCCGGGTGTGCAAACCTGCGAGGAGACGTTGACGCTGAAGAAAGGTTCCTGCCGGGATACGGCTTGGCTGCTGGTTCAGATTCTGCGGCAGTTCGGGCTGGCGGCCAGATTTGTTTCGGGTTATCTGATTCAGCTGATCCCGGACATCAAGGCGCTGGATGGTCCGTCGGGGGCGGAACGCGACTTCACCGACTTGCACGCCTGGGCGGAAGTCTTCATTCCGGGAGCCGGTTGGATTGGACTCGACCCGACGTCAGGATTGTTCGCCGGCGAAGGGCACATCCCGGTCGCCTGCACGCCAGATCCGTCGACCGCCGCGCCGGTGAGCGGCGGCGTCGAAGCCGTGGAAACTGAATTCAGTTTCAGCATGTCGGTCAAACGCATCCACGAGGACCCTCGTGTCACGAAACCGTACTCGGAAGAACAGTGGCAGCAAATCGATGCCGTTGGCAAGGAAGTCGACGAGCGTTTGGAGCGCGGTGACGTGCGGCTGACAATGGGCGGCGAGCCGACGTTCGTGTCGATCGACGACATGGAAGCAGCCGAGTGGACGACAGCGGCCGTCGGGCCGACCAAGCGGCGGATCGCGGCTGAGTTGCTGTCGCGTCTGCAACAGCGATTCGCATCGAACAGCCTGCTCCATTTCGGACAAGGGAAGTGGTATCCCGGCGAACCGTTGCCGCGCTGGGCCTTCAGCTGCTACTGGCGAACGGACGGCGAGCCGGTGTGGCTCGAACCATCGCTCGTTGCTGAAGAAGGAAAGGATTACGGGCACAAGCAGACGGACGCGAAACGCTTCGTCGAAGAACTGGCGAAGCAGCTGGAAGTCGATAAGAAATGTGCGATACCCGCGTACGAAGACGCTTGGCACTACATCGACAAGGAACGCAAGCTCGCCGTTAACGTCGATCCGAGCGATAGCAAGCTGAAGAATGTGGAAGAGCGAATCCGCTTGGCAAGGCTTGTCGAGCAAGGGCTGGGCGAAGTCTCGGGCTATGTGCTGCCGCTGAAGCGTCAGTGGTGGCAAGCTAAGCCGCGTTGGACCAGCAGTCCGTGGCCGATGCGATCGGGAGTCCTCTTCTTGCTTCCCGGCGACTCGCCGATTGGGCTGCGTCTGCCGATGGAATCGCTGCCGTGGACGCCGCCAACTCGCTACGGCGACTTCTTCGAGACCGATCCGACCGCGCCGCGCGAGCCGTTGCCCGAACATCCGGGCCGCCGACCGCTGCCCGAACACGCCCGCTCCGAGACGGGTGTAAATGAGTCGGCGTCGACGCATCCACCGACGTCGCCGCAATCGATTGTGCGAACCGCGCTTTGCATCGAGCCGCGCGAAGGGCGGCTACACGTCTTCATGCCGCCGACGGAACGACTGGAAGACTACTTCGATTTGCTGACCGCTGTCGAAGACACCGCGATGGCGACGGAACTGCCGATCGTGGTGGAAGGCTACACGCCGCCGCACGATCCGCGGATCAGTCATGTCAGTGTGACGCCGGACCCAGGTGTCATCGAGGTCAATATTCATCCGGCCAGTTCCTGGGACGAACTCGCGACGAATACCACCATCCTGTACGAAGAAGCTCGACAGACGCGGCTGGGCACGGAGAAGTACGACCTGGACGGGCGGCATACGGGGACTGGAGGCGGGAACCATATCGTGTTGGGAGGCAAGACGCCGTTGGACAGCCCGTTCCTGCGTCGCCCCGATCTGCTGAAGAGTCTCATCTCGTATTGGAACAACCATCCGTCGCTTTCGTATCTGTTTTCGAGCGGCTTCATCGGCCCGACGAGCCAAGCGCCGCGAGTCGACGAGGGACGCCGCGACGCGATCTACGAACTGGAGATCGCTTGCCAGCAAGTCCCCGATTCGGCTTCCGGCAACGACGTCTCGCCGTGGGTTGTCGATCGGATCTTTCGCAATTTGCTGGTCGACTTGACCGGCAACACGCATCGCGCCGAGTTCTGTATCGACAAGCTGTACTCGCCGGACAGCAGCACGGGGCGGTTGGGGCTGGTCGAGTTCCGCGGCTTCGAGATGCCGCCGCACGCCAGGATGAGCCTCACTCAACAGCTCTTGCTTCGCGCACTCGTGGCCCGTTTCTGGGACGAGCCGTACCGCGAGAAGCTCGTTCACTGGGGCACCACGTTGCACGACCGCTATCTGCTGCCGCACTTCGTGCATAGCGACCTGCGCGACGTGATCGCCGAAACCCGCGACTTCGGCATTCCGCTGGAGCTGGATTGGTTTGCGTCGCATTTCGAGTTTCGTTTCCCCGCGATCGGCACGACCCAGAAAGATGATATCAAGCTCGAACTGCGACAGGCGATCGAACCCTGGTACGTGTTGGGCGAAGAGCCCGGCGGCGGCGGCACCGCGCGCTATGTCGACTCGTCGATCGAGCGAATGCAAGTCAAAGTCAGCGGCATGACGGACTCGCGTCACATCGTGACCTGCAACGGCCGCAAGCTGCCGCTCCATCCGACGGAAGTCCAAGGCGAGTATGTGGCCGGGGTGCGCTATCGTGCCTGGCAGCCTCCCAGCTGCTTGCATCCGACCATTCCCGTCCATTCGCCGCTGGTGATCGATCTGGTCGACACCTGGAATCGGCGGAGCATCGGGGGCTGTACGTACCACGTGTCACATCCCGGCGGGCGTCATTACGACACCTTTCCGATCAATTCGTACGAAGCCGAATCTCGCCGGGCCTCGCGATTTTTTGCGTCCGGGCACACGGGCGGGCCGATAGATATTGCAGTCGACGAACCGAATCCGCAATATCCATTGACCCTTGACCTGCGCCGCGCCTCGCCGAGTTGAAGCTTGGCTGTTCCATGGTGACCTCACAAGAAGCTGTTAGCCCGGATTATTCACGAACCGGTCAGCATTCTTCAAAACATACGTTTGTAAAAAGAGTTACGGCTATCTTGCCCAAAACACCACGCAAATCAGCCGCCACGCGCTAGCGTGCGGTTCTCTCGAAGTTCGCGAGAACCGCAGGCTAGCGCCAGGCGGCTGATGAATAATCCGGGTTAGTAGTATCGATGCGAGGTGTGACGAGTTCTCCGGTCCCCAACGGGCTTGCCCCGTTGGAACCAAAGATTGGCGGGTTAGAAGGACGTTGCTAGAAACCTAAGACCCCCACGAGCTTGTCTCGTGGGTGAATGAGATTCTGGCGGCACCGCGTTGTACGGCTCTGAATCTCATTCACCGAACGGGACAAGCTCGTTGGGGTCTTGGCTTAAGAAGCGTCCGATTCTAACTTGCAAATCTTATGTTCCAACGAGACAAGCTCGTTGGGGACAGGAGTCATTCGCAAGTCGGTTTCTCGCGGATCACATTTCAGAAGGCCGTTTTCACACCAGAACCACTTGCGCCTGCCACTCCGCTCATGACTCGCCTAACCGCCAACCCAAACCATATCTTCGGCAACTACTCGTCCATGACGGGAGTTTACGACGAGATGTGTGATTCAGCGGGGGCGATCCGTCCAAGCTGGCAACCGTTTGCGGACGCCATCGAAGCGTTGGGCCATGAAGAAATCGCCCGTCGCTGGCAACAAGCTCAGGAAGAAGTCCGCGAGAACGGCATCACGTACAATGCGTACGAAGGCGTCAACGGCAACACGCGGCCTTGGGAGCTGGATGCCTTTCCGCTGGTGATCTCGCCCGAGGAGTGGTCGGAACTGGCGATCGGCTTGCGGCAGCGGGCCGAGTTGCTGGACCGCGTCCTGCGCGATTTGTTTGGCCCTCAGACACTCTTGCAGCGAGGCCTCTTGCCGGCGGATTGGCTGTTCTCGCATCCCGGCTTTCATCGCGAATTTCACAAGCAAGGAATTCGCGACGGCCGCTTTCTCCATCTGTACGCCGTCGACTTGGCTCGTGCCCCGGATGGCCGCTGGTGGGTGGCGGGTGATCGAACCGACGCGCCCTTGGGGGTCGGCTACGCTCTGGAAAATCGGGTTGTCATGTCGCGGATGTTGCCAAAGGTCATCCACGACTGCAAAGTCGAGCGGCTGGCACCGTTCTTTATCTCGCTCCGCAAGACGCTCAGCGTGTTGGCGTCCCATCGCGAGAACCCTCGCATCGTCATTTTGAGCCATGGACCGACGGGCCCGAATTATTTTGAGGATGCCTACCTCGCCCGCTATCTCGGCTACACGCTGGTCGAAGGAGGCGATCTCGCCGTCCGCGACGACCGGGTCTTCATGAAGACGTTGGCCGGTCTGCTGCCCGTCGATGTCATCTTTCGGCGCTTGAGTGACGAGTATTGCGATCCGCTGGAGCTGCGCGGCAACCCGGCTTATGGCGTGCCCGGACTGTTGCAAGCCGCGCGGCTTGGCAACGTCGCGATTGCGAACTCACTTGGCAGCTCGATCATCGAATCTCCCTCGTTGATACCGTTCCTGCCGCGCATCGCTCGCGAGTGGCTGGGCGAAGGACTGCTCCTGCCCTCGGCGGCAACGTGGTGGTGTGGCCAGCAGCAGGCTCGATCGGATGTCCACTCGCGGCTCGGCAAGATTTCGGTGCGCGCCGCCTTTCGAGTCGCACGACGTGAGAGTCCCGCTCCCGAATCGCTCTGGGCCAAGTCAACCGACGAGTTGGATCGGCTCATCGAAGCGCGTCCCCGTGATCTGATCGGGCAAGAACAAGTGTCACGATCTTGTGGGCCGGTGTGGCGCAACGGAGTTTGCGATTCACAACGCGTCGCACTGCGCGTCTTCCTGGTGGCCACGAAAGATTCCTACCACGTCATGCCCGGTGGGCTGGTCTGCATGGCGCGCGCGTCGGCCCCGTTGGATCTGTCCGTACTCGGAGGCGAAGTCAGCAAAGACGCGTGGGTATTGTCGAACTCGCCGGTGCGTCCGGTGACGTTGCTCAGCGCGGGAAAGCAGTCGGTTGCGCTGCGCCGGACGGGGGCCGAGTTGCCCAGCCGCGTCGCGGACAATTTGTTCTGGTTGGGACGTCACATTGAACGCGCGCAGAACGCCTGCCGACTGTTGCGCCCCGTCGTGTCGCGGCTGACCAGCGAGTCGGGCAGCGAGAATTTGCCGGATCTCGCCGTCCTCGTCCACTGTCTTGCGCAGCACGGGCTCGTCGAGCCAGGCTTCGCGCTCGAATCGATGCGCGAGCTGCTGCCAACGATCAGCCAGGTGCTGCCGACGACCATGCTCGACGCGTCTCAACCGGACAGTCTGCGCTCGATGTTTACAGCGGCTCACCGCAATGCCGGGCTGGTCCGCGATCGCCTGTCGCTCGACAGTTGGCGAGTCTTGCATCGCGTCAAGCGAGAGTTCGAAACGACGGCCGCGACGCCGCGATTCGGCTTGGCCGAGTTGCTTGACTTGCTGAACGACCTGATCGGCGATCTGGCAACCTTCGATGGACTGATTGGCGAGAGCATGACGCGGACTCCAGCTTGGCGTTTCCTTGAATTGGGACGACGGCTGGAGCGGTCGCAACACACGCTGGCGATCGTGCAGTCGTTGTTCGCCGTCTCGAATGAAAACGATGCGCGAGCCTTGGAAGCCGTGCTGGAGGTGGCGGACAGCATCATGACTTATCGCGGCCGTTACCTGGCGGGCGTGAATCTGGCACCAGTCTTGGACTTGCTGCTGACCGACGAGACAAATCCCCGGTCGCTCGTCTTTCAATTGGAAGCGATCGCGGACCATGTCGAACACCTGCCGCGAGACGATTCGCAACCTCTGCGCGGCGCGGACCAACGCATCGCCTTGTCGATGCTTCATAGTGCCCGGATGCTCGATCTCGACTCCCTGCAGGAGCATCGTGCATCGGCCAAGTCGACGCCCCTGGAGCGGGCGTTGACCCGGATCAGCACCCAGCTCCCCAAGCTGTCGAACCTGATCGGCCATCGCTACTTGATCCATGCCGATCTTCCGCGACAGATGAGCGAGGCGAGGCCGTAGCACGTGATCAAATACAAAGTGAGCCACACGACGACTTACGAGTACGACGCGCCGGTCGCGGTGTGCCAGAACGTGGTTTATCTAACGCCGCGCACGACGCCTTATCAAAGCTGTTCCTATCATCGGCTGACGGTCCGCCCCGTTCCCGCCTCGCCTCATCGCCGAACCGACTACTTCGGCAATACGGCATCGCTGTTCTCGCTCAGCACGGGGCATCGCAAGCTGCAAATCACAGCGCATAGCACGGTCGAATTGCTGGAGCGGCCGTTGCCGCCCGATGGGTCGGCGGCGGCCTGGGAGAAGGTCCGCGAGGCCTTGCCTCAGAATCGGACCGAGGCAGGTTTGGCGGAATATCAATTCTGCTTTCCGTCGCCGCGCGTCCCGATGCTGGCGGAGTTGGCGGACTACGGTCGGCAAAGCTTCACTCCCAACCGGCCCATTGTCGAAGCTCTTCGCGACTTGACGCATCGGATCAAGTCGGACTTCACCTACGACCCGGCGGCGACGACCGTGAACACGCCGATCGCGGAAGCCTTCGAGAAAAAGCGCGGCGTGTGCCAGGACTTGGCGCACGTGATGCTCGGCTGTCTCCGCCCGCTCGGGCTGGCGGCCCGTTACGTAAGCGGCTATCTGCGGACGCATCAGGCCGAAGATCAGCGACGGCTCGTCGGTGCCGACGCGTCGCACGCCTGGGTCTCGGTCTACTGTGGGGAGCACGGTTGGATCGACGCTGATCCAACGAACGATCTTCTGCCGTCCACCGAACACATCACCGTCGCCTGGGGGCGTGACTTCGGAGACGTCTGTCCCGTGGCGGGCATGTTTGTCGGAGGCGGATCTCATCGCTTGACCGTCGCGGTTGACGTCACGCCAGCGCCGTGAGACGAATAGTACGATGGCCTTCCAAGGCCGTCGATTGCTTCACGACGGCCTTGGATGGCCATCGTACAAAAAACGCTGACGCGATCCGCTCACCGAACGAGAATGCCCTTGTCAAACGTGTACTCGATCACGATGATGCACGGATGGCGGTCGCATTGATCTCGGCGGAACCCTGAGATTCCATGAAAACTCGGTCGGTCGCAAACCCCAGGGATGGCATGAGCCAAAGCCCCACGAGCAGACTCGATTTTGGCACGTACGACACCGCCGAGTTCTTCGACGAGTTAGTCGACGAATCGGGCCAGCCCCGGCCCGGTGCCGAGTTGTTGATCGAGAAACTTTCGTCGCTCGAATTCGACGAACTCTTGCGACGCCAGGCCGGCGCGGAGCGATCGCTGTTCCGCTTGGGAATTACGTTCGCGGTTTATGGCGACACCAAAGGGAAAGAGAAGATCTTTCCGTTCGACATCATTCCGCGGATCGTCCCAGCGCACGAATGGGAGTGGCTGGAGCGCGGCCTGAAGCAACGGATTCGGGCGCTCAACCTGTTCATCGACGACATCTATCACGACCAAAAGATCCTGAACGACGGGATCATCCCGCGGGACATTGTCTTAGGGGCAGCCAGCTATCGCCAGCTTTGCCAAGGCATGAATCCCCCGCGGGGCGTTTGGTGTCACATTACTGGGACGGACCTGATTCGCGACGCCGACGGGCAAATCCACGTCCTGGAAGACAACTTGCGGTGCCCCTCCGGTGTCTCGTATGTCCTGCAAAACCGGCTGGTCATGAAGCGGAGCTTTCCGCAGATCTTTGCCGACTCGCACGTCAAGCCCGTGGTGGATTACCCCGGCCAGCTGCTGAATACTTTGGTGCATCTGGCACCGGACGGCTTGCCGAATCCGACCGTCGTCGTACTCTCGCCCGGCAGTTTCAACTCGGCTTATTACGAGCACTCGTTCCTCGCACAACAAATGGGTGTCGAACTGGTGCAAGGGAGCGACCTGGTCGTTCACGACGGATTCGTCAACATGCGAACGACGGCCGGTCTCAAGCGAGTCGACGTGATCTACCGTCGCATCGATGATGACTTTCTAGACCCCGAGGCCTTCCGCCCGGAATCGCTGCTTGGTGTTCCAGGATTGATGGCTGTCTACCGTGCCGGTCGCGTCGCCCTGGCGAATGCTCCCGGGACCGGCATCGCGGACGACAAGGTGATCTACACGTATGTCGACAAGATCGTCCGGTATTATCTGGACGAAGACATGATCATCCCGAACGTACCAACCTATATGTGCTGGGAAAAGAAGCAACGCGAATACGTGCTTCAGAATCTTGACCAGCTCGTCGTCAAGGCGGCCAACGAGTCGGGCGGGTACGGGATGCTGATCGGGCCACATTCGACTGCCGCCGAACAAGAACAGTTCGCCGGCTTGATCAAGGCGAATCCCCGCAACTACATCGCTCAACCGACCCTTTCGCTCTCCCGCGTGCCAACGATCGTCGGCGATCACGTCGAAGGCCGGCACGTCGAAGGCCGGCACGTCGACTTGCGGCCTTACATTCTCTATGGCAAAGACATCTTTGTGCTGCCCGGCGGCTTGACCCGGGTGGCGTTGAAGAAAGGTTCGCTCGTGGTGAACTCGTCGCAAGGCGGCGGCAGCAAGGATACGTGGGTCATTGAACAGAGCTGAGAGCGAAGGACGAACCACGAAGCACCATCACGTCGAGTACCATCAACATGCTCAGCCGCGTCGCCGATTCGATTTACTGGATGTCACGTTACGTTGAACGGGCTGAGAATCTCGCCCGCTTCGTCGATGTGACGTTCAACATGATGCTCGATCTCCCACCAGGGTCCGCGGGCCAGTGGCAGCCCCTGGTCAGTGCAACCGGCGAGCACGAATGGTTCGACGAGTATTATGGCGAGCCGACCCAAGAGAACGTGGTCCGCTTCCTGACGTTTGATCCGGAGTATCCGAACTCGATTCTGTGTTGTCTGCAAGCAGCCAGGGAGAATGCGCGAAGCGTCCGTGAAACGATTTCTTCCGAAATGTGGGAGGATTTGAATTCCTTTTACCTGTTGGTGATGGATGCCGCATCTTCCAGCGACTCGCTGCAATCGCTGCAGGACTTCTACTCGGAGGTAAGGAACGCCAGCTATCGCTTCAAAGGGATCGCGGATGGCACGATGCCGCACGGCGAGCCTTGGCATTTCGCCCGCTTGGGCCGGTATCTCGAACGCGCCGACAAGACGTCCCGCATCCTCGATGTGAAGTACTTTCTGCTGTTGCCGGATTTAAGCGATGTTGGAACGTCGTTTGACGATCTGCAATGGTCGGCTGTATTGCGAAGCGTCGGCGGCTTGGAGATGTTCCGCAAACGCCATCACGGCATCACGCCGGAGCGAGTTGTCGGTTTTCTCATCCTGGATCGCATGTTTCCGCGTTCGATCATGTATTGCGTCAACGAAGCGGACCAATCGCTGCACGCCATTTCCGGCTCGCCACTGGGAACATTCTGGAATGCCGCCGAGAAACGAATGGGCAAACTCCGCAGCGAACTGGCCTACGCACATGTCGATGACGACATCATCGAAGTCGGCCTGCATGAGTTCTTGGACGCCTTGCAGACGAAGCTGAATGGTATCGGCGAGGCGATCTACGAGACGTTCATCGCGGCGGATGCCACGAAAGGCAATGGCGGTCGAACACAGATGCAAAGCCAGGGGTTCATGTAGAGAAAAGTAGGCCGGAACAAGTCCGCGCAGTTCCGGCAGACGGCGCGACCACTAAAGCCACCTGGTGTTGAATGCTTCTTGACAAACGCCCGGGCTGCGTCGGCGTGAAGGATCGGCGCGGCCGATCTGAGTTATCCCCAGGGAATCACAGCCACGCCCAGGGCACGGATCGTCCGTTCTAGATCGATTCGCGACTGGGCGTTCTCAAATGGTAGAAAACGCTCGTGCCACTCGATGTAAAGTTCTTGGGTGAGTGTGTAATCGTACCTTGCTGAATCAGGTGACGTAGCACAGCAAACTTTGCTCCCTCGATGTCCATCTTCACGACGACGAAATCTTCCGGCGAAGAGGCGGCGAAGAGGCGGGACAGATCCTCACAGGGAACTTCGATTGCCGTATTCAGTCCTGGATGCCGCGTACCGACGTCGGCGAGGCAACTGGCCCAGCCGTCTGCATCACTTTTGCCGTCATTTGGCGAACCGCTCCCGCTCTGGCGATGGTTATCCTGGAGTAACTGGGTCTTTCCATCGTAAGTCCAGATCGCGACATCATGCGGCGTTACCGTCAAACCGAAGTCGCGTAACCGTTCCCTCGACCGGCATTCGGGATTCGGTTCGTACGCATGAATCTCCCAACTTTCATCCAACCCAAGTTATGACAAATCTGGGGGCCTCGCGCTAGCCATGTTATGAGAAATGCGGGTTAGCGAAGTTGAAATGGCCGCAGCCTTTGCGCGGCATCGCCATCTCAGCCAAGGGCGCGACCACCGTCTGCGTTAGATGTTCCTGGTGTTTGCCCTCACGGTAACCACTTCAAGTCCGCGATGAGATCGAACTCGGGATCGATCGTGTAGACGGACAGCTCGTGGCGGAGTTGGGCTTCGCGAAGACGCTCGCCCAAATGCAAGTGTCGACAAGAACGCGATCAGACATCGGGGTATACGTCCACTTCGATGTTGACTTCGGGCCGACTCAATTCAGCGCTGTCCAACTCCCGCCAAGCGTTTTCACCGTAATCCAATTCCGCGGCTATCGACGTCAATTCACGCGACCGACAGATCCTAAGAAACTCTTTCGCTGCCTGGGTGACGGCATCCGGCTCGCTGGTCCTTTGCCGGATTTCCGCCAACTCCTGCGCGGTAAGATTCAGGGCTAGATTCAGGGCGTGTATCCCGTACAAAACATCGAGTTCACGTTCCTATCTTATTGCAGATGGCTTCATGAGCCCATCGAGAAGAATGAATGGTCGCTGAAACGACCGGACACGCCTCGAAACGAGGGCCGCCCAAGGGTTGCGTAGTTTGCGCCTTCGCTTCTGGAATCCGCATCTCAAGTAGAGACGTCGTGTACTTCATCTTCTTGGCTCGATAGGCAACCGCCTCTAGTTGATAGCAAGCGAGGAATTCTTTACCCGAAATCTCGATAGCGCGCCGTTCTCTCTTCAGGGCATTGATAACTACAATTAGTCGGAACTCTTTGTCTGTGCTGGCCTGTCTGACTTCGTTGCCAGTGATGATGAAATCCGGCGTATCGCCGGCCACTCCTTTCAGCTCGACATGAAGCTCCGAGTTCTTACGGCGCGCGAGCAAGGCGTAACCGATCCTGTCGCGCTCGACCGACTTCAGCGTAAAGCCGCGATCTTTAAGTAGTCGTCTCGGATAGTTCACGGCTGCTCGTTCGACTTTCTCGCTTTGTTCTCGCAGCCCAAAGCCAGCCCCCCTGCCTAACTCGACCTCCGGGGCCGGAACTGAAATGGGAGCAAATGCGTCTTTGCACTCGTGCAATTGCTTCGCTTGCGATTCCGTGAGCCACGCCTTTCCTCGAGTGTATCGAGTCCAGCGAATTCTGTGAGTTCATGGGTGTCGACCAATACGCCAGGATGAACTCATCTGTGCTCGTTGCGCGCTGGTGCGAACTGGTGTGGTGGCCACGCTCACAACTTCGGCAGCGATTCGAGAAAGTCGCGTTCGCGAATGAATGTCGCATCGCGCACAACTTCGATCATCAACTCGCGGCCAGCAGCGCGAAAGACGTCGAGCAACAGCACGACCTTCGTCTGATCGCAAGTTCCTTTCAGATCGATCGCGATCAAGCTGCCGTCACGGTCGTACAGATTCCCGTCGACTTGCCAGGCCTCTTCATCTTCCGAGGACGAAACCCAAACGAACGAACCATCGGGCTCGACGTGCATCCGCGGAAATGTCGCCAAGGCATCGGCGGCCTGTTCGAAGCTCACTCCCAGCGGCGTTGCCTGCAGGGCGGGCGGAACAATCAACGCGTCAATGTCGCGGCCGGCAAAGGTGATCGATTGCGTCGGCAACTCTCTGTTCGGGATCGCTCGGATGACGATATGAAAAGGCTGCATGCCATTTGGCCGGAGGTTGTGCCTCGTTCAACGGTCCAATGCCTTCACCGAGGACAACAGCCAATCGCGATACCCGGCACTCGCCGCGGTGATCGGTACCGCCATGATTTCTGGTTCGCCGTAGGAATGCAAACCGCGGATGACTTGTTCGACTTCGGCGAACAGCTCGTCGCGAGTCTTGATGGCACAAACCCATTCCTGCGAGGTCTCGATCTGGCCTTTCCAGCGATAGGTACTTTCGATCGGTCCGGAGACCTGGACGCAGGCGGCGAGTTTTTGGGCAACGAGCGAGGCGGCGATCCGCTCGGCGTCAGCTTGATCGGAAACGGTCGTCGTGACTTGAATGATGCCTGTCATGAGTTATCCCGTATTGCGATAGAACCGGCGAGTGACTTCCTCTGCGTGAAACAATAACCAATCTGATCGCGTGTAAACAGCATGGCCCGCGAGATGTTGCCCCACGTGACCCGTTGGCAGTCCGTAATCGACGAGCAGGTTCGTGCCTTCATCGTGCGTGCGCGTGCCGAGTTTCAATCGCTCCAACAACGTTCGCGCCGGAATCCCAGGCTGTAAAAGACGGCCCAATCGCACGTCCGCCAACGCAGCCCGCCACGACCATGCGGCGGGGGCAAAGTTCGTTCCCGCGATGCCGAACTGCTGGATGTAATCGCCGAACCGGGCCGTCAATACTGCTTCCACGTCTCGGGGGAACTCAGCGACCGCCGGGTCTTGGCCAGGAACAGGGCGATGATGGATGAAGTGCAGCAAATTACCGTAGCCGTTGGTTTCCCAGCCATAGCGGACGGGCGTTCCGAAGGTGACCAGATCGAGCCGAGCGGCGCGCGATTGGATCGAATCGTTCTCCAGCAGTCCTTGAACGCGGGGCCATTCGGGCATATCAACTCGTTCCAGCCCCGGCCAGCGATAGTAGGACCGGCAGGCGTGAAAGAACTCCTGACGGAGACTTGCATCTCCTCCCAGCAGATTCGTGACCAGCGCCAAGACGTTCCCGCCATGACTGTGCCCCCACACGAGAACCCGGCCCTCACTCGCCGCATGATCGTCGAGAAGTGCAGCGATCAGCCGGATTGCGCCGTCGGCTCGGCCAATGTGATGGTTCTCGCTCGACCAATTCAACAGCCGGACGGGAAGAGGCTTTTCGCCGTCGATCGCAATAGCTTCTTCGAACTCCTTCGCGAACTCGACCGTGTAGTTCCCCGCGTCTTTCGCCAGCGCGTCCAACAACTGCTTTTGCAGACGTCGCAGGGGTTCGGCGGCGGCGGATGAAACGCGGGCAACTTCGCGGAACAACCCAAACGCATCGGCTCCGACGAACGAACCATGAACCAGATAGATCGCCCGTACATCCGCGGCACGAAGGGTGCGGCCAACGGCTCGCATCCGCTGACGATAGTCGTCAGTAAGTCTCGCGGGTGGGGGATCGGCTCGGAGCAGATGAACGTCGGAAGTGAGGCGCTCGGACAGGTACTCTTGATGCCGAAAGCGGTTGTTCGGAGGCATGAGGCGCTCGCCCCGCATCAACGCGATGCGTTGCCGAGTCGCTCACCGTTGCCAGCATCCCTGTCCAGGATTCAAACGGGCGTCCGCCCCGCTCATCGCCGAAGAAGAATGAAAGAATCGATAACGACTCGGTCGGAATAAACTCGTGTTCGCTGGACGTCCAACGTGTCTGATCGAGCACGCGTCGCCACGTTCCCGAATTGAAATACATCTGATTCAGAACATAACCGTCCGCATAGCTGGCGTCCAGCGGAATGGCTTCCGCGTGGTGCGTGTGACCGTAGACAATGTTGCGGGCTCGGCGATTCCGAAAATCCTGCTCCGCCAGTGCGTGCTGGAAATACGAACCGCTCTCGGCCCCACGAAGACTGTGCAGCCAACTGGTGACCTTTCCGGCCCAGCCAAGCGACAAACGTTTGCTGAATTTCAATGCGCGTTCCAGCCCGTCCACGATATCAAACGGGCTCCAGGAATCCTGGTCTTGCACCAACGACAGTTGCAGGAACTCGTCCGCCAGCCGGTCCCACGTCCGCTTGATCTCTTTGCGGACGGCTGGTTTGACGTTGGATCGTTCGAGCAAACCTTCGATCCAAACTGGGGCCAGCAGAATCGGGCGGATGTGGTCCAGTTCGCGCAGACCGTTCAAGACGCTTGGCGGCAGGTCCGCACCGAGGTGCTGTTCGATCTCCAAGGTAAAGCGAGTGATCAGCTCGATCACAATGGCGTCGCCCAGGCTGGCGCTGTCGCGGTCTTCGCTGAAGTTGATGGGATCGAAGATGTCGCCGTGCCTGGCAAAGACGCGATGCCTCCGCATCGTCGCCAGCAGTTCATCCGATTCGTAGGGATCGTGGGGAAACGGCGCACTGTAGATATTTGCCAGCCCCAAGCGATGAGTCACTTTTTGCCGAATCGTGTCGTACCGGGTTCCGGGCAGATGCAGCAACCAATCGTGATTGCCGACCATGTAAACCGTCCGCACAGCCACCGGCACGCCCTCGGCGTCGTAGGCTGGTTGCCCGTCTTGCGTTGCTGGGGGAATGCGAATCGCGCCATCTGTCGAGATCGCACGCAAGACATCGCACGCCTCGCTGTTTCGTGCCAGGATGTTGTCGACGATCGATGCGACGGCATCCGAGACGCCAGGCGAGCTGGAATCGTGCCAGGGGCGGACATCTCCAGACGCCCAATGCAACGTGCCGGTCAGGTCCAGCACATCGCCCAACAAGACTAAATCAAGCCGTTCGATCGGTCGATAGTTTCCACCTGCCCGCCAGGACGCGCGAATGGCTGTTTCATGCAGCCGCTCGGCGAAAATCTGAAATGCCCCAGAGTCCAACGGCGAGCCGGTTGTCTTATCGTTCAGGTGCAGATCGCTGACGATGACGAACATTGCAACGTTCCTTGTCGCGCAAGAGGTTCCGGCGGATCGCTAGAGATCTAGCGTCGTCTTGGTTATCGGCTGCCACGCGTGAGGAACATCAGGATCATTCCGCAAAGGACGAATGAAGCGGCCTTTGCAGCTAGCATCGATTACCCAGCGCTCTTCACGCGGCGGCAGATTTCGAGTGTCGGTAGTGGCTGAACAATGAGGGGAGGGTAGTTGGCCGAGATGCTAGTGCCGTTGAATCGCAACGCGTCTATGGCAACTGCTGGGCTGGCGAGTGAACTGAGAGGTGTTGCAGGATTTGCAACGCGAGCGGGCCGTAGTTTCCACGCATTGCTTCGCGCATAACGTCGTTGTATGGCGGATCTGGACGCAAGTGAATGCGGCCTTGAATTGGTACGCCAAACCGCACAAGCCCCCAGGCCCAAAGTATTCTTGATGCACGACCATTGCCGTTAAGAAATGGGTGTATCTGAATCATGCCAAAGTTGCGAATCGATGCGCCAACGGCGCGCGGGTCGCGTTCAAGAACGACCACCCTTGCGCCGTCACGCGCCGCCAGCCACGCGTGCGCGAGGCCAACGATTCCGGCACCAGTGACGGCAACGTCGTAGCGGTTCTTCATGCTATCGCCACATTCCTCATCCATGACTGTGCGAAGTTTACCATCGCGCGCGGCGACGTCCACGACGATCTCCTCATGGTGGTCGGCCCGCCCTCATTCCGACTCCGAACTGATGATTGGAAGCTCGCAATTGATCAGGAACCATGTGAACGCGCAAACGAAATAGGCCGCGGCCGCTGTCACAAAAACCGACACCCAACTGATGTATTCGGACTCGAACCCATACAGCGCCGATCCCACGATGGATCCGATCCCCGCCACGGAATTGTTGTAGGCAAAGACGGTCGCCGAACTCCGGCCGCCGATGTCGGTCACACAACCCCAGGTTGTGACGAGGCTCCAGTCGGAAAAGAACTTGACAAAGAACAGCATCACGCAGAACGACTGCGGTTGGTCATACCACAACAAGGAAGTTAGCAACAAGACGCCGGCGATCCCCTTTCCCGTTGCTCCCACCGCTACCCGCGACCAGCGCAGGCTGCCAGTCCGCGCGATCATCTTATCGTTCAACCAACCGCCGAACGCCCCGCCCAGGGCACCGCCGAGCAAGGGCAGGGAAGCGTAGAACCCCATTTCCTTGAACTTCAATCCATGCACCTGCGACAGGAACAGAGGAATCCACGCAGAAAATACATTGTCCGCCAGCGTGCTGAGAATTGTCTGCAGGTTGAGCATCAGGACGTTGCCGATGGAACGCAGGCTCATGCGTCGAAACAGATCGCGGATGCCCGTGCGAGGCTCCGCCTTCAACGGCTTCCCGTCGCTTCCTTCGATCAACGCCGCCTCGGCGTCGTTCACGCGTGGATGGTTGCGCGGCGAATTTCGAAACAACAGCGCGAACAGAATCGCGTGGCCAAGCCCCACTGCCGCCATCGCGTAGACGACGGTTCGCCACGGCAGCTCGAACACGCCGAGCAACACGGAGCCGAGAAGCAGATTAGCCGACAGCCCACCGAACCGCGCGAAGAAGACGCCCACCCATCCCTGCACGGTCGTCCGCACCGAAACCGGGAACCACGCCCTCGTGATCTCGCTTTGCGCGGCAAACACGGCCGACTGGCCCAGCCCCATGGTCGCGCGGGCCGCCCACAAGTACTTGCTGGTCGGTGCCCACGCGTGCAGCCCCAGCCCGACCGCTCCCGCGACGAGCATGAACGTCAACATCAGGTGGACGCCAAAGGCGTTGGTCGCCACGCCCAATGGAATCTGAAACCCTGTGTAAGCGACGGAAAAGGCGCTGTCGAGCAATCCGAGTTCGTCGTTGCCGAGGCCCCACTCTTCGGCCAGAACGGGTTTGATCAGCCCGAAGATATAACGATGCAGATACAACAGCCAGGAGGTGCCGCTCGCCAGCACAAAGACGTTCCAGCGGAAGTGTGTCGGGCGATGGTCGTCGATGGGCATGGGAGCTTCGCGGTTAGCGTTGCAGTTCGGCGAATGAGCGAGGTTGGAACGTGGCGGGTTGAGGCGTCTCGGCGGTGATGATGTCCCAAGTCCGGCCCGATTCGCGGAATTGGTTCCACGGTTTGGCCTGATAGGCGATCTCCAAGTGAGGCGTTTCGATTGGCTGGCCCTGCTGTTCAAACGACCGCATGACCGCCTCGACCATACCCGTGGTCAACAACGTCCGTTCAGCGGGATAAGGTTCGACACGCTGGATGAAGTGCTGTTGAATTGCGTGAGACAACGCTTTGAACAGGCCGCGGTTACCCCACGGGCTGTTGAAATACGCCGTTGCCCGAGGCGTCGTTTCGCCGCGCAGACGACAGGCAAAGTTCCAGCGGTCCGAACTTGAGCCGATCTTCAGTACCGTCGCGCGCAAACCGTCTTTGTATTCGATAGCGATCGCGTGCGGTCCTTCCGGGCCAGGCGGCGGGGGCTGGCTGGGCTGGGCTTGAAACACGCCGGTGCTTGGTCGATCTTGACGGCTCGCCTGCATGGCTTGCTCGGCGTCCATGGCGGCATCGACAAGCGGCTGCGACCAACGCCCCGCCGCCCGCGCACGCTCGAGCTTCTCGCCATACAACAACTCGATCCGCGCAACGCCGGTCTCGCCGCCTTGTCGGGATTCGACAATCGATTGCAGCACCTCGAGTGCATGAAAGTCGTACGATTCCAGTCCGCCGCCGTGGATCGAGACGGCTTCTTCGATCTCCGCTCCGTCAGGCAAGTCCAGCGGCGGCTTGCGTTGTGCCAACGGAACCGAACTGCCAGCCAACAGCGGCATCTCATGCGCCCGCGCCATGTCGTACATCTCCTTCGCCCAATCCCAGCGATACGACAGGTGCTTGTCGTTGAACACGGGCAAGAATCGATTCTCGCGACGCATCACGGCCACCGCTTCGTCGAAGAACCGCTTGCGTGGATACAGGTGCTGCCCGCGTGCATTGTACGGATAATCGCCATGTTCACCGATGATTAACACGGCATCGACATCCAGCTTCCTGCCGCCGACGCAAAGCGCCTCGTCGATGGACGCATACAGCGGGATATTGAAGCGTTGGGACACTTCGCGGGCCATGTCGTCATCGGGAAACTGATCGGCGTAAAACGACACGACGTCGACGCCGGGATCGGTCAACTTGCCATTGAAGTAATACGGCCCCAGGAAGTTTTCGAGGATGTTGTAGGGGTGGCTGCGAAAACGCAACACCGTAAAGATGGCGGCAACTCGCGGCCGTTTACTATCGGGAGCCGCGAAGAGCGGCGATATCGCACCGGCGGAAGACAACAACGGACCGCCAAGGCAAGATGCGATTCCCGCTTGGCGAAGAAAGCGTCGTCGGTTGGGCGGCTGCATGAGAGTGTCGTTTCTGAAAGGTGAAATGCGGTCACGCCGCGAAGACTTCGCGAATTCGCTGACACACAAACTCGATCTCGTCGTCGGTCAGCTCGATCGCATCAATGTTGACATAACCTTCGTCGATGTGGTGCGCTCGCAAGACGATCGTGGGATTCCCCGCAGCCAACGCATCCCGCAATGAAAGCATGGAATACTGGCCGGCGTCCGCAACGGGCGTCAGGCGGACGCGGGAAAACGGGCACCCATTGGGATCGGGATCAACGCTCAGCGTGAGCCCCGGAATGTCTTTCAGGCGATCCAAGATCACGGCGACCTTACGATCTTGTTCGGCGGTCCAAGCACTCATGTCTTGGCGACCACGAAATTGCAACGCCGCCATCGCGCCAATGATGGCTTCTTTCCCGGCCTTCATCGGGCGGCCAATGCCTCTGTTCTGCAAGGAGACGGCGTCGACCAAGTCTTTGCGCCCTGCCACGATGCCGCCGGTGGTCGAGCAGAGATACTTGTGAGCGCTGGTCAGCACGAGCGCCGCGCCGGTGCTGATAAGTTCACGCAACCGTTGGTCTTGCGCGGCACCATCGACGATCACCGGCACCTTGAATTCGTCAGCGAGCTGCACAACTTCCGGGAGTTGCACCCAGCCGTATCGGACCGTGTGATGCGATTCGACATGAACGATTGCCGCCACGTCCCCTTTGCCAAGCTCATGCCGCAACTCTTCGGGAAGGCAACGATTCACGACACCCACTTCGACCGCGGTCGCGCCCGATAGACGGATCGCTTGCGTAATCGGGTGACCATAATTGATGCAATGGCCCTTCTGAATTAGCACACGATGAGGCAGGCCGGTCGTGTCGGGAAGCTGCAAGACCTTGGCGATGTCCGCGCCGGTCATGCACGCGGCGACGCTCAACGTGATACCGGCCGAAGTGCATGCCGTCACACAACCGCTCTCGGCCCCGGTTGTCTCGGCGATGATTCGCCCGGCGGCAGCTTGCAGTTCGTCCAGAATGAAGAAATGATTGAGCGACTCGCTGGCCGCCGCCGCGATCTCCGGCAAGACGATCGCGCCCGCCAGATGCGTCATCTTGCCGCAAGCGTTAATCACGCGTGTCAATCCGTACTTTTGAAACAGGTCCATCGTTAGCTTCTCTTCGCCTTGCATCGCGATCAGCCATCGCGTTCAATGATTGGCGTGGTTCGCTCCGCGAACCTGACGTTTTGTTCGCGGAGCGAACAACGACTATCAATCATCCCACAATTCCCGAGGCAATTCACCCATGCATTGCGACGTTCTCATTCGCGGCGGCACGGTCATCGATCCTTCGCAGGGAATTAGCGGTCCTGGCGATGTGGCAGTGACCGGCGATCGGATCACGGCGTTGGCGGACGAACTGCCGGATTATGAAGCGAATCACGTGATCGATGCCCGTGGCTTGTTGGTTGTGCCTGGCCTGATCGACTTGCATGTTCATGCCTACACGCACTCGCCGTTCGGGCTGGACCCCGACCCGTTGTGTCCCGCCGGCGGCGTTACGACACTGCTCGACGCCGGGACCGCAGGCTCGTACAACTTCGCCGCTTTCCGGCGTGACGGCATCGACCGGGCTCGGACCCAGCTCTTGGCGCTAGTGAATCTCTCGTGCATCGGCCTCGTTGCGGCCAACCTGGGTGAATTGCTCGACCCGCGCTACGCCGATCCGGATGGCGTTGTCCGGACGATTCGTCAACATGGCGATGTAGCCGTCGGCGTGAAGATTCGCGCCGGCAAGCACATCATCGGCGAAGGCGAGCAAGGCTGGTCGAATTTACGCGCCGCCATTCGCGCCGCGCGCGAATCCGAGACGTGGCTGATGGTGCATATCGGCGAGAGCCCGATGCCGATCCCGGAACTCGCCGAAGCGCTCGCACCCGGCGACTGCATCACGCATTGCTTCAAAGGCGGCAGTACGCGGGTGACCGACGACGCGGGAAAAATCTATCCAGCCATCCGAGACGCGGCGGAACGTGGCGTGATTTTTGACGTGGGGCACGGTTATGGCAGCTTCCAATGGGAAGTGGTCCAAGCGGCGCTCGACGACGGTTTCGAGCCGACCACGATCAGCACCGACTTGCACACCAAGAATATCCACGGCCCGGTTTACGACATGCCGACGACGATGAGCAAGTTCCTGATGCTCGGCGTGCCGATCGAGCGCGTCATCGAGATGTCGACAACCCGCCCGGCACAGATTCTCAAACGCGCGGACGAAATCGGCACCTTGCGCGTCGGGACGATCGCGGACATCGCAGTCTTAGAGCGGCACGAAGGCCGGTTCGAATTCACTGACAGTTATCGGCAAACACGCGTTGGCCATGAACTGCTGACAGCCGCAACAACGATCCGTCGCGGCGAGATCTTGCCGGGTGGCGGCGGATTGCGCATGAGGCATCTGGCGGAAAGTGGCCATCACGCTCCGTCGTGATGAGCCTTACCCACAAGATGTTTCACCCAAGAAGACGTCTGATTGTGGCTTGACCTCAAACTGGCAGGCTCGTCACGGCGGAGCGTGACGGCTACTTTGACACAACAACGAAACAACACCGCTCATGCCACGCATCCTCATCGGCGAATTAAAACAAGAGACAGCCACGTTCAATCCCGCGCCGACACGCTACGACGACTTCTCGGTGTACGTCGGACAAGAAGTGATCGACGCATTCCGTGCCACGCGGACGGAACTTGCCGGAGCACTCGACCTATTTGCCGAGGCTGGCATCGACGTCGCGCCGACCGTCGCGGCTTCGGCGGTTTCGGGAGGCCGGGTCGCTCAGACCGACCTCGATCGTTTGATCCATGAAATGCTCCTCGCGGCAGACGACCACCCGGAAGTCGACGGACTTTATCTGTGCCTGCATGGAGCGATGGCCGGCGAGCGCGAAGGCGACCCGGAGGGTCTGCTGCTGGCGGAACTTCGCAAGCGATTTCCCAACCGGCCGATCGTCGCGTCGTTGGACTTGCACGCCGTGCTGACCGATCGCATGATCCAAGCCGCCGACATCTTGGTCCCCTATCACACGTACCCGCACACCGACCACTACGAGACCGGTCAGCGGGCCGCACGCAACCTGATCGATTTGCTCGGCGGGAAGCTGCATCCAACTGTCGCTCGTGTCCAGTTGCCCATGTTGGTGCGTGGCGATGAACTCTTGACGGCGACGGGGCGTTTCGGTGAAGCGATTCGCATGTGCCAAGCGGTTGAAGCGTCCGACGGCGGACTTGCGGCCGGCGTGATCATCGGCAATGCGTTCACGGATGTGCCGGCGCTCCAATCGAATGTGTTGGTCACGACCGACGGTGATTTGCCGCGTGCTCGCGCGGACGCAGAACGCATCGGGCGATTCATGTGGGAACACCGCGAACTGTTTCAGGCAGCGTTGACATCGCTGGAAGATGCGATTCAACAGGCCGGTCACGCACGCGGCCTAGTCGTCTTCTCCGACGCCGCGGACGCCACAGCCAGCGGCGCGGCGGGAGACAGCAACGCCATCTTGCAAGGACTGTTGTCGTCGGGATTCTCCAAAAAGTCGCTCGTACCGATTGTCGATGCCCCGGCCATCGAGCAGGCATTCGCCGCCGGAGTTGGGGCGACGATCAAGGTGACGCTCGGCGGAACTCGCGATCCAGTTCGATTCACGCCGTTGCCGGTCACTGCGCGTGTCGTCAGTCTGCACGACGGAGGTTTTTCTTACGAAGACGGCACCACCGCGCGCAGCGGTCGTGTGGCAGTCCTGCAGATTGGTCCGGTTACGGTCTTGGTTACCGAGCGGCCGGTTTACGTCGTCGGGCGTCGCGTGTTCGAATGCCACGGCTTGAATCCTGTCGACTTCGATCTGGTTGTTGTAAAATCGCCGAACGGCTTTCGGACCTGGTACGAATCGATCGCCAGCTTGATCGTACCGGTGGATGTCCCTGGCTCGACCAGCGCCAACCTCCGCTCGCTGCCGTTCACAAACTGTGTGCGGCCCATCTTCCCGCTGGACGAAGAAGTCCCCTCACCTTTCGAGAACAACGCGCCATGAAGATTACCGCCGTCGAACCGATTCATTTGCGAGTCCCGGTTGTCGAGGCGATCCCGGACGGGACGCTTGATGTGCTCGTGGTGCGGATTGAAACCGATGCCGGCATTACCGGCATTGGCGAAGTCACCAGCCAGTCGTATGTCTGCAAGGCCTGCTTCGAAGCGCCGCGATCGGCCGCGCGGCGGCACGGCCTGACGTCGATTCTGATCGGCGAAGATCCGCTCGATCCGCAACGCCTCTGGGAGAAGATGTATTACGAAACGAATCGCTACGGTCGTCGCGGCGCGGCGATTCACGCCATCAGCGGCGCGGACATTGCGTTGTGGGACATCAAAGGCAAGGCGGAAGGCAAGCCGATTTATGAATTGCTCGGCGGAGCCCAGCGCACCACCGTGCGGGCTTACGCCAGCGTCTTGTTCGGCGACACGCCGGACGATACGGCTGCGCTGGCCCGCGAGTTTGTCGAACTCGGTTTGACGGCGGCCAAATTCGGCTGGGGGCCGTTCGGGAAAGACGCGGCGACCGACCTGGCCCACGTTCAAGCAGCCCGTGACGTGCTCGGTGAAGAACGTGATCTGATGGTCGACGCAGGACACGCGTGGGATTTGCCAACGGCCGTGGCTCGCGCCGAGTTGCTCGCCCCGTTGGGCATCGCCTGGCTCGAAGAACCGCTCGCGCAGGATGATCGTAAAGGTTACGCCGCGTTGTGTCCGATCTCGCCCGTTCCAATCGCGGCCGGTGAAGGCGATGTGACGCACTATGACTTTGAAGACCTGATCGAGCGCGGTGTGCATGTCGTCCAGCCCGACGTCGCGTTTTGCGGCGGCTTGACCGTCTGCCGCCGTGTCTCGGACATGTGCCAAACGCACGGACGCCGTGCGGTGCCGCACTGCTTCAGCACAGGCATCAATCTCTGTGCGTCGCTGCACTGGATGGCCTCGGTTCCCAACGGTGATTTGGTTGAGTACTGTTTACGTCCCTCGCCGCTCATGCGAAAACTGGTCAAGAATCTGCCGCCGCTGGTGAATGGCCGGGTACCGGTGCCCGCCGGTCCTGGGCTGGGGATCGAATTGGACGAAGACATCATTCACGAATTTCGAGTCAAATAGAACCGAACCACCATGCTCCCACACACATCACAGGGATTGTCGCCATTACGATGAACACCAACACAATTACTTCAGAGACGCTCGCCGCCTCCGTCATTGCCGTACCACCGTTGGCGCGGAATCCCGACTTGTCGCTCAACAGCGCCGAAAATGAGAAGCAGATCCGCCATCTTGAAGCCGGTGGCGTGACGACGCTGCTGTACGGCGGCAACGCGATTCTGTACCACATCGCCCTGAGCGAGTACGCGGATCTCGTGGACATGCTGGCGGAGACCGCAGGCGAGCAGTCGCTGGTGATTCCATCCGTCGGCCCCGGCTACGGCATGATGATGGACCAGGCGGCGATCCTGCGCGACATGCCGTTTCCCACGGCCATGATTCTGCCGACACGTGATGTGGCGACGCCCACTGGTGTGGCCACCGCCGTCCGCCACTTCGTCGAAAAGGTGAACCGGCCAGCAGTTCTTTACATCAAGCACGACGGATTCATCGATGTCGCTCGTGTCAAACAATTGATGGACGATGGGCTGCTGTCCTGGATCAAATACGCGATCGTTCGCGACGACACGACCAGTGACGATTACCTCCGCGCGTTGGTCGACGCCATCGGAACATCGCGAATCGTCAGTGGCATCGGCGAACAACCGGCGATCACGCATCTGCGCGACTTTGGCCTGACCAGCTTTACGTCCGGATGCGTTTGCGTGGCGCCGCGGCTGTCCATGCAGATGCTCCAAGCGATCAAGGCAGGCGATTACGAGAGAGCCGAAGAGATTCGCCAGATCTTCTCGGCACTGGAAGAATTGCGCAATTCCATCAACCCCGTCCGTGTCTTGCACACAGCGGTCACGTTGTCCGGCATCGCGACGATGGGTCCACTAATGCCGCTACTGTGCGAAATTGGCGAAGAAGAGGCCCGCGCGATCGGCGATGCCGCGAAGCTGTTGCTGGCCGGTACATGACCTATGACGCTCGAACGCAAGGAGGTATAGTCGTTTTACGGCTGTTACGCCGAAAGAGCACGTGCAACGGGAACTCGGCGGCTCACCTCAGATTCTCTTTCCCCCCTTCCCGCTTGGAGTAGGTAGAACCCTTTTTGAAAATATGGCAAAAAATCGAATGACGTTCGAGAAACATCAGCGAGACGCCGTGAAGAAACGGAAAGCCGAAGAGAAGAGGGCGTCAAAGCAGAAGAAGAAACTGGCTCAAAGCGAGCCGCAGTCAGCCGACGAAACCCCATCGCTGGATGAATCGGCTGAAGTATGACGAACACAAATGCGTTGCCGCTATTTGTCGGATGACTTCATCGCTTCAAATCCAGCGTGCGTCAAGGAGTAGGCTCCTTGAAAATGCTCTTTGACGAGCAAATCCCTTTTTGTCAATTGTTGGAGCGCCGCTTTGTGTCGCTCCAGGTTCGGACCGAAGAAGCACAACATTTCGCCCGGCGTTACCAGATACTGCCGGAATGTACGCATGACCGTTTTCTCGGATGGGGACAACACAGCTCTCTCCCGCGTAAAGGCTCGTACGATCTGACTTGATCCAGCGAGTGGATCGACGCAAAAAACGACCAATCGGGGAGGGCGCTGATGCGATCCGTCGCGCAAGGTTACCTTCCCCTTGGAAGTTCTGAAAACTAGGCCGGTCGAACATTCTCGGCGCGGGGGCCTTTGGGACCTCGACCCTCTTCATACTCGACGGACTGCCCCTCACTCAGTGCCTCGATGGTCGTCCCGACCAGCGCGGAATGGTGAAAAAAGATCTCACCCCGATCACCGGCAATGAACCCAAATCCTTTATCCGCGATCAACTTCTTGATAGTACCTTGTGGCATTTCCGTTTCCTCCGAAAGTTAAAACTACTAAACTGCTTCTCTTTTGTAGGTGAACTTCTCTTTTGTAGGTGAACCAAGACGCGATGGCATCCGCCGTCGCAACGCTGCTCAGTCAGCGACCCCCGACCGTTCCTTGGGACGACTGCGAGACGCCTTTGCAGCCCTGCGCCGTCTTGATCCAGTCGATGAATTGGACGAGCCGGCTCGCGATGATTGCGAATTGTGTCGAGCGCGATGTTTGGCGGGACGTTGCCTGCCTCCTTCAGCCGCGCCCTTTTTGCGAGTGTCTTTCAGGCCAGTCTCGGATGTGACAGCAGGCGATCGCAAATTGTCCGCCAACGCCGGCAACTTCTCAACGGGAACAGCTTGTCCGGTCAGCTTCTCAATCATGCGGAGTTGTCGCCGTTCATCGCTATCGCAGAAAGAAACAGCCTGTCCCGAAGCCCCCGCCCGCGCCGTGCGCCCGATGCGGTGAACGTAAACTTCGGGGGTATCCGGCAAGTCGTAATTAATGACATGCGAAACGTCCGTAAAGTCCAGCCCTCGCGCCGCCAGGTCGGTCGCAACAAGAACGGGAGGCCGCTTGGAACCGAACTCACGAATTACCGCGTCTCGCTTAGCTTGGCTTTTATCTCCATGAATTGCAACGGCTCGAATCCCATCACGTTGCAGACAACGGGCGATCTTGTCAGCGCCCCGCTTGGTGCGGGAAAACACGAGCGTCTTTGAGCGACGAGTTTCATTCAGAAACCGAGTGAGGGTGGCTGCCTTATCCTGCCGCTGCACAAAGTGAACGGTTTGTGACACGCGTTCGGGTGTCGAGGCGATTGGCGTCACTTGCACTTCGAAGGGACGGCTCAACCACTGTCCCGCCAACTTGCGAATTGCCGGCGGCATGGTTGCTGAGAACATCAGCGTTTGGCGGCGACTGGGTACGTGAGCGACGATCTTCCGCAGGTCGTGAATGAAACCCATGTCGAGCATCTGGTCGGCTTCGTCAAGAATGAGGATTTCCACGGCAGCGAGGTCGACGAAACCTTGCCCGATCAGATCCAGCAGACGACCTGGTGTGGCCACGAGAATATCAATGCCGGCGTCTAAGACGCGGACTTGCGGGCCTTGTCGGACGCCGCCGTAAATGACCGCGTGACGCAAGCCCGTAAATCGGCCGTAAGTCGCCAGACTCTCGGCGATTTGTCCCGCCAGTTCGCGCGTGGGTGACAGGATGAGACTGCGAATGGCTCGCCGACCGCTGCGTTGGCGTCGCCGCGACGCGCCCGTTGGTTCGGCAACTGGCGCCATTAACAGTTGCAACGTCGGCAGCGCGAAGGCGGCTGTCTTGCCGGTACCCGTTTGGGCGCAACCGACCAAGTCGCGACCCTGGAGAACCTGGGGGATCGCCTTCTGCTGGATGGGAGTGGCTTCATCGTAACCCGCCTGCTGCAAGCCTCGTAATAAGGGTTCGCAGAGCGAGAGGGATTCAAACTTCATAAACGTGACTTACTTTCGAGAAAGGGCTGGGGCGAGTGGCACTGGAAATCGCCACTCCGCAATAGCTGTCGGCTCGCGGTTGTCAGAACGAGGCAAATCGACTGACTTCGGTCCGGTGATAGAACGGGATACACACCCGAAGGCCGGCACCGATGTGATTCAGGAGCAAGAGAATCAATCGCGGTCGAAAGCAAAGATACCGGGACGCACAAGTCAGTCATCTTGCCCGATGGGGCGTCCGGGTGCCGCAGTCTCGAAGTTGAACGAACAAGACACGAATACGCGTGTCATGTCTCGCACCTATCCAAGCCACCAGTCTAGCACGCATGCATTTCTCGTCAATGCCACGCGATGTGCTCAGCAAATTGGTGGCGATGTGAGATCATCGTGCCTTGCAGCTTGTCACGCCCGCCTGCTCGCGTTTAGCGGAAAGCTTTTGGGCCAACCCAGTGTGGTTCGAGACGATCGAGTCGAACCAAGCTCCACACACCGGGCAATCGGTGGCCAGATCATCGTGGATCGCAACTTTGCATTGATCGCAGCGGATAAACCGCATGTCAGCGATGATTGAGGCGGTCAGCTTCGTGTCTTGGGTCACGATGGCTCCCTTCAGTTAAACGGGTACGAGGCGCAACAATGGTATGAATCCTCGAAGTGTTTCGACTTCAAAGCCGTCCAAACTGCTCGAACCGATAGCGGACCACAAGGATGTCCTTGAGTCGCCGGAGGCAAGCCGCGTTCAGAAAAAGGCATGACCGCAATCGCACATTTTCCGTCGCACATGCGATTCGCTGCCACACTTCGGGCACTTTTTCTTGGTCCAGGTGGATGGTTTAGGCACACTGGCTTCGCGTTTTCGATCCGCTTTCAGTTTCTCGGAGCGAACTGCGTCGGCCTGATGAACCGCGCATTGCGGATGGATGCCTTCCTTCGAGTAGGTTCGCGTCCCGCAAACAGGACAGACTTTACCGCTCGGCTGGGAAATCCAGGGAGTGGGCTTCTTCTCGCTCATCCGGCGACACCTCCAGCCACGCGCGCCCCATTACCAGAAGCGTCCGCGCACACTCAACTCGCGACCGAGAAGCACTTCACAGAGAATGGAGACAACGCTCGGCGTCCCGAGCGTCCGATACGACATGGCGTGCGGGACGGATACCGATCGGGACCCGGCTTCCGTCTCGTTCCTCGTGATGGCGTGAGCTACTTAGTTAATTACGCTACGCGAGAAGCAACAGCAAGAAGAAAGGAACTTGGAGCAAAGATCCCACACGACTCAACGTCCATCTTACGCGGTAAGCGAGGGTGCGTCTACGCACGATCATCATCAATCAGGCGAATGCCGTCTTCGACTCCGGCCCGTCGAACGCGATGCAACTCCCGAAAAAGGACGTGGCGTCCTTAAATTGCTTCACTGCCGCGCTCGCCCGTGCGGATGCGGACACAGTCGTCCATCGGGAGGATAAATATCTTGCCGTCACCAATCTCGCCCTTCTCGCCGGTTCGGCCAGCTTTCAGAATGGCATCGACGGTGGGTTGAACAAACTCGTCGTTAACCGCGATTTGTAGCTGTACCTTGCGCAACAGATTCACCGTGAACTCGTGGCCGCGATAGACTTCGGTCTGACCCTTTTGGCGACCGAATCCCTGACAATCCATCACCGTCAAGCGAAAGACTTTAACTTCCGTCAGCGCCGCTTTGACCGCTTCGAGTTTGTTCGGTTGGATAATCGCGATGATGAGTTTCACGGTATCAACTCGATGTGATCTGTCGTTTAGCGCCCAACCGAAGGCACCGGCTTGGTGGCAGTGCCGACACCTTCGGCTGGGCGCTAAACGAACGAAGTGGCGCTGTCCAACTAGTCTTTCGCTTTGGCAAACCGCTCGGCGACCGCGTCCCAGTTAACGACGTTCCAAAACGCTGCCACGTAATCCGGACGGCGATTCTGATAGTTCAAATAGTACGCATGTTCCCAGACATCGAGTCCCAGGATCGGCGTGCCGCTCATGCCAGCCACGGCATCGCCCATCAGCGGGCTGTCTTGATTGGCAGTCGAGCCGACCGCGAGCTTGCCGTCTTTCACGACCAACCACGCCCAACCGCTGCCGAACCGCGTGGCCGCTGCTTTGGAAAACGCTTCCTTAAACGCGTCAAAGCCGCCGAGATCCGCGTCGATCGCGGCTGCCAAATCACCTGACGGAGCACCTCCGCAGCCGGGGCCCATCACTTTCCAGAACAACGAATGATTCGCATGCCCACCGCCGTTGTTGCGGACGGCTCCGCGTTTGTCCTCTGGAACTTGCGACAGATCCGAGATCAACTCGCCAACACAGTCGGGCACTTTCAAGCCTTCCGTGGCTGCGTTCACGTTGTTGACGTAAGCCTGATGATGCTTGCCATGATGAATTTCCATCGTGCGGACATCGATGTGTGGTGCGAGGGCGTCGTGTGCGTAGGGCAATTCCGGCAATGAGTAAGCCATGCGATTCTCCTTTGTGTGCAACCGCCGAGTTCAGATCGTGATGCAACCCAATCGCGGCCGAGCCGACGACGAACCACAACACGTAAATGGGTATTGGAACACCAGTTGCGCAGCATAATGGATGCGCAAGGCAACCACAATCGGGGCAAAGACCCGCGTGGGTCGAGCGCACGTCGTCAGATGCCCGCCAGGAGTTGCACGAGACCGAGCGCATTGAAGCGTTGTTGTTGGACGATCGCCAGCGCCGAGAGGGTGCTCGAAGCCAGCGCCTGGTTCTTGGCGAGTTTCAGACTCTCTTCGTCTTCGTTCACTTTGTTCAAGCTGTCGAGGGTGTCCTGTACCGCACCCTTGAGTCCTTCCAGCAACTTCGACGCCGACTCGACGGTCACGTCCGCGAAGGCATCGACTCGCCCTTCGAGCATGGTGAGCTTGGCAAGTGCTTCATCGACGACGCGCAACGCCCCGGAAGTGTTTGAGCCAAGTCCTGACAACGAACCGCCACTCAGCAAATCGGCCAGCGAGCCGCTCGTACCACCGAGCAACTCCGGTTGGATTCCCGGCAATGCGAAAGTCGTCAGTTTGCTGATATCCGGTGTTAACGCGAACTTTTGCGTCCTCCCATCCGAAACAGTCACCGTATTGAACGCGCCACTGAATCCCGCTTGAAACTCGAAGGAGAGGTGCGTCCCGTTGTTCGTGTAGCTCACACGATTGCCATCGACTTGCGCGCCAGAGATCGCCTTACCGTTGATCGTGACGACTGCATCCTGTCCGGTCGCGGTTGTGCTCGTTGTGAACGTCCCTGAAATCAGATCGATCTCAATTGTCGCATCATCACCATAGTCCACGGTTGTAAAGTCCAATTGGTCGCCCGACACCGAAGCTGTAATGCCCGTGTTGTGACTCTCGGCGTTGATTCGATCGCGCACGTCGGTCAGCGCTTCTAAGTTGGTGACCGAAATCGTCGTGCTGCCACGTTTGCCAGTCAATGTAAACGACGCGTCACCAGTGGAGATCTTGCCGAGAAGTCCTGTGTATTGCTCGCTCGATCGTGTCGCGGCAGACGACACGGTTCCAGAAAAACTCGTCTCCCGAATCGAGAACGCTTGAATCTCTTTGATCTGGGTGTGGTCGCGGCCGGAGAACGTGTAGTTCACCGACCCGTCGAGGACACGACGTCCGTTGATCTCGGTTCCGGCGAGGTCGCGGATGGCCAGAATCGCGGCGTCCACGCCCGCCTGCTGTGCGTCGCGATCTTCGCTGGACAAGGACAGATCTTCGTCCAATAGCAGCGCATCCCGGATGGCACCCAAGTTGGAACGGGTTTGGTCCAGCACAAGCTGTGTTTCCGAACCAAGATTCGCCGCGACGTCCACCTGTGTCTTGGTACTCTCGATGACGTTCAGGTGACTCTCGAAGCCGCTAATCAAAACAAAGGCAGACGGGTCGAACGAAGGCTTCGGTACCTGCTTGCCGGTTACCAGCCGAATTGCGCTCTGCAGTGCCTGTTCGTCCACCCTGCGAAGATGCGAGAGGAAGTACTGATCCAGGCCAGAGATGGTTGCACCGATTCGTGACATGTCGACGCCCCTCTACTTGTTCTCCCACGCATCAAGGTCGGCCCACAGCGTGCCCGCCCAACGCGCGTCAGCGAATCACTCACTCAGCCAGTAGGAAAGGAACTTCTTCGACTTCTTCAGGAATTGATCCTGGGAATCTTCGAATTCGGGTTCGGGTGGATCTTCCATGTACTCCTGAGCCATCAGGTACGACTTGAGGCTGACCAGCAACTGCCGCGCCCGCTCCAGCATATCTCGTCGTCGCCGGTCTCGGTGTCGACGCGGCCGAATGGCGACTTGGATGATGGTCCGTTGCTGAAGCACCACCCCGCGCGGCCCCGTTCCGCCACCGGCTTCGTCGAAGGTCAGTTCCATGACAAACGGTACGGACCGATCGCTCCCTAGCTTGGCAAGAGCGGAATGTGTTTCGTCGATCTTCAGCGTGACGCGATTGTCGCTGAGTTCGAGTATTTGAGCATGATGATCGGCAACGAATCCTCGCAGCTTTTCAGCCGCGATCTTCATCGGCACGACAGTCATCAATCGCCGCGAGAGCACTTCCGCCGCGGGCGACTCGCGGAACCAAGCAAGCCAATTTGAAGTCTTTGGATTCCCTTCGTCTTCGCAGATCCCCGTTCCAAGCTGGACGACCATGTTCCGGCCATTACTTTTGGCTTGCAGCAATGCGCGATCGGCTCGATTCAGGAAGGTTTCCGGCGTATCGCCCCCTTGAACTTCCGTGACGCCAAAGCTGGCCGTGACACACTTGTTGCCGAGCGATGGTTGCGCGTGTTCCGAGACCGCTCGCCGCAACGCGTCCGCTCGCCGAGTCGCGGTCGCGTTGTCACAGTCGGCACAAAGAACGACGAATTCTTCACCGCCATAACGAGCCACAAGATCGCCGGTACGAGCGTGTCCCTGGAGGATGCCTGCAAACAGGATCAATGCTTCGTCGCCTGCTTGATGGCCGTGAACGTCGTTGATCTTCTTAAAGTGATCGATATCACACATGATCATCGCACAGGGCTCACCTTGTTCAACGTGATTCTTGACGAACGCTTCCAGGACACGGTCGAATTCCGCGCGATTCGACAACTTCGTCAGGGGATCTTGCGTTGCTTTCTCGTTCAACGACTCAACGCGTTCCTCCAACGTAATCTGTGAAGAGGCATCGTGCCAAATGACCGCCGCGCCCCGTGCGATGCCGTCCGCCCGCAAGACAGGCGCGACATGTACATCTGCTGAAACGCGTTCTTTCCTCCTGCCAAGAAGTGATAATCGGCGGAACGACTGCGTTCCCGATTTCATCGCCTGAGCGATCGGACACTCTTCGTCGGGGATCGTGTTTCCACGCTCGTCCTTCAAGCGAACCAGATCCGGCGTCCAAGTGTTGCCGACGATGCTGTGTCCGCTGATTCCCGTTAAGCGTTCGGCGGCCCGGTTCCATACCTTGACGTGCAGGTTTTCGTCCACGAACACCACGCTGTCGTGCATGCTCTCGAGCAGCCGTTCGTAATACGGCGCTTCTGTTTGACGCGTGCCCAAAGCGCTGCCTGGTGTCGCGTCGGAAAGTGACCAATATCGATTGGAAGCATCAACGCTGATCTGCTGTAACCAACGACGAGCGACCGTCTCCGTGAACCGGACTTGGTCTTGACTTAGCAGCTCGCAAAAGCGTTTGACGAGTTGTGGATCGAACTGTGTCCCCGAGAACTCAAACAATTCCGCAACGGCTCGCTCACGCGACAAGGCCCGGCGGTAAACGTGATCGGTGGTCATCGCATCGAAGGCATCAACGACCGCAATCATTCGAGCCCCCAGCGGAAGATCTTCTCCTCCCCGGTCGAAGCCATGTTTCGTTCCGTCGTACCAGCCGGGGATGTATTGCACGATGTCCAGGACGTTCTTCGTCGTGCAACAGCCGGAAAGAATCTCGCAGCCCAGCTGTCGGTGCCTTTCCATCAAGAGCAATTCTTCGCCCGAGAGTTTGCCCGGCTTCGATAATACGTGGTCCGGGACCCCAATTTTGCCGACATCGTGCAATAGCGAGGCAACTTCGATATCGTCGCGCAGCTCCTCTGGCAGATTCATCGCCATGGCCCACGACGACGCTCCAAGAGCGACTCGCAAGCAATGTGCCGCCGTCGGTGCATGCTTGGCCCGCAACGCAATGAACAAGCTGCTCGCCATTCCAAGCCGAGCCAACACCAACTGCGACTCGTGGGGACTCGGCTTGGCCTTCGGCGCTAGCGGATCTGTGTTCGCGTGGTTGTCGATCGAATCGAGTAACGACGACAGTGCCGCCAAGCGATTCTCGGCGTCTTTCGCGCGCCGCGATACCTCGAGGTCAGAACGGGGGTTCGATGTAAGTGGTGAATCCATATTCAATAATCGCGATCCCAGCGAGCAGAAGCTGTTAGGTCTCTCGCGGTTGCCGTTGGTACTGTCGAGAAGAATCCAACGACCGCCGTCAACGGAAGCTTCACAAACGTAGGTTGCGCCACAACTAAGGTCAAACACGGCAAGGCACATTAGATGAAGCAACTGGGCGATTCATGTGGATCGCAGCCGTCACTCCGAGTTTGACGGCAAAGACGCGAAATGGATCGCGACGAATGACCCGCAGGTATCGACCGTAACGATTGCGTCGAGTTGCATGGTTCTCGGTCATCGTACGGCCAGGAGACGTGTGCGCCTTTCACCGCTTACAAGTACAGTCCGCACCGCGCGTTTGCCGAAGTCTGAAGAGTTGCGTTCTCGCGTGCGAGAGTGAAAGGAATCGCTCTTCAAGTTAGGCGGTAGCAGGTTATGCAGTTTCGACAGAGTGGTCAGGGAGACGAGCGGCGGCGGCGCGTCTTTCGCGACGAAAGGCTTGCGGCACCGGGTCGGGAAGCTTCTGAGGCCGACGATTCGCGGCAGAATCGTGAAGATGCCGATGATCGTGTCTACCCGGATGCGGCGTTGGCTCAACGTCAAACGCCGATCACCTCGCTGCTTCCTCAACGGGCGCTCACGCTCGTCGCGTTGCTGCTTGGCGGCGGATTCGCCATTGCAGGGATCGAGCTGCTTTACGCGCGCTTGCTGGTCGGCCTGCCCGAGTCGCTTCACGCGTCGCTCGCGGTCTTCGATTTGACGGCCCGTGGTAACATCGCCCATTGGTTCGCTTCGCTGACACTGGTCATCGGAGCCGCCACCTCCATGTTGGTGTACCTGATCCGCCGGCATCGCCTGGACGATTACCGCGGTCGATACCGGATGTGGCAGTGGGCAACCGCTTGTTTCATGATTGGCAGTTTTGACGCCGCGACTGGCGCACGCGCGATCTTCCAACCTGCCATGATTCAACTGACGGGTACAAAGCTGCTCGGTGACGGAGCCGTCTGGTCCGTCTTGCTCACCGGAATCGCCGTTACAACCTGCTTGATTCGGCTCGCGATCGAAGTCAAAGGCTCGCGTCTGGCCGCATCGTTTTTAGGTCTGGCCGCTGGTTCGTACGTCGGTTGCGTGGTCACCAACTTCCACCCGGCGCTCAACGCCGCGGAACTGGCTCGCGTAATCGCGAGTTCGGCGACGTTATTGGCGGGGCACTTCTGCCTTGTGTATTCCGTGGCGTTATACGGACGACATGTCTATCAGGAGGCTCAGGGAACGCGCCGCGCGGGTCGCACCAAGCCAGTCGTTGCCGAGCCGAGTGCGCCCAAGAAGGCTCGCGGTCCGTTAAGCCGACGCACCGAAGTGGTCGGCTCGAAGAATGTACGAGTCGATGCGGCGCACGAGAAGCCGACCACCGACTCGGCACCTGCGGCGGTTCCCACGATCAGCAAGACTTCCATTCAGAAGACAGTCAGCGCACCCGCCGAACCGGCTGTTGTCGGCGGCCCTCGCCCAATGTCGAAGGCCGAAAAGCGGCGGCTTCGAAAGTTACAGCGGCGTCAGGATCGGCAAGACGACGACAGCGAAGACTGATCGTCTGCTCGTTAATACAAGCACGACGCGCCAGCGAGTGAGTTCCGTCCGCCAAGAACCCACTCGCTTGCGCGTCGTGCTCGTATTCTTTCTCTTGTCGCCCATCACTTGCCACTGATCACAGTCAAAGAGTACAACCACACTCATCGACGACCGACCCACTTCCAGGCATCCGTATCCGATGACCGTTCGTACCCGCTTCGCTCCCAGTCCCACCGGTTATCTTCACATCGGCGGAGTCCGCACGGCGCTGTTCAATTGGCTGTTTGCCCGCAAGCACGGCGGTCAATTCATTCTGCGGATCGACGATACCGACCAGCAGCGCAATGTCGAAGCCGCTCTCGAACCGATCCTGGCGGGCTTCCGTTGGCTGGGGCTCGATTGGGACGAAGGGCCGGGCGTCGATGGTCCGCATGCTCCTTACTATCAATCGCAACGCAGCGATCGGCATCAAGCCGCCGCGAAACAATTGCTCGAAGCGGGCTTCGCCTATCGCGACTACGCCACGACCGACGAGGTGCAAGCCGAGCGGACCGCTGCCGAAAAAGAAAAGCGTGACTTTGTTTACAGCCGGCGTTGGATGGCGGAAACGGACGAACAAGCCGCCGCCTACGAAGGAGAAGGCCGACAGTTCGTTGTTCGCTTGAAGATGCCTCGCGAAGGCAAGTGCGAGTTTCGCGACCTGATTCGCGGCGACGTCTCGTTCGTTTGGGCGAAGGAACAAGACCACGTCATCCAGCGCGGTGATGGCTCTTGCCTGTACCATCTGGCCAGCGTCGTTGACGACGCGGATTTTGAAATCACGCACGTGATTCGCGCCGAAGAGCACTTGTCGAACACGCCGCGTCAGATCTTCATCGCACGGTGCCTCGGTTGCAAGTTGCCCGAGTACGCCCATCTGCCTTACGTGGCTGAACCCGGCGGCACGGCCAAGATCAGCAAGCGGAAGCTCGACAAGTATCTCAAGAATCGCGATTTCAAGAGCCTGTGCGATCACGGCAACGCCATCGCCGCCGCGATTGGTCACGAGACAACCGCCGATACCTTCAATCCCGTCATCGTCGACTTTTACCGCGAAGTCGGCTACTTGCCCGCGGCCATCCTCAATTACTTAGTGCTGCTAGGCTGGTCGTTGGACGACAAGACCGAGGAGTTCACGCGCGACGAGATGATCCGGCACTTTTCGCTGGAGCGAGTCAACAAATCGCCCGCGAGCTTCGATCCACAAAAACTATCCGCCTTTCAGTTGCGACACATGCAGCAGTTGCCGATCAAGCAAAAGGTTGCACTGGTCGTGCCGTTTCTTCAAAAGGCCGGCCTCATCGCGTCGCCGCCCCCCTGCGACACCGCGCCGCTGTTGACCAAGATCGTCGAAGCCGCCGGCGACCGCCTCAAGACCGCTGGCGACATCTTGGAGTTCGACGAGTTCTTCGTCGCGGACGAGGCGATGACTTACGATGACAAAGCCTTTGACAAACGCGTTCGCGCGGACGGCGCGGCGACCTTGCTGTCGAGTTTTCGCGACATCTTGGCCGACACCGAGCCCTTCGACCGCGCCACATGCGAAGCCGCATTGCGTTTATTCATCGAACTGCACGACATCAAGATCGGCGACATCATCCACGCCTTACGAGTCGCCGTCACCGGCAAGGGCGTCGGCCTCGGCATGTTCGAGGCTTTGGAAATCCTCGGCAAAGACCGCTGCCTCGCCCGCATCGGCCGCTGTTTGGAACGCGCGGAATCGGAGGCAACATGAAACGCAAGCTGATCAAAATCGGACTGGTCGCGATCGGCATACTCGTGTCGGTCGTGGCTCTGCTGTACGTTGTCGGAGGCCGAACCGTCGTGTATCAGACAGACGTCGAAATCGACGCGCCGCCCGAAACGGTCTTCACCTACCTGACCGAACCCGAACTGCTGTTGCAGTGGATGGACGGCGTCACCGAAATCAAACCGTTGACCGAAGGAGAACATGGCGTGGGCGCGCGGTCCCGCGTGACAATTCACGAAGGCGATGCGGCATTCGTCATGGAAGACGAGGTGTTGCGCACGCAGCCCGGCGAACTCCTCCAAGTCCGGCTGACGAGTTCCGCGTTCGACATTGTGTCGACGTACAGTCTTCACTCGCACGGCGACAAGACGCACCTGTCGCAAGAATTGCGAACCGATTACAAAGGCTTCGTCCGCCTCTTCGCTCCCTTCGCCGCCGGCGAAGTGAGCCGCAAGATGGACGAAGATTTCGAGCGTCTCAAACGCTTGATCGAGTCGCGACCGGCAGCGACGTAACTCGCGTAGCGACACGCCGTCCTTTGTGAGCGGCACGGCGCTAGCCGCCGGTGTGTGGGGACGTTCGCGCTGCTGCCACACCCTTTCCCACGACTGTCGTTCGGAGTCCAGCAGGCTGCCGCGTCGTTCGTCCCCGCGCGCCCGGTGGACTCCAAA